>JAAENG010000558.1 GCA_024224665.1 Chloroflexota bacterium | reverse complement strand
CATAGGCTACATTACTGAGTTATTTTCTTAACTTTCATAAGGGCCTTCGTAGTTTCAGCGACGAATTCCATTCGGTTCGTGGAAACGCCACAATCGTAAAGGGGACAAGTACTCAGGATGAACTTCGCCCGTGTTTCGTATCTAAAATCGACTCACGCACCACGCACCACGGCCGGTGGCGATCCCCTGCTCGTAAATATTGCGAACCGACGGCCAATCTGCAGCCAACATAGAATCGATCAGAAAGTCCATGTTTTCTATTCCCCGATGAAGCGTGACAGCATTTTGAGTTCGACACGATCCTGCCAGCCAATACACCGCCAAAACGCAAGGGCCGGAGCATTCTCGGCGATGACAAAAAGATGACATTTATCAATGCCCACTTTTTCAAGCTCTAACAAGACCCGAGCCACTAAAGTCGTTCCGATGCCTTGATGACGATGAGTTTCGGCCACAGCCAGGTGGTGTATGTAACCCCTTCTCCCATCATGGCCGCAGAGGATCGCCCCCACAAGATCGTCGTTGTCAAGCGCGATCAGACTGAGTCCGGGATTGCGAGTTAAGTATGCAGAAATGCGTTCACGGCTATCGGTAGAACTCAAGCCTATGCCCTCTGATGCTCGCCACAGAGCCAGGAGGGTGTCAAAGTGTTCGATGGTCATTTCGTCGATTTCAATGGGCATAGGCTGTCTGGATATCGAGTGTCAATGAATTGAGGCGTTTACACAGAGGCAAATCATACTGCGCAACGCATCCGCCTGCAAGACAAGCTTGCGCAATAAAAAGCGACAGGGTCCCATGAGGACCCTGCCGCCGTCAAATTCGAAAACGTGTCGTGATTACATAAGTTTTTGGCTGTTAGAGCGACGTTGAACTACGGGACCGCCTATGCCCATTTGCTTATACTCTTCGGTCAAGGCGTCGAGGTACATATCCATAGACTCGGCTGCCCTTCTGGCACTGGACATGGCTGTTACTACCAGATCGGCGCCATTAACGGCATCACCGGCTGCCCAAATGCCTACTTTAGAGGTCATCCCCGTCATGGGATCAACTTTGATCTCCCCCCATTTCTGGGTGTCTAATCCTTCGACCTTTTTGGTGAATTTGTCATCAGGCCAGAAGCCCAGAGCCAACACCACCAGGTCGGCATCCATGATGAACTCCGAGCCTTCGATAGGTACCGGGCGGCGGCGTCCTGAGGCGTCGGGCTCCCCCAGTTTCATACGGCGCATCTTGATTTCGGAAATACGGCCGTCTGCGCCGGCAACAAAGTGGATGGGCTGGGTTAAAAATTCGTATAGGATACCTTCCTCACGGGCAAATTTACGATCTTCGGCCCGACCCGGCATTTCTGCCTCGGTGCGTCGATAGCTTAAGGTGACAGTGGCAGCATGCGCACGTTTGGCAGAACGCACACAATCTGTGCCGGTGTCGCCGCCACCGACGACGACAACATTTTTGCCTTCTACGAAAGGAATCGGCGCACTTTCCGGCAGATCAGACAAGGGAAGGTTGGTCGCTACCAGAAAGTCGATAGATTGCCAAATACCTGGGAGATCCTCGCCTTCGGTACCCATGGTCGAGGGGGTCCCCGAGCCAATAGCCAACATCACGGCATCGTAGTCTTCATAGAGGTCGCTAACGCTGGGTTGCCCATCATCGTTGATGCATGTGTTACAAATAAAACGAACACCAAGCGCTTCTAGCCGATCGATCAATGCATCGACTTTGTCTTTCTCTAATTTGAATCCGGGAATGCCATAAATCAGGAGTCCGCCGGGTTTGGGCCAGGCTTCATAGACATCTACCTCATGTCCGTGCAAGGCCAGGATTTCGGCCGCGTGTAGGCCGGCGGGGCCGGAACCAACAATAGCAACCGTACGGCCGGTGGGATGATCGGGGACGAGGTTAATGCCGCCGTTTTCTCGCACATAGTCGGCTACAAAAGCCTCGAGCTTGCCGATGAAAACCGGGTCCTCGTCGTGCGCGCCTACGACGCATACGCCCTGGCATAATTTTTCTTGTGGACACACCCGCCCACATATTTCAGACAAGGTTGTCGTCTGTCGAAACGCCCGATAAGCTTCGAAGAAATCACCTTGAGCGATATGCCAGAGCGCTCTTGGGATGTCGTTGTGCACCGGACAGCCCAGAGTGCAGGGTTGCGGCTCCGGGCATTGTAAGCAACGGGTCGCCTCGATGACAGCTGCTTCCGCATCATATCCTTCGTATACCTCGAAGAAGTTCTCGATACGTTCTTTGGGGTCTTGTTGCGGAACGGGCTCCCGCGGGATCAAAAGTCGTTCTTTGCGATCGATTGATCGCATGCCAGTCAGGTTGGTCATAATAGGTCTCGAAGTTGTTCAAACGGTGCGATTGTGTGGTGGATGTGATGATGTTCACGATGCTTCGTTGTCCAGTATACACAAAAAATCCGCAGGGTTGTATGATCACAATCATAATTCAACGTGATTTTTGACTATAATTGCGATGGATTTACAGAAAAACCCCGCCTGACATGAAAATGCGCAGTCAGCGCGCAGTTATTGCAGGGTAGGGGGAGTGATTAGAGATGTGGGTATGATAACCTGGAGCAATTTCTAACTCAAGTTATGGGACAGACTATCTTGCTCAGGTTCTGCCATTTGGAATACACTGGGGTTGAAGCAGAATGATTCTCTCTTTACAAACGATGCCCCGCCAACCATGCCGCTCATCGCCATTTTTTCAGATGTCCATAGCAACACACGCGATCTCGAACGCGCCCTGACCTACTTGGAAACTCGTGATGTTCAGGCTTACCTGCAACTGGGCGATCTGGGCGTCGAACCTCTGCGTCTGCTGCATGGCCTTCCGATCCGGCACTGCTTTGGCAATTGGGAGGTCAGTACCTTCCCCGGAATCCCCCAGCATCACCAGACAGAGATCGCGGTCTGGCCTGCTCTGATTACCGGCACAGACTGGATAGCCACACATGCGACCCCCGCTTTTCCGGCCGAGTGCGTCGACCTACAATCCACACGGCGATACATGACGCAACACCGCCCTCGCTGGATGCAACTTTTCCCAAGTCTGCTGCTCGACGAGAACGCCATTTGGTCCGCTTTCGCCGCCCTGGAGGAGCAGGACCGACTTATTGCCTTTCACGGCCACACGCATGTGCAGGCTGTACAGCGATTCAGCAGCGATAACCGTCTGCTACGACTGTCAGGCAATCATGTTGACTTGCCTCCGGGCTCGCGCACGCTGGTGGGTGTCGGCTCCGTGGGTTCGCCACGGGATGGCAACCAACCCCGGTGTGTGCTCTTCGACACCGTAGCCAACCAGGTAGAACTCATTGTCATTCAATGACCCAGGCTCGTAAGCGCTTTTGCGTTGGAAAACTCGCCAGTAGCGCTAAAGCGCATACTACGAACCAACCATTACCCCATTCAAAAAACGGAGTCAACAATGCGAATCTCATTTGGCGCTGACGAGCGTAATCATGTGACCGACTTCATCATCGAGGAACTCATTTCACGAGGTCATGATGTAACACGATATGGCCCGATTCGTAGCGATGGTCAGGAGGAGGATGAACAAAACTTGTGGCCTCGCCTCGCCCACGACATAGCCAAAGATGTCGCCGATGGTCGCGCCGACGAAGGCATCGTTTGCTGTTGGACAGGCACCGGTGTGGCGATAGCTGCAAACAAGATACCGGGCATTCGCGCTGCGCTCTGTGTCGATGCCGAAACGGCCCGAGGCGCCCGTTTATGGAATCGGGCGAATGTGTTAGCCCTGAGTTTACGCCTGACTAGCGAACCCCTTGCCAAAGAGATCTTACATGCCTGGTTCGAGACGCCGTTGGGCGAAGACCCTTTGGATGTGGCTTGTGTCAATTATCTATCCGAGATCGAGCGCGAAACAATGTAATCGATCGTGGGATCTCCAGGATATCGGGGTAAGGCAACCACAATCACTTGATCAACACGCAACACGCAACACAAAAGAGCCACAATCGTTATCCATGGCCATTCAGCTTTCAGATCTTGTAACGGCGACTGGTGGGCAGATACACGGCCCGCAGAATGTGCGATCCTGGAGTGATTTCTGCCACGATTCGCGTCTGGCCGCAGCTGGGCAACTCTTCGTGGCCTTGCGCACACCTTCGGGTGATGGCCACGATTTCATTGCAGACGCCGTTGCCCAAGGTTGCACAGGTGTGATCTGCCAGCATCTCATCCCCGACCATCCCGCGGTGCTCACGTTGTTGGCGCCGGATTCGGGCGATGCCTTGCGCGCCTGGGCCGGATATATCTTACGCCGGTACCAGCCGTTGGTCATCGCCATCACCGGCTCCAGCGGCAAAACCACTGCCAAGGAACTGACTGCCGATCTGCTCGAACGCAGTTACCCTGGTCGGCTCTTCCGCACCCGTGAGAGCTATAACGATCGTTTGGGTGTCCCTTTAGCGTTAGGAACACTCGAACCCCACCATCACCTGGCTGTCATCGAGCTTGGCACAGATGCGCATGGCGAGATCGCAGATCTAACGGCGATTGTAAGGCCCACTATCGCTGCCATCACCGTGATTCACGACGCCCACATCGGTACGTTCGAAAGTTTAGAAGCTATCGTCGAAGAGAAATCGGCGATTGTAAAGGCGCTGCCACTACATGGGTTCGCCATTGTCAACGCCGATGATCCCTTGCAAGAGCCTTTGACTCATGTTGAGACCCACACCGTACTCACTCATAGCAGCCGGCTAAACACGCCCATCCAGCTTCACTCAACCGCCACAGGGTCGAGCGCCCGCATGAAGCAAAGCATGTTGCTAAACGTTAACCAAGAGGCGATAACGCGATTGCGTGGGACAGCAATGGCGGTAATGGCAGGTCTGACCCCAGCCAACCAAACCAGCCGGTCTCACATGCCCATCCACCTGCACTCAAACCTGCTCGGTGAGCACAACCTTGTGCCGATACGAACGGCCGTGAGTATCGCCCTCCTGCTCGGCGTGCCGGTCGAGGAGATAGTGAATGGCGTGCAAACGTTTCGGCCCTTCCCCGGGCGTTTGTGTCCCATTCCAGGCATCGACGATAGCATTCTGCTCGACGATACCTACAGTGCCAGCCCCACCGCCACGCGTGCTGCTCTGCGTACTCTGGCGGATTATCCCGCCCGCCAACGCCTTGCCATCTTAGGAGAACACAGCGATCTGGGACCAGCGGCAGACACACATCTGCAAACATTGGGACCGGCCGTCGCCGAGGCGGTAGATTATCTTATCGTGGTAGGCCAGCAAGCTAGAGCCCTGGCCGGCAGCGCCCGCACATCTGGTTTGAGCCTTGATCGAATAGCCTATGCCGATACAGCCAATGCCGCTGCCGACCTGGCCTTACCTTTATTGAAACCGGGAACGGTGGTCTTGCTCAAAGGGAGTCGTGAAGCCCGTCTGGAGCGCATGACGGCCCTCCTTATGTCCGAACCGGATCGCGCTTCCCAACTGCTTGTCAGGCAGAACCCCGCCTGGTTGAGCTTACGGCTGCGCAACAGTCAGCGACCTACCTGGGTGGAGATCGATACACTGGCCCTGGCCGATAATGTGCGGGCCACCCGCGCCCGTCTGCAATCCTCCACAAAACTGATCGCCGTTCTCAAGGCCGATGCCTATGGCCATGGTGCGCCGACCGTAGCCCGGATCGTTATGCAGGCCAGCGCAGATATGCTCGCAGTTGCCTGCCAACCGGAGGCACAGATACTACGCCGCCTTGGCATTTTGGCCCCGATTCTGGTCTTGGGCTACACACCTCCCTGGCAGGTTCGATCTTCGATTGAATTGGATGTACAACTCACGGTCTACGAGCGGGATGTGGCCGACGCCTTGAATCAGGCGGCAATGGCCTTGGGACGTAGGGCCAAAGTGCATGTCAAAGTCGATACGGGCATGGGGCGGCTGGGCCTGTTTCCGGCAGAGGTCCCTGATTTTTTGGGGTATCTGCAAACACTTTCCCACGTCGATGTAGTGGGCCTGTTTTCACATATGGCCATGGCCGACGAACCTGATGATCCTCACACCGACTATCAGCTCGTGCGGTTTCGGACCTTATTGTCCCAAATCGAGCATCTGCATCTGCGCCCGCCCCTGGTACATGTTGCCAACACCGCCACCTTGCTCACCCGTCCAGATGCCCATTATGATGCTGTCCGTCTTGGTATCGGTCTCTACGGTTTAGCGCCCGGCCCTGGCGTACCACTACCATCAGGGTACCGGCCGGCATTGACCTGGAAGACGACCATCGCCCAGGTAAAGACCTTGCAACCTGACAGCCCCATCGGTTACGGACTTAGCTACCGCACTGAGGGCCGGCAAACCATTGCTGTGATCCCGGTGGGCTACGCTGATGGATTTCGTCGTGCACCGCAGCACTGGGGGCATGTCCTGGTTCGGGGGCGGCGTGCGCCTCTGGTCGGGCGTGTCAGCATGGATCAGGCGGCCATTGATGTCAGCCTTATACCGGGCGTGCGCTCCGGCGATGAAGTCGTTTTGATTGGACGTCAGGGTGACGAATCGATTAGCGCTGACGACGTCGCCGCTCGTCTGGGCACCATCAACTACGAGGTGATTAGTGCCATTCTGGCGCGTGTTCCTCGCCTGCCAGAATAGATCTACGGCTGGTTGGGCTTGTCTGAATATCTCAGATCGTGCTAATATCGGCCCATGTCTTCCCCAAAGTCTTCGAGAATCCATTTCTTTTTCGTCGCATTTACCGGCGCGATTTTTATTGGGATGCTGGTTCCCTTGCTTGTGTTGGCCGATCCATGCGCGGGGTCGGGCGACGCCGAACTATCTTGGTGCCGGGCATTAGGTCAGGAACGCCAGTATCAGCGCGGCAACATCATCACCTATGTCGTGAAGTCAGGTGATTCTTTATGGACGATTGCTGCACGATTCGATCTGGACATCGATACCCTGCGCTACAGCAACCCCGAACTGAGACGTAATCCCGACGTGCTCAGGATCGACCAGCAAGTGCGTATCCTCCCATTTATCGGAGCCATTTACACCATCGTGCAAGGCGATACGCTTGAATCTATCGCCAAAAAATGGAATGTGGAGGTCAACGTGATCGTCGGCTACGGGCCCAATGGCTTCGATGATGGCAGTGCAAAAGTGGGCGAGGAACTGATCATTCCAGGTGGTTATCTAGAACTCAATATCGCCCCTCCTGCCAAGTCAGCCGCATCGACTCTAGCCTGGCCTTTACGCGGTTGGCTTAGCCAAGGTTATGGTTCGGGCCACAGGGCGCTCGATATCGCTACACCCTATGGCTCGCCCGTCTATGCTGCTGTGGGTGGCACAGTTTCTCGTGCTGGCTGGCTCTTCACCGGTTACGGCTATTCTGTGATTCTCAACCACGGAAACGGTTTACAAACGCTGTATAGCCATCTCAAAGGGCCTTTGGTGCAAGTAGGACAGCGCGTAGGACGGGGGCAGGCAATCGGTGCGGTAGGATCTACGGGACGTTCAACCGGACCACATGTCCATTTCGAGCTACGCAAAAACGGCGAGCGCATCAACCCTCTGCCCTATCTACCGGCATTACCCCCTCATTAAGTAAGTCGGCACGGTCCTGCCAAGATTTTCACTTTACATAAATCAAAATTATGCTCAGGAGATGATTAAAGATTAAGGATTGGCTGCCGAGGTACATCTTCAATCTTCAATCCTTAATCCAAAACCGAAACGAACCACGCCAGATTTTCGTTACACCCGTTTCGCACCACAATTGCGGCAGAACCGATCCTCCGGTTTGAACTCGATGCCACATTTGCGACAGAATCGGTCTTTGGCGCTTTGTGTCTGGCCACCGGCTTCGGTTTGTTGTTTCTTCTTCTGTTTGGGTGGACGCTGCCTGGCTGCAGGCGCTGGTTCGGTTTCTGTCTTTCTTGTGCGCCATAGCCCAAAGGCTCCGGCGCTCACCAATAGTATCGCAAGCACAACCAAGCCGATGAGCAGGTAGTCTATATCGGAACCTGAATCAGCGGTCGCCACCGCTTGGGCGCCGGGTTGGATGGCCGTGGCCGGGGGGCCGGCATCCTCGGGCATCGCCAAGGCGCCGGTTGGATTTTCATAGGTCAGGCTTTGCACAATCGGTTCAGTACCGGCGACAGGGCCGAACGTTCTGAGCATGAGTTGGGTGCCATTTTCGCCGACATCACTTATATCTGCCGCGGGCCGGCTATCCACATTTTCGCTATCGGGCGGGACGAGCATCTCAATCGAGGCGGCTTCGGCCTCAAAAAAGCCGGCCGGCAGAACGAAGTTGATGAGGCGTTCATTTCCATCAGTGGTTAAAGGGACATAATATTCGACCCTGAACATGGGTGCTGAAGGAACCAAAGTGACCAGTGTGCCGCCATCAGCGCCGGCAACAGACTGCCATTCATTGTCCATGAGCCCGCCATCGTCTCCTGCTGAGGCGACAGCATTGATCGTGGCGCCCACAGGTACAGGGATGCGAACCGTCTGCCCGGGCTCAGTTACCTGTCCATCGATGATGACCAACAAGCGGGGATCATCGAATTCAGGCCAAAGTTTGATGTCTAACCGTTCCAGTGAAGTGGTATCCTGGGCCGAAGCTGGCAGCCCCAAGAGAAGGACGAGGAGTGCGATAAGTGGGAGTAATGTACGTTTTCTCATGTGCATTAGTATAGCATGGTTGCGGAGGCTGTGGCGAAACCAAACTGCGTTTGCGCGTTTGTCGTTGCGGACGACGACTGGTCATCGAAAGGTGAAGCCACCCTCAATGTGGATTGGGGATGGCTTCGATACTGCGCTCTTCATTCTACGGTATTCAGCTGCTAGCAAACCGCCTTATCAGCGTTGTTGCTGAGGACGGATGGCGTTGCCTTCCGGCAAACTCGACAGCGAGTCGGGAGGCGTAGTTGAAAGTTCAGGCGCAACCGCTTGTTCCAAGCGCCGTTCGCGCGCGCCGGCGGCACCGGTGATAGTGTAGGTTCGTTGGTAGTAAGAGAGGCCAAAGCCATTGTTGTAGCCTGGACCGTTCGTCACGTAAACGTACCACGCAAAGGGCGCCATAGCTTCCATATCACAGCTGATCGCAGCCGTGATATCTAATGTAAATGCGGTGGAGGCCACGGGAGGCTCAACCCAGCAGAACTCATCACCCTGATAGGCTGTTGTCCAGGCATAATGGTCGCCGGCAACGCCCCGACCTTGCCAGGCGAAGTTGATGGGGAGCACATCAGCCGTGTTGTGAGGCGGCCAGGTTAGCGCCACATCGCCAATATCGAAGTTGACTGTAGCGGCGCCTGCCTGGGCGCTCAAGCTGGTGATGGCGCCCGTCAGCCAATAGGCAAGATTGCTTGAGTTATTGGCATTGCCGCCACTCGACCCGTTAAGATAGCGCACTCGATACGACTCGCCCGGATCCAAAGCAGCGACGTTGGAGAACTGATAGTTACCACTGCCGTTGGTCGGTGTGGTGGTCTCAACGGAACAGCCCCCGCCGTCGCAGATATGCAGTTGCAAGGTCACTCCAGCGGCAGAAGCGCCGTAAGCCGTCACCCGCCCACTGATGCTGTTGCCAGGGATGGGTGTGGGTGTGCGAGTTGGCGTTGGGGTGAACACGGTCGTGGGGGTTACTGTAGGTCTGCGGGTTGGTGTGGGGGTGGCCGTAGCCGAACCACCTGTGAAGCTGATCGGGGCGTAGTAGTAAGAATCGCCAAAGCCCTGGTTGTTATCCCAACTGGCGCCATCGATGGCCCAAGCAAACCAGCCGTAGGTTGTGCCATAGTTGCCGCCGCACTCATTGACAAAAGTATTGCTTGAAAGTTGGAAACTGGCATTGGTGCTGGGATCACTAAAGCATTTTGAAGCACCACTGCCGAGGTCAAAGAGTTCCCAGGCATATCGTTCACCGGCCATGTCTCGCTTGTTCCAGGTGAAGGTAGCCGGCAGCGAGGTTTGCTCAGTCGTGGGGCCTGTCAACTCGATGTCGGCGATGTCGAAGTCGCCGCCTGAGATATTGGCGCCCGAACTGTAACTGGTGATATCTGTGCCATACCAGCGCCAGAGATAGTGGTCGTCAGGTGTATTTTCGCCATCATTGTGGTTGTAGAAATAGACAAAATAGATGTCATTGCCGGGCAGTGTAGGGGCGCCGGTGAAGCTGTAGTAACCGTTGCTGTCACTAGTGGTGGTCTCCACCTTGCTGGTTTGAAAATCACAGGCGTCGTTTGAAGGGCAGCGCCGCAGGATGAGATTGATGCCGCCAATGCCTTGATCCTGGTAACTGACTTGTCCGTAGATGCCGCTGCGGCTGCTGGGCGTGGCAGTGGGCGGACGGCGGGTAGCGGTGGGTGTCGGCGTGGGATCGGTGCCCCCCCCTCCCTGCCACGTGGCAGTCCAGTTCACTGTGCCCGACCAGTTGCCACATGACATACCGAAGTACATGTTGTCGACTTGCACCGTGCCTTGTGCTGTCGTGCTATTGCTAAAGCGGCCGCTGTTGGTCCATTTGCCTTGCTCACGCAGGTCCACGACATAGTCGAAACGGTTTCCTTGAATGGGGGCAATTGGGTGTTGCAACCAGATCTCACAACCCGGTACCGGTACATTCACCCGGATATTCCAGGCATCTCGCTGATCTCCTGTGACCGAGAAGGTGGTCTTATCTCCTTGCCAGTCGCCTGGGGCAGGACCCGTTGATGGTGGCGTAGGCGTAGGCGCCAACCTGACCGACTTCAGATTCATGGGCAGGTACATCCGCAACGATTGTGCAGATGGCGTAGATGTGGGTGTCGGTGCACCGCCACCCAGGTTCAGGCGATAGACGCCTCGCCCATAGCTGGCAGCCCAGAGTTGACGCGTGTTGTTGTTCAGGAACATATCCGTGATCGCCACAGTCGCCAGGCCCTGACTGAAGTAAGACCAGCTTGTACCATCATTGGTCGAGCGAAATACGCCGATGTCGGTGCCAACATAGAGATGATTGGCATTCTCCGGATCAAGGGCGATGGATAGAACAGGCACATCCGGCAGATCGTTGGTGATATCCTGCCAACTCCCACCGGCGTTGCTTGTCCTGAAGATTTTGCCCGGCTTACCGGGTGTGTGTGTGCTGAAACCATTGAAGGTGACATAGGCTTTCGTCGCCGACTGCGGCGAAACGGCGATGTCCGATACATAGCGATTGGGCATCGATGAGCCAGTGACATCACTCCAACTACCACCCTGGTTTCGCGTAACGGCCACGAGACCATCCGAAGACCCCGTATAAATCGTGCCAGGATCTGAAGGTGCGACGGCGATGGCTATAAGCCTGCCCCGACTCTGTTCTCCTCCCGTCAGGTCGCCACTGATCGCTTGCCAGGAATCGCCGCGATTGGCAGTGCGATAGAGGCGATAGGTGCCGACGTAGATCACGCCCGGGGTTGAGGGGTCCAGGGCGATGGGAGCGTAAAAGGCAACTCGATCGTTGACATCTATACCCTCAGCCTTGCTCTGCCAATCAGCCAGAGGTGCGGTTCCTCCCTTGTCGTTGCGTTGGAATTGCACACAACAACCTTGCGAGCTGAAGCGGGAGCCATACCAGATGGTCGGATTGAATGGATCGATGGCCGAGTAACCACCATCCCCTGTGTCCATGCCTGTCCAACTGCTGCCGTCAAATTTGGCCTTGGCATTGTCTTGCAAGCCGCCAAAGGCGATGTTGGGATTGGTAGGATGCACGCCAATACCCACGAATTGTAGAGTTCCCAGGTTGCTGTTTTTGTTTTGCCAGGTCCCGCCGCCATTTGTAGATCGATAAAGACCACCGTCATTGCCGATCCAAACGTCGTTGGTATTATCAGGTCTGATGGCAATGGCATGCATGTCGGCGTGCATGGCTTTATCCAGCGATGTGGATGGGGTCATGTCGTACCAGGAGTCTCCACCATCGTTAGATTTGAGGACGACACCTTCTGAGTAGGCGTCCGGGTCATGGTCGAAGTAATTACCACCGATATAGACGATATTGGCGTTGCTCGGATCGACGGTGATGATGTTGTCGTACCAGCATTGACTGCTGCAATAGTTGGGCGCATTGCGCAGATTCTGCCAGCTCTGGCCGCCGTCGGCCGATCTGAAGATCAGTCCCCAGGGCTTAAGACTGCCGCCTGAATTGACCACTGCATCATAGCCGGCATAAAGAACGCTTGCGCCTGCACCCGATCCAATGGCAAGCTCGATGCGTTCAAAACCCCTGTCCGGCAGACCGTTGGTCATTTGAGTCCAATTGTTGCCGCCGTCAGTGGTCTTAAAGATACCGATGGCGCCCCCACCGGCATACAGCACCCGGGGATCGGTGTCATCCATGACCAGGTCGGAGACACCGTAACAGTCTGCACATCCCAGCGTGCCCTGCCAGCTTTGCCCGCCATCGGTGGAGACAAACACGCCACGTTTTGGCGCATACTTACCCTGTTTCGAGCCGTGGGTGGCATTGGTCGTCGAGGCGTAGACGATATTGCTGTTCTGTGGGTGAACGATGATGGCAGAAACGACCATGCCTTCGAATTCACTCCTTCCCAGCACCGCCCAGCTCTGGCCGCCATCTGTGGTTTTAAGCACGCCAATGCCGTAAGACCCCCCGATCTCTCCGGTCCCGGCATACAGTGTATTAGGGCAGTTCCGCAAAAGTCGGCAGGTCGCTTCAGCCGCAGCAATTCCAAATATGAACCTTCTGGAGTGTCCCTGTCCCTAAAAAAGGGCAATTGTTCACCCTCAGTGGGGAACTGATCGCAATCTCGCACCTAAATTGAGGT
>JAAENG010000557.1 GCA_024224665.1 Chloroflexota bacterium | reverse complement strand
TCTATGATCATCTCGACCTGGGCATCGTATCGCTCAGAGACGCCCGGCATCGAGAGACTGAGAATCTGTCTTCTAGGCAGCCCCTCAGAATCGATCCATAACTCACCATCACCGCTCATCGCCATATGCACAGGATGTGGCTGTATCTCAACACCGTTGGGCAATTGACCCGCCATCTGTTCCTGAGTTCGCTGGCGCTGGTATTCGGCATAGGTTTCGCCGTTGATGCTAAAGGTGTGGCGGTTGAAGCTACCCTCGGCTGTATTGACGATCTCTGCCTCACTGACGTTCTCTACGGCAACCAGATAGCCGAGATAGTCGGCGCCGGGGGCGACGCCGCTCATGGGATCATCCACTTTCTCCCACTTGCCCTGGTAACCGACAAAGGCTTCATCGCCTGCAATCATCATTTCTACGGGCGCCTGCCCGGCTCCGGCATAGAATTGCATGCGAGCGCGTTGATCGGGGGAGCCATCCACCTTGGCGCCTTGAGCGACATCACCCAGTATGCGCATGGCGCTGGTCTTGTCGCTTTTACCCAGGTTGGCAACCATCGCCCGTGGGATCATGGTCTGATCGATATCGGCGACCACATGATAGCTGTCTTGGGTGCGAGCACGTTCAAATGCAGCAAGGACGGCGTTCTCAGGGTCGGTCTGCGCTGGGTTGTTCAGTGCCAATACGAGACCACCGCTAATGGCTAGAGTGATCAGGAGTGACAGGGCGAACAGTACGAGACGGCGTGAATGGTACATTGGTAAACTCCTCTTTCCTGTCTGAATGAAGGAATGTGAGTGTGGAGATCTTTCTTCGGAGAAGTGTTGCGAGTGCTATTATTTATTTAGGTTCAACAGTGATTTGTGTGGTCGAAAAACACGTGTTGCGTGTTGCGTGATGTTTGTGCTAACTAAGCACGTTTTTCTTGCAGGAGCCATGAAAATTCCGAAAGAGCCTTTATTTATTGTCAGTATCTTCTTAATAGCTAGCGAGGCTTCGCCTCAGACCAACGAGTTGTAATTGCGGAAAGTGTCCGGGAAAGTGTCCGGCCTGAAAAAACTTGACTCAAATGCAACGACTTTTGTGCTTCAAGACTTCTAGGGGGAACCAACTCGTCCATGCAGGTGGTCGTTTGGCGGAACGCCCTCAAGGTTCGACTCCATTCGGCGAGCGCCCCAGAGTACTGATTAGATGGTACGAATCCAGATCTGATATCTATAGTAATACAGGTATCTTCGCTTTTGCAAAATTGATTCATGGCTAAATATATCGTTAAGCTGTAGGTAATTGGTTTTAGAAAGGTATGATTTTCAAACTAGAAATAGGCCCAGGTACGGCTGAATCAGTGTTATGATTATAGAAAGGGTTTATCGTTACCATATGCGAAGAATCACATAAGTGGTAGATGGAAGGATAACGATCAATTTCTTTAAGCTTAGGAGCGAATATGATCGTCATCCCTCTGTTGTGATCTACTGAACAACCAAGGGCATCCAAAGTGGAATACCATGTTCCTGGACGTGTACGCGCACTGGGGCGCCAAGGGTTTCCCGGTTGCCTGCCAGGTCGATACCACGGCTTTGGATGATCAAAGTCTCCCATCCTGGTACAGGAAGAGCTACCTGAGCCGACCAGTTGCCGATGCCCCCGGACGGTGGTTCTAACTCGGCCAGTTGCCAGCTTTGGCCGCCGTCGACACTCACTTCTACTATGTCCAGGTTGTTGTCATAGGCCACGCCGGAGATACGCAAGCTGGGTGGGAGCACGTCAGCGCCCGGGAGCGGATCGAGGATATCGGTCACAGGCGCAATGCTGTCCACCATGACCTCATACCCCTCAGATGCAGCCCCCACATTGCCGGCGCCATCCACCGCGCGCACGGCCAAGGTATTGTGGCTGCCATCCTCACGGGGAAGCGACCAGTTGTAGCGCCACCTGACGCTGTCACCACTCGTCGGTTCAAATGGTAAGGCAAGGGGCACCCAAATACGGCCGTTGATCTGAATCTGTACTTCAGCGACACCGGAGCCTCCACTGTCAGATGCCGTTCCCATCAGGTGCGCAATCCGGCCTCCGATGAGCGGGCTATCGAGTGTGATATCGGCGGTGGGCGCCTCGGCATCGACTACAACTTGCAGCGATTCTATCGCACTGATATAGCCATGTACGTCGATTGCACGTGCCGCCAATTCAAAGCTGTCGCTATTGGGGACATGCACGACAGCTTCCCATGCTACCGTGCCTTCGGCCAGCGTCCAGGGGCCACCATTCACGCTGACTTCTACCCGATCCACGCCGCCTCCGTCGGCATCGTGGGCCGTACCGCTCACAAGCTGAGCGCCGGGCGGTAAAGCTGATGCCGTTAGGTTTATAGCCACTTCTGGCGCCTGACTATCAACCCGGTGTGTATAATGGTTGATGACCATAGTCGGCTCAGTGACAGGTAATGGCGGCTCCAGTTCGGCAGTCACGGTCACGAAATCGATAGCCGTGAGATCCTCATCAAGTCTGGCTGTCAGGGTGATTTCCCGGATCTCGCCACGTGCCATCTCGCCCAGTTGCACATACCAGCGGTTGGACTGGGCGAGGCTGAGAACACCCTTGTCGAGTGATTCGAAGCTCAGGCCAGGGCTGCCATCCAGGATCATGGTCACCTGATCCAGGGGCAAATGATCCAGATTGCGTACGGTGGCGACGTATTGCAATGTCTCGCCCGGCCCCCAACCGGTCTGCAGGCCTTGCGGGCTGGACAGCACGACCTGACAATAGTGGCCTCGTGGTTGGCCGGCGTTGGGGATGACATCTGGCCCTAAACTCTGCCATGTATAGACATCCTGCCAGTGGGGGCAGTTACCGTCCTCTGTGCAGGTAGCGATGGGTTCGGAGGTTGGGAAGACGGCCGAGATAGCACCAACTCGCTCGTTGTAGGCAAAAGCAAGGAGACTTAAACCTCCCTGCACCTCAAGCGTTGCCAGCGGAACTCGGATTTCGGTGTCGCCGATAGCGCCCTGAGCAAATGAGAATGCGTCCTCGGCCAGGGGTTGCCAACTGTTGCCATCATAGCGCCAGAGAGTGCCTTCGGTGCTGTTGTTGATCTGTACAGCGAAGTCGGCGTCCATGGGCAGGAAAAGGGCAGGGGCATGGATGGCTTGGGGGCTGCCGCCAGTTTTGGTATCGAAGTAGAACCAGGCACTGCCGTGTAAGGCCCAGAGCGTATCCTGCCAACCCAGGAAGAAATCCTGCTGATCCCATACAGTGAACAAGGTCTGCAGTCCATCGCCCCTGGGATCGGTATCCATTTCTTCCGCTTCTGGATTCCACTCGCCATTGGCGATATCGATCAAACCATCCACGAGGATGGATTGAGTCCAGGTAGATGTTGCGGAAGCAGTGGCCAACGCAGTATTTGCCGTCTCGACATAATACGGCCCGTAGGTGGACTTGCTCTGATTGCCTACACCATCCTCGAACATCAAATGGATGTACCAGGTGCCGGCGCCGGGGAAGGCCGCTTCCGACCCCTGATCGCCTTCGCCGATCACGGTGGTGGGGATGGTATCGGTTACTGCACTGGTGTCCATGAGGGCGATGGCGGTGCCACTGCCATCCAATGGCGCCGGCCAGGAATACGCAAATAGATCGTCGGTTGTCAGGTGACTACCGGCAACTGGACTGAAATTGATCGGTTCGAAGGCTACGGGGCCAAGGCTGTCGATGATAATATTGGCGGTTTTGGTTTGCGAATTGCCTGCCCAGTCGCTGGACCGCACCAGGATGGGATAGTTAACGTAGTCCTGTAGGTCTGGTATCGACCAGTCGATGTCGAAGGAACCGTCACTCTCAAAGGCCTGTGCCATCCAAGAGAAGCCACCATCGCTGCTGGTTTCCAATGATGCCACCCCCGCACCCGCACCGGTGTCGGTGGTGGATCCGGTTAGGGAAAAGTTTTGATTGACCACCGTACCATCCACGGGCGAGGTAATGGCCAAGGTTGGCGCCATGGTGTCGAGGATCAGTGTGCTGGTCATGTCGCTACTATCGGATGTTCCATCCGCGAGGCTGGCCCGCATGGTAATGGTGTGATCGCCATCACCGCTCAGTGTGATGTCTTTACTCCAACTTGTAACCAGATCTGAGGTACTGTCTACTGTTGCCATGCCTTGCGAACTGCCATCGACCAGGATCTCAAGCTGTCCATCAGCGTCCATGAATCCATCGCCATCACTGTCCATGTAATGCACGTTACCCCTGAGGGTCAGGCTCGCACTTGCAACCGTTGCACCTGGCAGGGGATCGGTCATTGCCGCTTCGTTGCGCATCGTGGTCACCGTTAGCGACGTGCTGTCGCTCTGGCCGATATTGCCCGTTCGATCGACAGCATAAGCAGTGATGGTGTAGGTGCCATCCTCTAAAGCGACCCGGGTTTCATAACGCTGGGTTTGGCCTTGTGATGCCAAACCCGCGGAAGGACTGGCGCCATAGGTAATGCCATCCACATCGAAATAAACCTGGGCAACATTGTAAATGGTTTCACCCGGTACGCCGGTCGGTAGCCAGTCGCTCACATCCATCTTCAGTGAGGTGGCGGGCGAGGTGGTGTCTCCACTGCTGATCAAGAGGGAGAGTTGGTTGGCGTCGAGGGCGCTGCTGTAGATGCGCACATCATCCAGCCGACCATCATAGGGCTCGTTGCTTGAGTTCAACGCCACGCCATTGCCGCTCTGCACGGTACCTGTCATGGCCAATGAGCTGACCTCGGAACCGTTGACGTAGAGTCGCATGGTTTCGCCATCGTAAGTGCCTGCCACGTGTTGCCAGAATCCCGCAAAGGGAGTGCCACCGCTGACGCTGTAGCTGCTACCATCGATCTGTAACTCAAACTCGAACTGGCTATTCTGCATCAGCAGAGAAGCCTTGCCCCCGCCCAATGAGACATATTGTGCCCGATCTGATAAGGGCACCGTATCAGGTTCTGCCCAGGCAGCAAGGGTCAGAGCTTTGAGATCATCAATCAGGCGAGTATCCGAAATGCTGACGTAGTCATCCACACCGTCGAAATCAAGGGCGTAGGGATTTGTGAAGGAGACGGGCGCAACGTTGGTCGTGAATGTGGGGCCATTTTTCAGGTTGCCGTCGTAGCTGTTACCGGACGAGTCGCGTGCCGTCAGGCCAGTTTCCTCGTCCAGTTGGTAATGTGCGATCAGGTCGGTGCTGGTCGCGTCCAGGATGTTGACGACGGGCGCCGTACTGTCGGCAAGAAATGCTCCGCTGTACAGAATCGCTGACGGGTTTCCGGAGACATCACTGCCTTGCGTGTACAAACGATACAGGCCATCGTTTGGTCCTGGTGTGATGTCGGCAGTCCAATAGGAACCGGTCTCGCCAGGCGTGCTCACGGTGGCGCTACTCCAGTTTGTGGGAATTGTGTCAGAGATCGGGATTGTGTTGCTTACGACGTAAGAGATACCAACTTGTGTTGTGGAGACACCTGAATTGTCATCGGCAGAAGTCGTACCTTCTAAGCCGAAGAGCACTGTCGCCGGCATGGCAATCAGTTCGGCATAACCCAGGTCGGCGCGCGTACCCCCTCCTTGTGTCAGTGGCGTAAACGGATCTGCCTTGTCGACGGCAGGAGATCCCACTTGCAAGGAGTAATCGTGATTAGCGGGGTCGTTGAACATGGGGTCTGTGGTAAAGGCCTCGTTTGGACGTTGCATCAACCACACGACACTGTCCTCATAGTAGCCCGTGCTTGTATTGCCATCGAGGAGATTGTAGTCGTTGATGAAAATGCCCCCGTTGCTCGAGTGCATACCATTATCGCCATAGCTCAAGATGTTATTTCTGACACTGATCCAGGTGTGGGTGTCTTCGCTGCGGATAGTATCGGTGCTGTTTCCGACCAATGTATTGTTGATGACAACACCATCGGATCCGTCGGCGAACAGGATGCCATTGGCATTGTTACGCACAATGTTGCGGGTGACCGTCACGTTGTTAGAAGCGCCAATGACGGCAATCCCGGCATCGTCCGTTGAAACACCGGAACCAGTCACAGTTACGCCTGAAACTTGTACCCTCGTTGCGCCATCGATGGTAACAACACTGCCCGATCCGCTGCCATCGATGATCACGCTGCCAGCGCCAACACCCTGAAGATAGGTGTAGCTGGGCAGTGTAACGTCCTCGTTGTAGGCGCCGCCGGCTACTCCGATCGAGTAAATGACAGGCGATCCGCTGCCAAAAGCACTCGCCATCGTAGTTGCGGCAGCATCGACGGCACTCTGGATGGTATCAAAGGCGTTGATCTGCCAATTTAGGCCATCATTAGCACAGGTTTCGCAGTAATCATCATCGGCGTAAAAACTGGCCTGCACATGTTGCCAGGCGCCGATATCGATGCGGTCTCCGCTGCCAGGTAAACTGGGATCATCTGGATCACCTGCACTGACACCGGGAGAATTGTCACTGATCTGATAGTTGTGCTGCGAGGCGTTTACGAAGAGGGGATCTTCGAAGACCTCGCCCGGTGTCGGTGATCCTACCGTGCTACTGTCGACGAGCAGATCATCGGTATTTCGCCAGAAGAGGTTATAGGTGTGTTCACTGGTGGTGGCGCAGCTGGCCGTGTCGAGCCCGGTACCATCTTGATAGGCGAAGATCGTATTGCGAACGTCGACGCTGCCACAAGCGGATGCCAATACACCAGTTTGATTGTTGACCACCGTAAGGTTGGCCATGACGACTTCGGTATCGCTGTCAGAAACGGTCACACCGGTATTGGTATTGCGGATAATCGTTCGATCTACAGTGATACCACTGGCGCCATCTTCAAAGATCATGCCATCTCCAATCCCTGATCCGTTGAGCGTCAAGTGGGATACACTGGCGCCGCGGACGCCCTCCCCCTTGAAGAGGGCGCCCTCTGTGGCATCGGCGGGTAGCTCAGCGATCGAGATTTCGCCACCAGCGCCGATCACCTCGACGCCTGAAACCAGATAGACTTGATCACGATAGATGCCCGGCCTCACCTGCACTTGGGTGGCGCCACTGTTGATGGCGGATTGTATGTTATCGAAGGCATCGACGCCCCAGGTGTATCCGTCGTTGGCACAGGTGGCGCAGTAGCTGGCCGAGACGTGGGCTCGAGCCAGATAGGTGTGATAGCCTGATGTGAGCAGGGTGTCCGCTCCCGTACGATATACGCCGTCGATGGTGTCCACGAAATCTGCTTCTTCGAAAGTGATCTGTGTGGACTCAGCGGCCGGCGACCAGGCGCCGGCGCCGACCCATTCTGAGCCGGAGCTCGTCCAGGAGAAGTCATCTGTGGAAGCGGACAGGTTAATCCACGTGGGTGAAGCTGTGCCGGTCGGAGAGACAAGCGCTGTAGTTTGCACCCGCAAATTCGGCAGTGAAGCAGTTGTCGAGGAGGCGTTCTCAGGGGTCGATGTATTCGAGTCTTGGCTGGATTGAGCGGAGGAGATTTCAATGAAGATGTTGGCGTCGCCCGCAGAGTTGCCTACCAAGGTACTGTTTTTGACGTCCAATGTGGCAGCTTGCGGCATCCTCACACCATTCGTTACATCGTAAATTGCTGAATTCTTTAGTTTGATGCGCAAACCAGCATTGGCTTGGCCGCCCGCCCCTGGTACATAGGCGCCGGTGGTTTCTAAGAGCAGCCCGTTGGTGGCATTGCGCAAGGTCAGATCGTTCAAAGTGACGGAGGTGACCGCGCGTACTTTAACGGCATAGTCTCCACCACCGCCGTCGATGAACACGGCATCGGCATCGACGCCTTTAATCAGGAGTCCACCGGTGGCGATCTCTAGACCTGAGTAAACACCTGGTTTGACAAGGACGGTACCATTTGCGAATGTCATGTTGGCGGCTGTCTGCAGGTTACTGAAGGCGGCATCATTGACGTCGCCCGCACTATTTTCATACCATACGTAGCCGTCATTATCGCAGGTAGCACAGTAGTCGTCATCGACATGAGCGGTCCAAGTGCCGCGAATGGTTTCTGTACCGGCAGCACTGATCTGTGACGTACCTCTATGGCTCATACCGCCACTGACGGGTAAGTGCGATGGGTTGATCTGTGGCATGTCGGTAAAGAGTACCGAAGCTGAAGTCGTGGCGCCGCCAATGCCTGAGGGCAATACCAGCAAGTCTGAGGAACTGTCGCCATTGAGATCGGCGCCCAGGCTGTAAGGGGTCGAGGCAATACTTTGAACATCGCTGATCGTAGCTTCGATGTTGGGGATGCTGGCCAATGAAGAGGCGCCATGGATCAGGTAGCTGTCACCGCTGGCGTTGCCTAACACGATGTCGTCGTAACCGTCGGCATTGACATCACCGGGGGCGGAAAGTACGCCCGTGGCGGCCGGACTATAGCTGAGTGTGCGGTCCCCACCATGGTTCTGACCCCAGCCGCCCCCCTGTATCCCGAACACGAGGCGTGGGGCGCTGCCGCTGCTGTACATGAAATCCGAATAACCGTCGCCATTGACATCTCCCAAAGCTAGCAATTGCTCACCCAAGGTGCTATCACCCGTGAACGAAGCAACTGCGTCAGTGGCCGGGTCCAGACTCTGTTGGGGGAAAGAAACGGAGGCGGTGCGAAAGTCCTTGGAGCCGTTAAATAGGTATATCTGTCCCCCGGCGGGATCGCTGATGGCGAAATCGCCAAAGAGATCTCCATCCATATCACCAACACCAATGGCCACGGCGCCGCCATTGCCATCGAAGGGCATGACTGCTGCGGCATCCGTTCTGATATCAATGGTTTGGTAATTGAAGCGATAGCGACCCGTGACCAGATAGAGTTCGGTCGCTGTGCCGACTAACAGATCTCCATAGCCGTCATCATTGACATCGCCGGCCGAGGCAATCCACTGACCAACCGTATCGGAACCGGCCGTCAAGACCAGGCCATAGGCTGCCTGCGTCTTCCTGCCATTTTGGCCTAAAGCACTTATATCCCAAGGAGAGCCCGCAGTACCAACACGGCCATAAACGACAAAGACACGCTTATTGCCGGGATCGCCGATCAGCAAATCGCTGAGACCATCGCCATTGACATCCCCAGCCGGCGCCAGGTATTGGCCTAACTGGCTGGCATCACTCGCAGTAATCGCGCTGGCGGATGCGGACAGGGTTGCAACGTCCGACGGTATCGGCCAACCACCCGGCGCACCATACATGATCACAACCTGTCCTGTCGACCCATAGGAAGGCATGCCGATAGCAGCGTCAGACAAGCCATCGGCGTTGAAATCACCGATCCAGGTGGCGGTGGCGCCGCTCAGATCGGTAACTGCACCCGCTTCCCACCAGGTGGTGGCGTCATCCAGACTGTCTAAATTGCCGGCCAGGGTTTTTGGCCGGGAGGGCAGCGGGACATTGCCTGTGTCATCTACATAGCCAGTTAGGGTGCTGGTGGAGTTGCCGGGCAATTGTGCGGCATAGTTGCCCACTGTCACCGCCGGTGCTAGTACGTCGATGACCACTTCGATCAAGGTTTCGTCGCCGACATGGCCGAGTGCATCGATGGCACGCACCTTGAGGGTGTGACTGCCACTGGATTGAGCATCGACCTCCCAAGAGTGGCCCCAACTGACCGGCTCATCGGGATGTGAACGGTTGGTCGGCCATACAGCCTCCCAGGCATGACCGTCGATGCTGAGCTGTACCACGCCCACACCCGAGGCCAGAGAAACGCCGGAAAGCAGATCGGTGGCGCTGCCACTCACGGGAATGGATGCTCCGCCCTGGCTGTTTGGTGTGATGTCTGTGATTACCTGGCCGTCGCTAAGACTGGTGAAGGACGCGCCCGGCGCTGTATTGTCAACTGTTACGCTGATGCTGGTCGGCGGTGATTCCACATTGTCGACGACATCGGTGGCACGGGATGAGAGGGTGTAGGTGCCGTCCGCAGGTAGGGTCCAGGTCCAGGCCCAGCTATCAGTGCCGGTGGCCGCCTGCCAATCGCCATTGTCGATAGCGATTTCTACGCCGGTCACCCAGGAAGTGGCATCACTGGCGACTCCGCCGACCACATAACTGCCACCATCTATATAATCGCCATCAGTTGGCGCCGAGATCGTAGTCATGGGCACATCGGTATCGACGATGAGTGGCTGAGTGACTTGCACCGATGACAGTGTCAGGTCCACCGGATCGATGTAAGGCAGGGTCAGTGTCTGCGTGACGATGCCGCTGGGTGCGGTGGATAGCGCCGGTACTTCCAAAGTTACACTCACTTGCTCGCCGGTGTGGATGGCATTCTGGCTGAAATCCCAGAACGTGCAATCTTGATCTCCAACACTGCCCGAGGTCGGAGTCGGCATGGTGTAGCCACTATTGGAGCCGGTATCAGTGACCGAAAGATCGCCGAAAACGCCGGTATCCCCACACCAGGACAGGGTGCGAGTGATGGGCAATGCCATATCACTGAGCAGACTGAATTGTTCCGTAAGGGTGTCGTCGGGACCGAGGATAGTCACGACCGTATTGTCATGGTCAAGCAAAGGCGCAAGTACAGTCTCTATGAGCTGCGGGGCTGTGTTGGGCATGAAAGGACTGGTGCCGACTTTTTTCTCTTGAGAGTCGGTCATGGTGTCGTTGTCTTCATCCGCCTCCAAAGGATTGGAGCAGACGTAGTATTTAAAGCCATCACCGGTTCCCAATGTAGTGACCTCCCAGCCTCCTGTCATCTCTCCATTTTTGATAGTGCATACTTCTTTGCCATCTTTTAGGCCATCGCCATCCGTATCGGCCACCGTAGGTGAGGTGCCGATTAACAGTTCTTGATAGTCGGTGAGGCCATCATGGTCGGAGTCTGCTGACCAGGCAATGGAGGACACTTCATAGATTTCGTAGTAGTCCGACACATTGTCTCCATCCGTATCCCAATTGCTAGCTGATGTTGGCAGCACGTTTTCAATCACAGTGCTAACGCTATCGCCATCGAAATCCAGGTTGTTGATATCACTCCAGCCCCAGAGTTCACTAAGTGTGTCAGGAAAGACATCAAGATAAATGGTATCAGTGGCATTATTCCAGGCATCGGTATCATCGCGGGTGGGGGCCCAACCACTGGTTGTGCGTCTTTCGCAGTAGTCGTAGGCAAAACTAACTCCCCAACAGGCCTGGTATTTCAACGAGTAGTTGAGGGTTGTTGTCAAGGAAATCCCCAAATTGCGTACTGCTTCCTGGGGTGTCACCGTAACAGCCGTCTTAGCCACACAATTTCGCTGAGGGTAATCCGTGGTGGCGTCCGAACAGCCTAATGGCCACGGCATAGTGCTTTCGCTCGGTATATCATGCGTTACTGATGCGGTCGCGCTATTCCAGTTCCACTTGCCATATGCGGTGCTGTCATTGACATCCTTAATCTTGCCACTGCGGCTATGTGTCCAATTCCACTTGCTCTTGCCAGGGCCTTTGACGATGGCCGTCGTGAAGGTAATCGTCAAGCCCACGCCGTTTCCTTCGACCAGCCCTTCTTCTTCATTGCTAAGCGAAATACCCAGGGAACTGCTGGTAACGGGATTGTTGTCCTTGAGTTTGGAGTATAAGGAGAAGTCTGAGATCACTCCAACCAGCCATTTGACAATGTCATCAAATGCGCCTTGTAAATTCAGATTCAGACCTATAGAATCCAGAGTGCCTCCGAAGAGTGTGGAGATCATGAAGGCAATTAAAAGTGGGCCAATGAATAGCAGGGGGGCTGCGAGCAGGAAAAGAACGACCGTGACAATGGTGGCGGCGATGGCAGTCGCCAATTCCATTTGCGACTGCATGTCGGAGACATTGCCCTTGTGATTGGAGTACTGTGTCCATATCTCAGCTGTCTCGATGATGGCGCCGACACTGCTGAGCCAGACGACCGCATTCGCAGCCTGTGATTGTGAGTTGCCAGTGCCGGTTGGGTCGTTACTCGAGTCGGCAGAACCTGATACATTTTGAACCGAAGTCGGCGATACACGATTGCCCCAATAAAAGCCGTCAGAGATTGAACCATCGCCCGGCAAACGTGATACTAATTGTCCGGCATAGTCCATAACGTTGTTGAGGGTATCCGCACCGCTGGCCAGCAAAGAATCTTGCCAGGTACGCCAGCCTTCGATCTCGCCTTCAGTTTCGCTTAAGTCGACGAGATAATCGATCTGATAGGTTGCATTGACATAGCCTGGCAAGGTGGTTTCTTGCGGCTGATCTGTGAGGTCGGCAAAAGCCTGATCGGTGGCTGTCGTTCCCACCACGTTGACTCCATCGACCGCCACATAGTTGACCATGCCGCCGTAATAGGTCAGGTAGAGAGCGTCGATTGTCTCTTTGACGCGTTGGTCCGCTTGATTGGGATAGCGGCCGTCTAATTCCGTGATCGCCTCATTCATAGAAAAGGCCGACCAGCCACCGCTGTCATGCTGGTACTGATTGATCTGCACCTGCCGCAGCGCCGCAAGCGTATTTTTTGATAGATCCACCGTGATGTCGTTGCCACTTATAGACACGCCATCAGTTTGACCTAAACCTAAGGCGCCGATGGTCTCTTCATAGCCTATGACCAACATTGGCGTGCGCTTATGGCTGTAATTGCTACTCAGCAAATCAGGGGTCACTGTCATCGTCGTGGCGGCAAGCGCTTCGTCTTCATGGCCATAGGTTTTGTAGTCGACCGCCAATGTGGAGGAAATATGCCAGGTCGAATAGATACTATTGTTGGCATGGCTAAAGTCGCTCACGAGACTTTGGAAATCGGGGTCTTCATAGTAGAGCGCGCGCGGGATCATGTTGGTAGCAAGGTTGAAGATCTCGCGACCCTCATCGTGTGTTGTCGCAGATGAAGTGGTCTCCGGGGCATTGGGCGCGCCGAACAGTGCGACTTCGACATCCTCACTTTCAGTAACCTTCAGCCCCGTCAAACGGAATTTCGACTCGTAGTAAGAAACTGCCACCTCATCTGTGGAATCTATTGTTGTTTTACTGACCCAACGGTGGCGTTGATAGTCATAGTGCCGTGTAATCTTCTGCGTATCCGTTTTAATCTGTACCAACCATCCCATGCGGACGTCTGTGAGATCGACACCGGCGGCGGTTTCGTTTGGCGTCCAGGCTACACGTGTCTTAAAGGCATCGATGGCGCCGTAATTGCCTACTGCTGTCAACGGCGCCAGAACTTGGTACTGTTCGCTGCAGTCAGGATCGGATGACGTGGTCGAATCGGCTACAACAAGACCATATTGGTCAATGAGGCTGGGTCTGGTACAGCTTTTGAACTCAACCATGGGGATGAGTTTGACGTCATCTTTTGAATGGTCCAGATCCTTGATCTGCGCTTTGTCGTCGTAGGGCCAATCTAGAGGGGTGGTGTAGTAGCGCAAATGTGATGCGTCTTGCGGCTGGATCGTGAGATCGATATAAACGTAGGTGTTGCTATGCAGATCACCTGATGGTTTACTGACTGAGAGATCGACGGAGGATTTGTAGCCAAGCACATCATAAGGTGAATTATCCAGTTCGTCGATCACACCATCGCCATCGTTATCGTTATCCCAGGGATTGGGTATACCATCGCCATCGACATCCAAGGTGTTGGGGCTGTTTGTGACCCAGTTCGGCGTCCACTCGGAGGCGTCGTCCATACCATCAAGGTTGGAGTCGCGTTGTAAAGGATCGGTCGTCCAGGTCTTTCCGCCAAGTGAAAAACCCTTCAATTCATCTGTGTCTGAGATCGTGTCAAAGTCTGAGTCTGCTTCACGGTAGTCGGTGCCAAGACAGTGCTCGGTGACATTGTCCATGCCGTCGTTATCGTAATCATCGCTGGCAACAACTCCGTCCGGCAAGGTTAGGCAGTCGACAACAGTGTCGATAGAGGGCGCCAGATTAACGGGCGCTGCCGCTGCCCTCTGCGAAGGCTTGATTTGATCGCTCACACTTGATGTGATCCCAAGCTCTGTCAATGCCTCAGACAATCCGGCTCGACGAGATAACCTATCCAGCGATTGTGTGGTGGCGAAGGCCTGGAGTGGGAATCCCACCACCATGCTTAAGGTCGTAGCGCCAACGATGATCGCATAGAGCGTGCGTCGCCGCCGTGTTGCCAGCCAGATCGCCAGGCCAGCGCCGACGAGCGTCAGTAAGGCAATGATTGCCGAATCTGAGGCCGGGCCTGTCGCACTCATCTGCAGACGATTACCCCCGGTAGATGAGGTCGGTGGCGGCAGTACATAATTGCCACCGCCATTTTCTACCGGGGCGGCAATGGCGGCGATGTCTGAGCCAAAATCGTTGTAATCGACTTGCATGTGTACCTGGGAATCATAGTTGTCCGTTACCTCAGGCATGAGTAAATCGACGGTTAAACGCTGTGGCAGGCCATCACTGCCGACCCATAATTCACCATTGCCCTGCAACTTCCAGTAGGTTTGATCTGCTTTGACCTGAACCTCCATTCCCATATCCTGGCTGAGCAGTTTTTGTGTACGCTCCCGCATCATCTCAGCATAAGCGGGTCCGTCGATGGCAAATGTGTAGCGAGTGCTCATCCCCGCAGCGGTCTGCACGTCGGGCAGACGCTCGACCGCGGTGATGGCGTCTAAAAAGGTCAAAGAGTCGACTGCAGGAGCAGCTGAACCGAGAGGATCTTCAACGCGTATCCAGCGCCCATCTTTGCCGATATAGGCCTCATTGCCATCCATCAGGATCTGGGCGGTCGGCGTGTCTTGCTGTGGACTTTCGCCAACATACCATTGCAGTCTGGTCCGCTCTCCGCCAATTGTTTCGCCATCAAGGTTCATGATAAACTTCGAACCCTGTTTGCCGATGTTGGAAGGGAGCGCCCGAGGCAGGACATGCTGTTCGACATGGGCGTTGAATCGGTAGGCGCTTGCCTGTCGTGCAGCATCTAAAGCCGCTTGCACTGCCTGGGCAGGCGGCAGCTCTTCTGCATTCGCTGTACGGCTGGAACCAGATAATACCAACAGCGCTAAAACAAAAACAACTGGAAATAAAATCGAACCGTAATGGCGAATGAAGTGATGCACAAAGAACCTCCTTTGAGGTCTAGGAATGTGTCTATCGCTATGTGATAGATACTTGCGTTTGATATTGCTCTAACCAAGGCTCTGATCGCTGATGTATCCAAGCTGTCTAGCATCTACGAGACATAACATAATACCGATGCCTATCGCCCTAACTGCCACTAACTAGGCCCGACAAGCCTTTACGTCATCATACTCAACGTGATCGAAATGTCAAGAATAGGATAGGAGAAGTTCCTGCTACCAAATGCCTTTTTCAAGTGTGTTGTGATATAGAAATCGTATCTTCTTACTAACTCGGGGGGAGGGGGCCAACTCGTCCACACAGGCATGTCCTGAGTGTAGCCGAAGGGTGGCCGTCCGGCGGTACGCCACACAGTCTGAACTCAATCGGCGAGTGCTCCGGACTGTTGAGAAGATAGCAGACGCCTTCAGAACGGTGACTTAGCCACATTTGCTACTCTTGATTATAGATCGCCCTAGAACCGGTTAGTAGTGTATATGATCATGATTATCGCCATGCACCCATGACGCTGATCATGGGTGCACTGCAAAAACTAGTCTCAATGGTACAGGTCAAGCCGGGAAAAAGGTGGTACACTAGGGTTTAGGATGAATATTCACAGGCAAGATTTCCGTAGGCTTCCCAAAGCAGCCGCTCTGATGTGGTGCGGTTATTTTCTGCTGGTCGCTCTTATCGAGCGTTATCTGGTTGTGCAAGCGCCCCTCCCCACAGATTATAACATCATTTACGGCGGCGCCGCGATTGTGTTGCTGTCACTCACCTACATGCCAGTGCTTCCAGGCAAACTAGGTCGAGCCTATCCGGCCTTGATGCTTGGGATCATGGGTTTGCTGCCGATCGTCGTCACCTACTCGGTTTTGCCATCACTTTCCTGGTTCCCTCTCGTCACCTTGCCCACCGTTCCGGCTGTGGTCATTCGCCATCTGCCACCTGTGTTGTTGGCAACGCTGTTAGTCGCCTGGTTCGCCCGCTGGCAACATGTCTTGATTTTCGTGGTGATCACCACCACTGTGGATATTGTGCTCATGTTAGGATATGTCCCCACGGCTGCTCGTGTGCCTACTGCCGTCACCATGCTGCTGATGGGCGCCGTCGTGTTCGCCCTTGGATTTCTGATCAACCGTCTGGCCGAGCGCTTGCGCCAACAGCAGACCCTGTTGGAGGAAACCAACGCCCAATTACAAGACTATGCCAATACCCGTGACGACCTCGTCATTAGTCGCGAACGAAATCGTCTGGCTCGCGCTCTGCATGATACCCTGGCGCATGCGCTCAGTGGCTTGATTGTGCAACTGGAGGCGGCAAACGCTTACTGGGATGTAGAGCCGGATATCGCTCGAGATCTCCTGGAGCAATCGGTTGAGACGGCGCGATCCGGGCTGCAAGAGACGCGGCGGGCGATCAAGGCGCTGCGTTCCCAGCAGTTAGAAGATCTTGGCCTTGCCCTGGCCGTTAAAGCTCTGGCGGAAACCGCAGCTGAGCGCGCCGCTTTCGATCTGACGCTCGATATTCCCCAACAATTGCCTCATATTGAGGATGATATAGAACAATGTATTTACCGAGTGGCTCAGGAGGGTATTGCCAATGTGGTCCACCATGCCCAGGCCCAGCACCTCAATCTGTACATGGTATCGGCAAATGAATCGATCTTGCTTAGTATCGAGGACGATGGCGTGGGCTTCGCGCCACAAAACGCCACAAATGGCCACTTCGGTGTCCCCGGTATGAAAGAACGAGCACGTTTGGTCGGGGGGGAATTAGAGATCAGCAGTCAGCCCGGTCGAGGCACCACCGTCACACTAAGCGTTCCCCAAGTTACCCGGTGAGGTTGATTATGCGAGTGTTGATCTGCGACGATCAGGCCATCATCCGTGATGGTTTGGAGCTACTTCTCAGATTAGAAAAGGACATCGAGGTCGTGGCAAAGGCACAGGATGGGGCGGAAGCGATCAGTCTGGTCGAGCGTTATCAGCCAGATATCGTCCTGATGGACCTGAAGATGCCCTTGATGAACGGCGTCGAAGCGACCGAACGCATTCACCGCAATCATCCTGGCGTGAAGGTACTTATTCTTACGACTTATGACGATGACGAATGGCTCTTCGATGCTTTACGCGCGGGGGCGTCGGGCTATCTGCTCAAAGATACGCCACGCGAGGATGTGATCAAAGCTGTCAGAGGAACGGTCGCTGGAAAAACCTACATGGATCCCGCCATCGCCGGTAAACTCGTGCAGCAAGCGGTACGCCAGCCCTCGGAATTGCCCTCAGTTTACATCGACAAGCTGACCGGGCGTGAGGTCGAGGTGCTAAGCCTTCTGGCCCGAGGTCTGAGCAACAACGAAATCGCCGACCAACTCAAACTCTCTGAGGGTACTGTTCGCAATCATGTCAGCGCCATCTTTGCCAAGCTGGAAGTCAGTGACCGTACGCAGGCGGCGATCATCGCCATCAGGTATGGGCTGGGGGAGTGAAGTGCGATTTTCCTTATTGCAGGATAAGCGGGAAATAGGGGCTGAGCCCGACGATGACCGTTATACTGGTTTCAACCTCCTGTCCAATAGCACCCTCTGCCGTCAATGTCAGACGATGGGCGCCTGCCGAAAGGGCGGGGATAGCCAGATCGGCGCCTTCTCCCAGATATCCATCAAGATCGGACCGCCACTGTAAGCGCTCATCAGGAACCGGGCCGGTCTCGGGATCTGAGGCAAGACCTTGCAGGAATACAGGTTGTTCAGGATAGAGAATCGTGCCATTGGGGGGTTGGGTGATCCAAGCCAAAGGTGGTTTGTCATCGACAGAGAAAGGCGCGTCACTGACAGCTTCCGACGTGTTCACACCATCGCTGACTACCACTTTCACCAGAGCCTCCGGGCTTCCGGGAAGGTCGCCAGCATTTACAAGGAATTCCTCTCCCTTTACATTGACCGCCAGCGAATCCCAGGATCCGCCACCATCTGCAGAATAGAGGATGCGAGCGCTGAGTTCATCGCCATCGGTATCTTCTGCCTGCCAGCGGATGGTGAAAGGTCCTGAACCCTGCCAGTTTTCACCACCGTTGGGGGAGAGCAAGTGCACGCTGGGTGGGTGAGGGCTCACAAGCACCATACGCATCAATTGTTCATCTTGCATGAATACGATTGCGGTCGTTTCGGGGTGGTAAGGTAGCACTTCACGGAAGTAGCCAACATCATGGTCTTCGGCCAGTTTGTCGGTGGGAGGTTCGAATCGCCGTTCGAATAGAATGTCATTCGCCGCATTGCGCAAAGAAACGCCATAGCTTCCCTCGCCCGGCCCATCATACTGACCCTGAGGTTTGTCCTGAACCCAGAATGGCCGTGGTAGCTCGATCCGTCCATCTCTGATCCTGCCATTGATGGTTACATGGGGAGTTTCCTGAGTAATCGAGGATGCGGTCAGAGTCGAGGGCAATCTGTTGAGGACGCCCAGGTAGTTGTATGGCGAGAACCACTCAGGCCCGCAATAGCTCATCAGATCTTTGGCGATAGCGGGGTTGAAAGTCTGCTGTGTCGAGACATTCAGTCCAACCTGTCCAATCGAGGAGGCGGGATAGGGTGCCCCTTGCGGATTTAGGTAGGTGGGATAGTTTTTGTCTGGATCGGGGACGCCGCAGGGAGCATGGCTGCGTCCTAAGTTGTGGCCCATTTCGTGGGCGAGGGTAGGGCCGGCGTTACCACTGAGCTTGCCCGCTGCGATGGGTTCTCCAAGGCGTCCGCACCCCCCGGCGCCGGTGACGCCTGGATCGAGAAGGCCATAGATAAAGGCGTTGCCGGGGCGATTCTTCCAGTCATCATAGATATCTTCCAAGTCATCGAGAAGATCTGCCCAGCCATCGCCGCAGGTACCATCTCCCGGAACCCTATAGTCGTAGTTTGCTTCGATAGCACCCCCACTTTTGTACCAGAAATTGACTTTGGCAGCGGGGAACACAGCGCGCAAATAGGCGATCATGTTTGTATGCAGGCTATTGCTCTTTATCGAAGGCGTCAAACCGGCCGCTTTAACCAGCACAATCCCCACGTTGGCCGGTGATGAGGTACGCGTTCTGATGTTACCCGTCGTTAATTTGTTGTTGGCGTAATTGGTCTCTGCCACGGCACTATTGGCATTGACTTCTGCCTCCAGCTTGATATCTGCGCCGGTCAGCCAGCTTTGGGGCAGGATGAAGTTATAGCTATTGTTATAGGCGTTTCTCTTGGCGGTGTTTAGCACACCGTTCGGGCGAGCGGCAGGGCCGAGGGTGAGCACACCAGGTATAGGAACGGGCTGTCCCCACTCCAGGCGCCAGGCCCGGAGGCTGACGGTCACATTTGATGAAAGTTAAGAAAATAACTCAGTAATGTAGCCTATGCGTTTGCGAGGCCCGCACCGGGATGAATTCCCGGTGCTACGTAACAGCGCCCCTTGAAAGGGGCTGATTTGACACCCAAAGTGTCACAAAACGAGCCGATA
>JAAENG010000556.1 GCA_024224665.1 Chloroflexota bacterium | reverse complement strand
TTTAGGTGCGAGATTGCGATCAGTTCCCCACTGAGGGTGAACAATTGCCCTTTTTTAGGGACAGGGACACTCCAGAAGGTTCATATTTGGAATTGCTGCGGCTGAAGCGACCTGCCGACTTTTGCGGAACTGCGTAAATAGCTATTCTGTTTCAGAATAATGTATGGTAGAGCACAATAACCAGAATGTCAGAAGTATTTTTCGATTTTCTTCCACCTTTCAGTTGGACAGGCCCTTCCTAGCTCTAAGATTTTCTGTGGTATTGGGCCACAGAAGAGAAATGAGGCAAAATTGACTGAAAAAACTAGGAGACTGGCGGAGAAGTCGCTCTCAAGGCTTTTAACTCACGGATCAAGGCAGATTCACATGGATATTCACTGTGGAATCCTAGAATTATCCATGATCATCCGCGAAGATCTGTGTCCTAATGACTTTTCCGACAAGCTGCTAGCATAGATAGAGGAGATCCCTTCATGGTAAATCAATCACAACCTGACACAACCAACCTGCCCATTGGCATTGGCATCGCCGGTTTAGGGCGTAGCGGTTGGGATATTCACGCCGAAGCGCTTGCTGGTATGGCGGACTATTACTCGATTGTGGCCACTTGCGACCCCGACGAGACACGGCAGAAGGAGGCTGAGGAACGCTTTGGCTGTCGAGTCTATGGTGACTTCGCCCACTTGATTGGGGACGACGCAGCCGAATTAATCGTGATTGCTACGCCCAGCCAATACCACTGTGCCGACTCAGTTGCGGCTATGCAGGCCGGCAAAGACGTTTTGATCGAGAAACCAATGGCCCTCTCATTGGCCGAGGCAGATGAAATGATCGCTGCGGCCAGAGAGACCGGACAGATCATGACCGTTAATCAGAACTACCGTTATGCCCCTGACTTCATAAAGATCAAAGAAGTGATTGAATCAGGTGTTTTAGGGCGCATCATTCAGATTCGTTTCGCCGTACACAGTTTCTCACGCCGCTGGGACTGGCAGACGCTGAAAGAGTATGGCGGTGGGATTCTCAACAATCGCGGCGCGCATGTGATTGATTGGGCCTTGCTGCTCATCGATGACCCAGCGCCGGCTGTGATAGCGCATATGGAGCGCACGCCTCTTTACGCCGGCGATGCCGAAAGCCATGCCAAAGTGCTGCTCAAGCCCAAAAAGGGGCCGCTGATCGATATCGAATTGACCCACGCCAACGCATTTCCCCAGGCGGCTTGTCTGGTGATGGGCACGCAGGGCAGTCTGATAAGTGATCGCCAGCTCATACGCTGGCGCTACTTTGACCCAGAACATGCCCCATCCCTGATCCTGGACACCAAACCCACCCCCGATCGAACTTACAATTCGGAGGATATTCCCTGGCAAGAGGCGTCGTACCAGCCCGATCGCAATTTCATTCGCGATGTTCGACGTTTATATCAGGATATGTACAGGACCATCCGCAGCGGCGCCCCCCTGGTTATCAGTCCCGAAAGCGTGCGCCGCCAGGTGGCAGTGCTGGAACAATGTCGTGAGTCAGGTCCAGTATCACATGAGTCAGCGCCCTGATTACTGAAGTAGTGGTCTCACCCATTCGACAAAAGCCGGGAAAGCAACTTCCGGTTCCGGTAGGTTGGGGCGCCAACGTTTTTCATGTTCAAATAGGATCCAACCATCATATCCATTTCGTTTGAGCAAGGTAAGTGCATCGGCCAATGGCAATTCTCCTTGCCCCGGCAGCACGTAACGCCAGCCATCCTCCATAGCTTTAGGATGCGTACGGTTGTAGACGGCGTCTTTGACGTGCGTGTAGCCAACACGTTGGCCTATTGCAGCGTAACTCTCTGCCGGTGATTCACCGCCGACCCGCGCCGTATGGCCCATATCCCACAAAGCGCCGAACGCAGGGCTGGCGATGTTATCCAAGAGCAGCTTACAATCTCGGGCGCGTATCCAATTGTCGTGGGTTTCGAAGAGCCAATGGAGTGCCGTAGCTCCCTCGAGCGCCAAGATGCGGTTCATGCAATCACACCCGATTTCTGCGAGTTCGCTATGAGTGTATTTGTCTAGATCGCCCCTACCAAATACGCGGATATTCCTGGCGTCCAAGGCCTGGGCGACCGCGATCGTGCGCATCGCTTCCTCAACGTTATTGGCCAGGTTTTCCCTGTCACAGACCCTGATGCTAGAGCTGATTCCACTTACTTCAAGACCGGCATCTGCCAGTTTTCGCTTGGTTGCGGCGACGCCTGTGGTGAATGCCGGCAATTTGGTAATATCGATTTCATCGAGTAGCCCACGAAAGTCGATACCATCAAATCCATACGCTCGACCCTTGCGGCAAATGGTGTCTAGATCCCAGTCGGGACAGCCGAGTGTCATCAAACTGATTTTCATGATAATCTCAATTATGAATGAGTTTAGTAAACCGGCCTATCAAGTCCCGCCAGCCTCTGCGGAAGTCTAGCTGACGGGTGCGCCAGGTGCCGACAATTCCATAGGGCAGAAAGAGCACGATGGCAACGTAGATGGCCCCGATGATGAAGCTGGCGTTTTCTCCGAACCAACGATTGAAATAAAAATCCATAAACTTGAATACCGCCGCGCCCAACATCGGCCCGCTGAGAGTACCGATACCGCCGATTAACACCATCAGTAACCCGTCTACGGTGAAGCCCAGGCTGGCGATTTCGGGGCTGACAATCGGCTGGAACAGGGTGTAGGCCATGCCCGCCAGTGCAGCCGTGATCGAGGCAATCGTCAAGGCGGTGATTTTGAAGAGGATGGTATTGAACCCCAACATTTTAGCTCGGTCCTCATTTTCGCGTGTGGCCAGCCATACCCTGCCGGTGGGCGAATCGACAAAGCGGCGGTAGAGCAGATAAACGGCCACAGTAAACCCCAGCATAACATAATAAAAAAGCAGGCGCTGACGGTTCGGGTTGAGTAATTCAGGGCGGGGAATGCCCTGCAAGCCGACATCTCCGCCGGTCCATTTCCCCAACTCACGCGTCTTAATCAAGATATCGAACACATAAGCCAGGCCCAGCGTGACCAGGGCAAAGGTGATACCGGAGACACGGGCAAGGATGACGCCGAACAGCAGAGCCTGAATAATACCGAAGACAATGACAGCGGCCATTGTTGGCAGTAGCGACCACTCCATACTTTTTAGGAAAACGCCCGTAGCATAAGCCCCGACCGCGAAGAACATGGCATGGCCGAAGGAAAGGATACCGGTCACGCCCAGAATGAGATCATAGCTGATAGCGTAGATGGCGAGGATGAAAATTTCGATCATCAACCCCTGAATGAACTTGGATTGCCCCGGCTCGTTAGCAAGTAGATCGGCAAAAGACTGCCCGTTCAACAAGGAGATGATGAAGGGTAGGATGATGAGAATGGCAGTCGTCAGCAAGAAGGCGCTGTAGCGACGCATCCAGGGAGTTCTCGATGGTTGCATGCTGTTGGTTGTGGCGCTCATCCGCTTACTCCTTCCTACCGAACAGGCCTTGCGGCATGATCAAGAGAATGACGACCATAAGCAAGACGGTAGAGGCCGGTACCAAGGGCGGGGAAGGTTTGAAAGGTTCCTCGAAAAAGGGCAGGGGGATGCCGACCGCCCCATATTTGATCGTAAATTGTTGCAGGAGTCCCACAATCAGTGAGCCCACCGCGGCGCCAGGGTAGCTGGTAAGTCCGCCAATCGCCAGGGCAATGAGTGCCGTGAGCAGGACACTGGCCCCCATCGAATCAGATAACCCGGTGGCGGGAGCTGCCAGCACGCCCCCCAGAGCCGCCAATCCCACGCCGAGGGCGAACACCAGGGTGAAAACGCGGCGCACGTTGATTCCCAGCGCCTCCACCATTTCGCCATCCTGTACCCCCGCCCTGATAATCATCCCCAACCTCGTGCGTTGCAAGATCAGCCAGACGACGATCAAAACCAGGACACCCATGAAGATAAGAAAAATCTCGTTGTAGGTGCGGATGCGCGCCGTCTCGCCCCCAATTTCCAAGACGATTGTCGAGCAGTTGTTTTGTAGCCACCCGGCAATACCATCCGCCGGGCAGCCGTCGCCGGTGTTGGCAAAGATAGAGGGGCGGGGCATGGTAAAACCGGAGCGTCCCCAGATCGCCCTCACCATCTCTGTTCCGATAAAGGCCAGGCCAAAAGTGAGCATGATCTGATATATTGCGCGATCGTAAAGCGGACGAATGAGGGTCGATTCCATCAGCCCACCCAGGCCGGCCCCGGTGAGCGTGGCTACAACAATAGCCCAGATAAACAACAGGGTAGAATCGAGGCTGAAGAGCCATGCCGTGAGCGGCGTATTCGCCAACCAAAGGGCCAGTCCTGCAACTACAATCACAATAAATCGGACGATGCTTTGCCTGATAGCCTTCGGGGGGGCGGCGGAAGCTGTCCGGTTCCGGTAGGAGAAGGCGACGACGACGGCTGCCAGCAAAACGCTTCCCAGGATAAGACCCATCCAAATGAGAAGTGTAGCGATGTTACTCGACGCCGGCTCGACCAACTCGGCCACCCGGCCTGCATTCGATTCCTGCGTCCAAACGATGGGGCTGTCGGTGTAGACCTCCAGATCCCAAGAGGCAATGGGTGCATTCGCCAACGAGTGGACGAGAATAGCGAGTGCGACGATCAGCAGTATCCATGGTAGAAACCTGGCTACTGAACCGCCGGGTCGCCATCTGCCAAAAGCAGTCACCAACAACGGCGTCAGCATAAATCCGGCGACAAGCAGTAGCAGTGGGGTCAGCAAATCGACGATGGTGTCAGGCCGCACATAGGCTGTCCAACCCACATAGGCCCCGATCATAAAAAGCGTGCCATGCGCGAGGTTGAGCACATCCATCAAACCAAAAATGATGGAAAACCCTGACGCCACCAGAAAAGTGATGGCCGCCACCGATAGGCCGCGCAGCACCGTTACCACAGCATCTTTGGTGCTCATCCCCTGCACGGCCAGCACAAAGAGGATGACAAGTACGATTAGCGTTATCCATTGCGTGCGGTTTTTGCGAAATGAGGCGGAGATTGCCGACATAGAGGCTTCCTTGTCGATAAAAGGAAATGATTCAACAGGATTTCGTGTGGCTCTAGAAAAACACGTGTTGCGTATTGCGTGTTACGTGATGTTTTTGCTGACGACACGCCTTTCTAGCAGAAGCCACGCAAATTCCGAAAGAGCCAAAGAAATGGAGAATAAAAACAAGAATCAAGAGAGACGGTAGGACTGCACTTCAACTGGGAGTAGGACACCATCGTTGAATGAGGCGTAAAGCCTCTAGCGATGGCCTCCCTCGTTGCTTGTGGGGCCGCCACTGTGGCGGAGGAACTTTGAAGGAAAGCAATTCATGAACGGACCA
>JAAENG010000555.1 GCA_024224665.1 Chloroflexota bacterium | reverse complement strand
TGGAAGAAAGTGCATATGACTGTGCGTGTCATTCGCTTTCAATTCCCAGGTTTTCGACCAGTCACTTTAATCACCAATATCCTGGACCCGACCATCTCTGCCCGTGAATTGGCTCTCCATTATCACAAGCGATGGGACATTGAGATTGCCTATGACGAGATCAAAACGCATCAATGCACCACCTTGAGAGGCCAATCACCAACTACCTTCCGCAGCAAGCGACCAGACTTGGTAAAACAAGAATTGGATGCGCTATTGATAACGTACACTTAGGTGCGACTGCTTATTCGAGAAGCAGCGGAAGAGCATGACAAAGACCCTTGCCTGATCAGTTTTCTCGATAGCTTGCAGCACATCATTACTGCTGCTCCCCTGGTGACAGCCGATCAGCCAGACCGTAGGGAAGACAAGTTTGCTTACTTACTGGCCCTGATATCGGACTGTGATATTGATCGACCGCGCCGCTTTCGTATCAATCCGAGGGTGGTCAAGGTAAAAATGTCAAAGTTCAAACGGAAACGCAAAGAGCACAAGTCTCAAATACGTGATTTAGAAAAGGAATTGCAAATCATCTGGAGATACCCATCCCCAGAAACTTGCCCGGAGGTGCTACCTGCCTAATTCTTCATTCACGGGTATTGGCTTTAAAGGTGGTATCGCTGACCCGCAATCGGCTAAATTTTGGCGTAGTTATGCCCGATAAACCACCAGCCCATGTTCAAAAACATATTTTAACGGTATCTTTGGGTTGTTGATGTCTTTTCCTCCATCGTTGTGCCACTTCATTTCCCATTTTTCGTAATAGAACTCCAAATCTACGGGCCTTAGTCGATGAATAGAAATAAGATTGATACCTTCATATACAGCAAAAATCCAGTCTACTTTCCTGTATTTGTCTATAATTGTAGGATTCATATGATGGTGTGTCGAAAAACTCTTTGTCAACAACATATTTACTGATTTCAATTCGTATTCGTCTCCATTGCTGTCTTTAGCGTCATTTCCTTCACGACCAGGCAACACTTCGAGACCAGTTAGTAGAAGTACCTGAAGTAACTTTCCTCCATTATCTTGAAATATATCATATATTCCGTGTTTCTCCGCTAATGCTTGGAGCTTCTGCACATCAGGATATATCTGATTAAATATCTTAATATCAGGGTGTTGTCTCATTGTCATCTAGCAGTTCCGAAAGTTTTAGATTTAATGCGGCTGCTAAACGCTCCATGTTATCAATTGAGATGTTTCGTTCCCCGCGCTCAACAGAACCAACATAGGTTCTATGCAATCCAGACATATCAGCAAGTTCCTCTTGCGATAGTCCTTCTTTTGAACGAAATGCGCGTAGATTGTTGGCAAAAATCAAACGAGCTTTTGGGCTGGCATTTTTAGCAGACATGGAGTTATAATATGCGTACTGATGACTTTGCGTCTACAGACTATGAGTAGCACTTATGCCAAAAGCAAAACCTAAGCATATTGATAAACCACAAAATATCTTAATCCCCCCGTCATATACAACGGATTGGGGCAAAGCATATTGTGGGGATTCCATCGAACTGTTATCACAGTTACCTAATGATAGCGTAAATCTTGTAATGACAAGCCCTCCCTTCGCACTTCAAAGAAGAAAGGAATACGGAAACAAAGACCAGAGCGAATATATCGGTTGGTTATCAGAGTTCGCCAAACTCGTTTTGAAGAAATTAAAACCAGACGGGAGTTTCGTTCTTGATTTAGGAGGGGCATACAGAAAGGGTATTCCGGCGAGAAGTCTTTATAATTTTCGTATTCCCATCCATTTTTGCGATGACCTTGGTTTTTATTTAGCGGAGGATTTTTATTGGTTCAATCCATCGAAACTTCCTAGCCCTATCGAATGGGTTAATAAGCGAAAAATCCGTGCGAAGGATGCTGTTAATACAGTTTGGTGGTTCGGTAAAACAGAGTATCCAAAAGCTGATGTTACAAAAGTGTTGACTGAATATAGTGACAGAATGAAAAAACTTTTGGAAGACCCAGATAAATTCTATGATCCAAAGAAACGACCATCAGGACATGATATTGGAAAAGGTTTTGGAAAAAACAATAATGGAGCCATTCCATCAAACTTATTGCAAATCCCAAACTCTGAATCCAACGGATCTTACATGTCTAGCTGTAAATCCATATCCGTAAAAAGACACCCAGCACGATTTCCAGCCAAACTACCTGAATTCTTTATTCGTTTTCTTACTGAGCCCGGAGATTTGGTTGTAGATATATTCGCCGGATCAAACACGACAGGCTACGTAGCAGAAAAAGAACAAAGGGAATGGATTTCATTTGACAGTGAAATTGACTATGTCGCTGCATCAGCTTTCCGGTTCCTTGAAAAAAATGCGTCGGTCGATACGTTGAGGGATGTCTATGAATCAATAAAAAGTGGGCATTCTATAAAACTTTCTGCTTACAGGTCTCAAATGAGATTGCTCCGCGAAAAAAGTGCAAGTTACGAGGCATGACCAACTCACCCAAAAGGGCATAGCAAGGCGGTGCACACCGGCGGCCATAAGTGGTGAGCTTGGACGTTATACCAATAGGAACTGAAACCCGATGCCACGTCATGTCAAACCGATAGAGAAGCAGAAACTGTCGACTCTCACGGCGAGGCGCCTCCTGGCATATCGCGATCGCTTATTGTCACTATGAGGAATCTACAAAATTGTCCGATTGTACGACCAGTGAGGTTGATGAGTTCGACCGAACTTACATTTGATTCAAATCCGATCTGAGATGGCAATCGCTATTCGACCAAGTACGTAAAGCACCCAATTCACTTGAGAATGTTGAGTAATAATGTGCATCATGCCGCTACAATCAGGAGCGATCAATTGCATGGGTGCCTGGTAGAGAATCCCGGGGAGAAGGAACGGCCTCATTACCGGTTGCAGACTGACAGCGCTACACGCCGCAGCTGAAGCAAACGTTAGTGCCAACATTGGAATGAAGCAGAAACGGGGGGGTGGCAGGTCTTTGGTACCAACGATGTGATATGATAACGCAGGCAACCGCCGCACTTGCCGACAATAGGTTCGTCTGCGCTCACTACAGACTTGCAATGCTATCGTTCTTCCCCTATCGAGACGTCGGCCGGGAGTAACGACGCCCAAACGAATCAAGTAATCATATGACGCAATGCGATCGGCCTTCGGCAACGACAACTATACCGGTAGTAGAACAAGGTACCGTCACTTAGTGGAGCGTGAAGCAAGAGAGCGTACCAGCAGCAATCCAGTCATTTCAGCAGTTGTATCTGGGCTAACAACAAGGGTAAAATCAGCTTACACGAAAACCACAAGCGAGGTAATGATTCATGGGCACTATTTATGCTGGAAAGTATCTACGTATCGATTTAACTCACCAAACCTGTCAGGAAGAGATCATTACAGAGGAGGATGTAAAGACCTGGCTGCTTGGATCAGGTTTTGCGGCCAAACTCTATCATGACGAAATGAACCCGACTCTGCACCCGCTGCATCCGGACTCGCCCCTGCTGGTGTTCAACGGCGTGCTGGCCGGCACCTTTGCCCCGACCGCCTGTCGTAGCTCATGGTGTGGCAAAGCACCCCTGACCGGGATATGGAACGAGGCCAATCTAGGCAGCTACTGGGGCGCAGAATTGCGATTCGCCGGTTACGACGGCATGGTGATCAGCGGGCGCGCACAGAAACCACTCTACCTATGGATCAACGGTATCGATAACAGCATCGAATTTCGAGACGCCTCCCATCTCTGGGGCAAGGATTATTTCGAGACAGCCGATACCCTGCTCCAAGAGACCGAGAAAAAAGCGCGAGTGGCGGGGATCGGTCAGGCGGGTGAAAACCTGGTGAAATTCGCCGGTATTATGTCAGGGCCAAGTTACTATGTGCGCGCTGCTGCCAGAGGTGGCATGGGTGCGTTGCTTGGCAGCAAAAACCTGAAAGCCATCGTCGTTCGCGGTAAGCGACGGCCCGCCTATCCCGATAGAAAAGGCTTTCTCGGGGAGGTGAAAGAGCATAACGCCTACATCAAGAGTAACTCCACGGCCATGAGCGAGTTTGGCACGGCCGGTGGCGTTGTGGCCACCGAATGGTATGGCGACATGCCCATGAAAAACTGGCGTCTGGGCAGCTGGGATCAGGCCGAAGAGGTTGGGGGCCACATCATTTACGAAAAATATCTTGTGCGACACTCATACTGCCATGCCTGCCCCATCGGCTGCGGCAAGGAGATCGAGATCAGTGATGGACCTTATGCCACGCCCAAAGGCGAAGGTGTCGAATATGAAACTATCGCCGGATTTGGCGGCATGGCGCGTAATGCCAACCGCGAGGCCGTGGCATTGGCGAATTCGCTGTGCAATCGCTACGGCCTTGATACCATTTCCACATCCTCAACCATTGCCTTTGCTTTAGAAGCCTTCGAAAAAGGGTTGATCGACCGCAGCGACACAGGTGGTACGGAGTTGAAGTTCGAAGATCCGGACTCGATTCTGACATTGATCGAGAAAATCGTCTTTCGTGAGGATATCGGCGACCTGCTTGCCGAGGGCACCCGTGCCGCTGCAGACAAGCTAGGTGGCGGCGCCGAGGATTTCGCCATCCATGTCAAAGGCTTGGAGGTCGCTTACCATGATCCCCGGGCGTTCGTCAGCATGGCGGTGAATTATGCTACGGCTAATCGGGGAGGCTGCCATCTGGAATCGTTATCCTACTGGAATGGTTACGGGGTCACTCTGCCTGACCTGGGCTACCCCGACCAGCTCCAGCATCACGAGTCGGACCGGGTACAGGCGCAGATGGCCTACGATTGGCAGAACTACAACAGCATCTACAATCCGCTGGGGTTCTGCAAATTCATCATCAAAGGCAAGGTCGGACCCGAGCGACTCAGCCAGATCGTCAATGCCGCTCTCGGTTGGGAGTGGGCAGCCGCCGACGTCATGATGGTGGGCGACAGGCTCTTCCAACTCAAACGATTGATCAATCTCAAGCTTGGCCTGACCGCGGCCGACGACACCCTGCCCGCACGCCTTCTCACCGAACCCCGTCCCAGTGGCTTTGCCGAGGGCGTTCTGCCTGATCTCGACCTCATGCTTCCCATTTACTACGATTTGCGGGGATGGGACGAGCAAGGCGTTCCGAGGGTCGAGCGATTGCGAAAGGTTGGGTTGGCATAATCGGCAGAGGCAAGGCATTTCTGATGCAGAACCTTTTTCACAGCCCTTTTCTACTATAGCGATCTGCCCCTCCTTGGATGTATCTGCTGGAAAAGCCCTACTCAATCTCCAAACTCTCCACGAGCGACCACCATGACCCGAACTCAAACCATCCTCGATAAACAACAACGCTACCTCTGGCCCAACCACATTCTCTACTACACCGATCCCCTGCCACTCGACCATGGTGAGGGCATGCACGTGTGGGATGTGGAGGGCAACCCCTACCTGGACTTCTTCGGCGGCATCCTCACAACCAGCGTGGGACACAATCGTCCCGAAGTCACCCAGGCTGCCCAAGAACAGACAGCCAAGCTCATCCACAGCTCGACCCTCTATCCGCATGAACATCATGTGAATCTGGCCGAAAAGTTGGCCGAGATCACACCCGGCAATCTACAAGTCTCCTATTTCACCACATCTGGTACCGATGCCGATGAGACGGCCGTTGTGTTGGCCCGAGCATACACCGGCTACCAGGAAGTAATCGCCTTACGCCATGGTTACAGCGGCCGTTCAGCCATGGGTATGAGCTTAACCGGCCACGCCAGTTGGCGTATCGGCGGTACACAGATTATCGGCATCAAGCATGCACTCAACCCCTACTGCTATCGCTGCCCCCTGAAGATGTCCTACCCAGGCTGTGACGTCGCCTGCGCCCAGGATGTCGAGGACGTGATCAAGACCACGACTTCAGGCCGAATCGCAGCCTTTTTGGCCGAACCGATTCAGGGCGTGGGCGGATTTATCACACCACCACCCGAGTATTTCAAAATCGTAACCGAGATCATCCGCAATTATGGTGGTCTTTTTATAGCCGACGAGGTACAAACCGGCTTTGGCCGTACAGGTGACAAATGGTTTGGCATCGAACATTGGCAAGTCGAGCCTGATATCATGACCATGGCCAAGGGCATTGCCAATGGTTTCCCCTTAGGTAACACCATCACCACCTCAGAGATCGCCGAAGCGATGAGCGGGCAAGGCCTGACTATCAGCACATTTGGCGGCAATCCCGTCTCGCTGGCAGCCTCTTTGGCGACTATCGACGTGATGAAAAAAGAAGCCGATCCCGCTCATGTAGCCAAAGTGGGAAATCGTCTGCGTTCAGGTCTGGAGAGGCTACAAGAGAAATATCCTGTGATCGGCGATGTGCGTGGCATGGGCCTGATCCAGGGTATCGAGATGGTCAAAGACCGAGAGAGTAAAGAACCGGCGACCGAGGCTATCAACCAGCTCTTCGAGGAATGCAAAACCCTGGGCCTACTCATCGGCAAGGGTGGCCTCCATGGTAATTCAGTGCGCATTGCCCCACCGCTCACTGCCACCGAAACTGATATCGACAAAGCATTAGAGATCTTCGACATCGCTTTCTCTCGCGTCCAGGAGGGGATGTAGCCGGCATATACCGATCATCTCACTAAACCATGACTTTACTGATCCTGAACCACGATGAAGTCGTCCGGCTATTAAGCATGGACGCCTGTATCTCCGCGATGTCTAAAGCACTGATTGCCCTGACCAATGGCCAGGTCCATCAACCCATGCGGTCAATAGTGCAGCCGCCAGACGCCAAAGGCACGATGTTACTGATGCCCTCTTTTGTGGACGATAACATGCAGCCGGCGATCTACGGACTTAAGACGATCTGTATTTTTCATGGTAATGCCGCCCTTGGTAAAGAGGCCCATCAAGGTGCTGTGATGCTCTTCAGTGGTGAGACAGGTGAAGCGCTGGCGGTTATGAATGCTTCAGCGATCACGGCGATACGTACAGCGGCGGTTTCGGCGGTGGCCACCGATCTGCTGGCGCGAAAAAACGCAAGCGTGTTGGCGATCATTGGAACCGGTGTGCAAGCGCGTTCGCATTTGCAGGCGATCTCCTGTGTTCGTCCCCTGGAGGAAGTACGTGTTGCCGGCAGATCTGTCGAATCCGCCCAGAGGTTTGCTCACGAGCAACAGGCCGCATATCCTTTCCCCTTGCGAGCGCTTGGCTCAGTCGAGCAGGCTGTGCATGAGGCCGGCATCATCGTCACGGCAACGACGTCGAGCCAGCCGATCCTGAAACGGGATTGGATCTCATCCGGCACACACATCAATGCCGTCGGCGCCTACCGCCCCACCACCCGTGAGATCGACAGCGCCACCGTTGCTGCATCACGACTTTATGTCGACCATCGTGCATCGACACAACAAGAAGCCGGAGACTTCCTCATTCCTTTGAGCGAAGGTATAATCGGCCCCGATCACATTCAAGCCGAGATCGGTGAAGTGCTCGTGGGGCAACGTGATGGTCGGGCCACGAATGCAGAGATCACTTTGTTCAAATCGCTGGGCTTACCCGTCCAGGACTTGGCAGCCGCCGCCTATCTCTACCAAACTGCACAGGCACAAGGCGCGGGCACCTGGGTCCCGTTTTGACCAGAGCTGTTGCCAGACAGGTGTCTCTAGTCCTGTCATTGCGAGGGACGGCCTGCGGCCGTCCCTCGCAATGACACAATGAGGTCTTCTGAGACTAAAAGATGTTACTCTGTCCGATGCTGGGCAGAGCATATACCGGCTTCCAGCCTTCGCTCTGCGGTTCACGCAGATAGGGCTCCATCTCTTCGGCAGTACGTAGGGTCACTTCCTCAACGGGTGGCACGGTTCCGGGCGGAAAAGCTTCACGGATATCCTCGATCAGTAAAGTCATGTATCGCAAAATCGCTGCCAGGGGACGCTTGGCCTTCCAGGCTTCGGCGTCGGCGGCATTGCCCACAACACCCTCCGGCGTGGCGAATATCTCGATGCCAAAGTGTCCCTCGCCTTCCGACCAGCGGCTGGGGCGATGATAGGGATCGACAGAAGTGTCGAAATGGCCTTCGGGCAGATAGGAGACGCCCGTGGTGTTCACCGCCAGATCCATTTCCACGAGTTCGGGGAAGAGATAGAGGCCCAATGAGGTCTCCGCTTCTTCGGCGTGTACGAAATTGCTGCCGAAGTCGCCGCCACGATCATTTGTGTAGAAAGTCTCTCGCACGGCTCGATGCCAATCCATCACCCGGAAGATGCCGGGAATCTGGTAGCGCTTCATGAACTGTTGGATCGTCGTCTCCAGCATCCACAGATGGCCGTGATTGTTGATCATGATGATCTTACGGAATCCATCATTCCACAGGCCCAGCATCATGTCGATCAGCATCTCGCGGGAGATCTCCTCACGTACGGGGGCGGTGCCGGGCATGCCGTAATGGTGGTAGGGGTGCGAACCGAAGTTGAGGGGTGGCAGTGAGAGCGCCACCGGAATATCCTGCTTGAGGAAATAGCGTCGCACACCTTCGATGATTTGACTGACGAACAGTGTATCGGTAGCGCTGGGCAAATGCATGCCATGGTTCTCGGTGCAACCGATAGGGATGAGGATGATGTCATTCTTGCGCCGTTCCTCGATAAGCTGGCGGCGGGTCATCATCTGGATATAGCTGCCGGGCTTACTCCATTCGACAGGCGGAACATTTCCCGGTTCCATACCATACTCGGCCAGAATGGCATCGATGGTGGCATCATCGCCCTCAAAGATCTCTTTTTTCATATGGCCGATACGATTGTCTTCAAACATTACAGTGGGATTACTGGAGGGCATCCAGCCTTTGGGCATGTTGCCGTTTGTGCTCATCGTGGACTCCTGAGGATGTGGTTATTGTTTTTCGGGATGGTGTTGCGTGTTGCGTGGTGCGTGGTGCGTCTCGTCATGGTGACATGGTGTCAACCTGTGCAAGTCGAAAGGCTCGACCCTACTCACATTGACTGATGATGCGGGGAAAACGGAACACGCAACACGGAACACGTACTATGCCGACGCAACAATCTCGCTTAACTTGACGGGCCTGTTCTCATCGTATGATTTTTTGGCCGCATAGCCCATGATCACCGGGACCCGACCATCGTTTCCGGTCACGGGTGGCGTACGGTCATGCAGAACGCAGGCAATGAATTCCTGCATTTCAACCAGGTACGATTCGGTGTAGCGTTCGACGAAAAAGAAGAGAGGTAGGGCGCCATGCATGCCCTTGTTATCGCCGAGGATGGCGGTGTTGGCTTTGTCGTTAGAAACGATGATGACTCCTTCCGAACCGAATACCTCGACGCGTTGGTCATAGCCGTAGACTGCTTTACGGCTGTTATCGATGCTACCGAGCGCGCCCGACTGATATCGCAAAGTAATCAGCGCCGTATCGATGTCGCCAGCTTCGCCGATTGCAGGATCGACCCTGACGCCACCCGTTGCATAGATCTCATCCACCTCGTCACCGAGTAGAAAACGGGCCATATCGAAATCGTGAATGGTCTGGTCTAGAAAAATGCCACCTGACACCTCGATATAGCTGATGGGTGGGGGCTCGGGATCACGGCTGGTGATACGAACGATGTGGGGATCACCGATCCGTCCCTCGGCTACCAGCTCCTGCACCTGACGAAAATTATGATCGAAACGGCGGTTAAATCCGATCTGCAATTTGACGCCGCCAGATTGCACGGCCGCAAGCGCCCGATCCACCTCTTTGAGATCGAGATGGATCGGCTTCTCACAGAAGATCTGTTTCCCCCTCTCAGCGCTCTCGACAATCATTTGAGCGTGGGTATCAGTGCTGGAACAGATCACGACCGCGTCGATCGCGGGATCTTCCAGAATACGGCGATGATCCTGATAAACAGATGGCACCTGATAATCGGCAGCTAGTTGTTCAGCAGGTTCCACGATGACATCTGATACTGCCACCAGGTTGGCTTGCGGAATACGGAATGCCAGATTTTCAGCATGTACGCGGCCGATACGTCCGGCGCCGACCAGGCCGACATTGAGTGTGCTCATCAATCCAAATCCCCCTTACAGCCCGTTCATCTGGGGCTTGACCATGATCTTGCCATCTGCCCGCTCAGTCGATTTGGCGATAGCCGCTACGGCATCATCCAGGGCATAGCGAGCGGTGATCATGGGACTGAGATTGAGACGTCCAGATGCCACCATGCGCACGACATTGGGGAAGGTCTCGTGGCCCGAGTGACCCTGGGCGCCGTAGAATTGGGCGCGGCGCACCTGGAAGGTTTCCAGATACATCGGCACTTTCTGGGCGGCGCGTCCGATCTGCACGATCTTTCCGTTGATGGCCATCGCTTTCTCCATCTCAGGCACAGTCAGATGAGGCGCACCTGCCGCTTCCACATGAAAATCGAAACCAGCGCCTTTGCTCAATTCGTTGAGCAATTCATGGGGGCTGACTTCGCGCGGATCGTATACATAATCAGCACCTAACTGTTTGGCGATTTCGAGGCGCTGCGGTGAGATCTCGAAGCCGGCGATCATACCGGCGCCGGCAGCTTCGGCGAGCCCAACCGCGGCCAGGCCGATGGGCCCAAGTCCAAATACACTGACGAAATGGCCCGGGCGGAAACCCTCCCCTCGCTCGAACATGGCGTTGTACGAGACCGAGGTCGGTTCCGACAGCGCCGCTACTTCGACACCCAGATCTTCGCCGAAGCGCTCGAGGATGGAATCCACCTTCCAGCAGAACTTCTCATCCACGGCCAGATATTTAGAAAATGCGCCGGGAATCGTAAAGCCGATCTCTTCGAGCTTGAGACAATGGTTGGGGTAACCATTACGGCAGGCACTACAGCGCCCGCACCAGATCATCTCCTCGACAGTGACGTAATCCCCAACGTTAAGGGTCTCGACCTCTTTGCCTTTCTCTACGACCTTGCCGCAGAACTCATGACCCAAAATGGTGGGGAACTTGGTGAGGCCGGGATAGAGAATATAGTTTTCGTCATCGGTTTCGTAGAAATGCATGTCGGATCCGCACACCCCGCAGGCCTGAATTTCCAGGAGTACATCTTGCGGTCCCACATCAGGATCCGGCCATTCTCGAACTTCCAAGTTTGGGTTATGCCAGATACTGTTGCCGGTGATGGCCTTACCGGTTTCTTTTTCCCAGTCGCTGACGGTATAGTCTGCTTTGGGATCCCAGGTTGCGTCTAGAACTAAGCCTTTCATTTTTTGAGATACCTCCATCGATTGGAGTAGGAATAAATGTGAGCGTTCGGCGATTGCGTAATTAGTAGCGGCGCTCGTCAAAAGTGAGGGGGCATGTGAGCACACGTGTGCTCACATGGCAAAAGTGTAACAGCAAATCCATTCTTCGTCAAACACAGGCGCTCTTATTTTATTGCACAATCAAACAAGAAACACTGCTGATGTTGGTCAACTTACGGGCAACACTGCCCAGTAAATGAGGCTGTGTCTCCAGACCTTGCGCACCGAGTACGATGAGATCGATGTCATTTTCGTTAGCGTAATTAGCGATGGTTCTGGCCGGATCGCCGATCAAATATGAGGAATCGATATCGCTCAACCCCTGTGTTTCACATACAATTCTGGCATTCTCCAGGATGATCTCGGCGGAGTCTTCCAGCAATTCCCTGCGAGACTCATTGATCTCGCCCTTGGCCATCATCTCGATAATCTCACGGGGGAGCGCCAGGTTGCGGATGACGTGCAACAAAAATACCTTGGCGTGATAGTGGCTTGCCATATCTGCAGCCACTGCAACCGCTCGATTCGCCGGTTTGGAACCATCGACCGGCACGAGAATGCTCTGATACATAGTCAATCACTCTCCTTTACGTAGGGTAGAACAGCATAACCGCCCTGAGACCAGACACGGATGACCCCAACAGCTTCGCCAGTCACGCGCACCTGGGTGGGAATCGCGCGCTGGCCTAACACGTGCTCGATAACCGCCTCGGCGAAGTGCTCAGAGGGGATATCAGCCCAGTCATCGGAGGATAGCGGTGCTGAGAGGACATCAGGTCGCCAGTCCTTTCCGGGAGGAAGATCTTGCGCCGCCAAAAACCCCGCTCGTAGCGCCTTGTGCTCTTCACATTGAAACTCGATGTGATGCGCCCATTCGTGAATCAGGGCGCCTCGCAACATAGCAGGCGTGGCGGGAACACGTATGGTCACTTTGGCGCTCTGCGGATCGTAGGCTGCCCGGCTATCGAGCGCATGAGATACTTGCAGATGAACATCACCAAAGCAATCAGTTCTGGCAGGGAAAGCTGCCAAGAATGCATTCCAAGTGTCCTCGGCCAGCACATGTAAATCCGCGGCAACTGAGTTATCTATCACAAGCGCAGGTGGTGTTGATTTTTCCATCGCAGCCGCCTGGCAACCTGCTAAAACCGTGGCCGCTATGACCATGATCGCAAACAGGGCCGGAAGGTGATGGCGGTAACGACTGTTAGTTATTGCCCGCATCTTCCTCTAGCGATTTAGCTACCTGGTGCTCGAGAGCGGCTACCCTTTCATCCTGACCAGCGTCCACGCTCGCCAACACGTCTAGCTCATGGCTCAGTGCTTCAAGCTCATCCGCGCCCGACATGCTGCGGATCATTTCCTCGCGCGTGATCTCATCCCTGGACCAAATACCGAGGGTTTTCCCACGTTTGAGGATAATGAAACGGTCGCCTACAGCGTAAGCATGGTGAGGATTGTGAGTGATGAAGATGACGCCGAGGTTGCGCGCCTTGGCCTGGGCGATGTAACGCAGCACGGTGCCTGCCTGTTTCACGCCCAGCGCCGCGGTCGGCTCATCGAGAATCAGGGCTTTGGCGCCGAAGTAAACCGCGCGGGCAATGGCTATCGATTGTCGCTCGCCGCCAGACATGGTGCCAACAGGTTGATCGGGGTCCCGGATGTCGATACCCATCTTGCCCAGCTCTTCTTGCACAGTCTGTTTGGCGAAGTCGATATCATAACGCCGGAATGGCCCCCAACCCTTTTCGGGTTCAGAACCCAGGAAGAAGTTGCGCCACACGGGCATAAGCGGGATCAAAGAGAGGTCTTGGTAGACCGTAGCAATGCCCATGTTTAACGCCTGGCGCGGAGAAGATAGCGTTGTAGACTGACCTTCGAAGAAATAATCCCCGTCGGTCTGCTGGTGGACGCCTGATAGTATCTTAATCAGTGTCGATTTCCCTGCACCATTGTCACCGAGAAGGCATGTCACTTCACCGCTATAGACCTTGGCAGACACATCACTGAGGGCAATGACACTGCCAAACATCTTGGTAATATTTTGTACTTCAAGAATGGGTTCGGCCATCATGATGCCTCCTCGTCGCTGCTGGTCTTGGCCACGGCGGCCGTTACGGCCTCTGCCCGCTTTCGTGTGAAGTTATTGACGACGACGGCAACCAACAACATGACGCCCAAGAATGAGAAGAACCAATCTGTATCCCAACCGGCGAAAACAATACCCACACGCACCATGCCGAAGATCAGTGCGCCAAGGGAAGCGCCTATAGCCGATCCATATCCACCGGTTAGCAAGCATCCACCAATCACGGCGGCGATGATGTAAATAAACTCCTGGCCGATGCCTTGGCTGGCAACTGCCGAACGCAAGCGAAGATCATTCATCATACCCACCATCCACGCGGCTGTTGCCGTCGTCATGAATAGTGCGATCTTAACACGGTGGGAAGGTACACCGACATTTCGGGCTGCTACGGCGTCACCACCGGTGGCGAAGATCCAGCTTCCATACTTGGTGCGAAGCAACAACCAACTTGCGACCACCGTGATCAATATCCACCAGATAATCGAAGTCCTGAAATCGACGCCAAATATGCTGATCTCCGTGTTAAATAGAGTCCGAGCGACAAAAAACCCAGCCGATTCGTCGATCCCCGACACGCGTACCTGATTTGTGACCAAACGCGTGACACCGACGTTGGCGCCCCGCAGGATGAAAAAGGTGGCTAGCGTGACGATAAAGCTAGGCAATCCGGTTTTGATAACCAGCAAACCATTGAGATAACCGACGATAAGCGCAAAAATGAGTGCGATCAACATCGCCACCCAGATATTGAAATCCAGCATAGTGGCGAGCAGGCCGGCGATAATGCCTGTAGTGCCTGTCATCACACCTGCCGACAGATCGAATTCGCCGCTAATCATAAGTAGCGCCACAGCTACCGCCATTATGCCTAACGTCGATGAAGAATCGAGGATACGGGCCACGCCGTTGAGCGTCAACCAGTTTTCGGGTGCAACGATAGCAAAGAACACCCAGACAACAAGCGCCCCGATCAACGCCCCCACTTCGGGGCGCCTAAAAAACGATCTGATAAAGCCAAGCTCAGCTACGCGCTCATCAGATCCAGGAGTGGTAGACATCTTAGTCGCCATAGTTCAACCTCCTAAAATTAGAGGGCGGAAGATTATCCCACCTTGACAAAATAAGGATATGGATGCGGGTGACTTAGAATCGCCATTCCCGCATCCATTATCATGTCATTGCAGCGACTTAACGGGTTCCAGCCGCAGACAGATCCTTGACAGCAGCAGCATTGCTGGCATCGACGATGCCGGGGCCGGTGAGTACCGGCAGGCCGCCGCCAACGGTGTTGGCATTGGTGTTGAACAACGTCAGGAAGACCACAGGCAGATACCCTTGCAGATATTGCTGCTGATCGATGGCGAACATTATTTCGCCGGCTTCGATTGCTTCCAGAACATCGGGACTGAGATCAAAGGTCGCTAGAGCCTGGTCACCACCGACCGCTTCGATTGCATCCATAGCGGCGATTGCGATGTTGGGATTCAACGCAAGCACAGCGTCGATATCCCCATCTGCGATAAGCTTATCCTGAATACTCGCCAACGTCCCGGCGATATCCCTGATGCCCGTGGTGGCTACATTGAAACGCACTACCTCACCACCAAAGCTGTCGGCCAGGCCATCACAGCGCTCTTCCAGGCCTATATTGCCTTCCTCATGAAGGACACAGAGGGCTTTGGCCAAACCGGCTTTGCTGAATTGTTCGCCGGCACCTACACCCGCTACGAATTCTGTTTGGCCAACATGGGTAATGGCGCCCAGCTCTTTGAATACGTCAACACCGGAATTGATGGTAATGACAGGAATTCCGGCATTGGTCGCCTTCAAAACAACATCCTTCATGGCATCTGGGTTCGCCAGGGAGACGATAATACCGTTGGCCCCATCGGCGATGAAGGTCTCGACCAGCTGTGCTTGCTCTATCGGATCCAGGCTTCCACCAGATTTCAGCTCCACACCCATTGCGGCTGCGCCATCTCTGGCGCCTGTCTCGACAACACCCCAAAAGCTGGACTCGGCGGGGTTGTCATGTACAGCTAAACCTATGACAAGGCCGGTTTGGGTTACTTGAGGAGCGGGCTCTTCAGCGGGAGCCTCTGCCGCGGGCGCTTCAGGGGCGGGGGCCGGCGTTGCTGCTGCACAGGCGCTCAGTACCAACAGTCCGGCGACTAACACGATTAACAGAGTAAGTTTCTTCGACATGTTTTATCCTCCAGTGGATGTGACATTGACAATAAGTTGAAATACCTTGCTTTCGAGATGTTTCGTGTCGATTCTCGTGTGTTTCACCTCCCGTCAGGTTGTAGAGGGCCGTTTGCTGAATCCTGGCACGAGCGAATTGGCCCTGAGTCGAATCTTGGTTCAGACAGCGATAAGGTCGTCGGTGTCATGGTCTGTCTGCGAACGGGTTCTGCGAACTGGTTCTGCGAACTGGTAATGATTAAACCCTAGAGATGGTGCGTGGACTCACGAGCAACCAACTCACAGGGGAAAATCCTATCATTTGCCTCGTTACCGGCCAACAATGTGAGGACCATGCGCATGGCTGCAGCGCCCATGGCCTTGCGCGGCTGCCGCACCGAGGTGAGAGAGGGAGATATAAACTGGGTAACGTCAATGTCGTCGAACCCGACAAGGCTCAGCTGGGAGGGGATGTCGAGCCCTAGCGCCCGGGCCTGTAAGTAGACACCGACGGCGGTCATATCATTGTAAGCAAGAATAGCAGAAGGATTGTATGGAAGCAAAGCCAATAGCCCTTGCCTTCCAACCTCTATATCTGATTCGCCCTGCGGTGCCACAATGAGATCTGGTAGTGGTTTCACACCCAACTCCTCAAGACAGTGCAAACATCCTAGCTTACGCCGCTCGCTTGAAAAAGGTCGTGCCCACGATCCAATGAAGCCGATCTTTCGATGACCGAGTGATAAAAGATGTTCGGTCGCCAGACGTGCGCCAGCCACCTCATCTGCCGACACTGAATAGACGTATTCACCTTCGCCTTGATTGTTCACCAATACAATTGGGACACCGAATCTTTGCAGATTCTCGCTGTACAAGCTCCCCACGCGCGAAGCGGACACGATCACGGCATCGACCCGCCGCTCGCGAAATGTTTCGACCACTGCAAGTTCTCGCTCCGGGTGCAAATGTGAGGAACTGAGAAAGACACTGTAACCGGCCTCCTGTGCGACATCCTCGATACCATCCACAATCTGGGCGACGAAGGGATCGGCGATAGTGGTAACGACAACACCTATCGTCCTCGTGTCTCCTCGCACCAAGCTGCGGGCAAGTGCGTCGGGTGAGTACCCCATTTCATCGGCCAGCGTCAAAATCCGTACCCGCGTCTCCTCGGACATACGCCCGGTCCCATGAATGGCGCGGCTGACCGTCGAGTGATTCACCCCTGCCGCATCCGCGATATCTTTGATCGAGATCCGTTTCGACATGCTAGAGTTTTTTCTGCCAGTCCAAATGAACGAGAAATACGACCAACTTCGGCTCATACTGCGTTTGGATTCTCATCGTCTTTAGCCAGGGTGAAAACCGTAGCAGCATGTTCTTTGCCTACTTGAGCAAACGTGTGCCCAATAAGGCAGTATATCAATAGCTTTTCATTCTGTCAAGAGCTCAATTTTAGTTGGATGCGCGTCAGATTTTTGGATAACTTGATTCTGCTCTAGCCGGATCGCCAGATCCGGCGGGTTTGCCAACCCGCCTGGAGCAGGGAAAGGGTATTTCCAAAATCTTGACGCACACTCATTTTAATTTCCCAACTACACCACTACATCGCAAGTCGGACACTACAATTGGGTAGGTCCGACTTGCGTCATCTCCAAGAACAGATCAGCGCGTACCCTGCGCGGACAGCTCGATTATCTCATCCGCGTTTTCCTGCGTCACCATCCCAGGCCCCGTGAGCACAACCGGCCCACCAGGCACATTGAGGTTATCGAGATAGAGTGCCATATAAACGATAGGCAAATACCCTTGCATATAGGGTTGTTGATCGATTGCAAATAAGACCTCGCCATCACGAACTGCGGCCAGAATCTCAGGCGAAAGGTCGAAAGTCCCCATGAGGAGATCATCAAACTGGCTATTTTGACGCACGACATTGATCGTGGGTTTAGCCGCAGAATTCCCCAAAACCAAAATAGCGTTGATCTCTGGATCGGCTTCTAATTCTTCGGTCAGGATATCAAGGATAGCGGTTTCAGAACCTGCCGGATCGTTGTCGTCTACAATAACAGGCACAACCCGTGATTCGACAAAGTCAGCTGCGAGCGCATCGGCGAAAGCCTGGCAGCGGAGATCCAGCGCCACATTCCCCACTTCCTGGTTAAGACATATCGCCTTTCTGGCCCCTGCCGTTGACATCGCCTCACCCCCTTCATAGCCAGCCTGATATTCGAGCTGACCGATGTGGCCAATGGCGCCTAGCCGCTCTGCGATTTCGCTACCGGAATTGATCGAGAAAACCGGAATACCCGCATCGATAGCAACACGTATCGAGTGGGCTAGCACGTCGGCATCTGGTATCGACACGACCAATCCGTCTGGGTTAGAGGCGACAGCTTCGTCGATGAGCATAGCCATCTTGGCCAGGTCGAAGGTTTCGGGCGCATTGTAGTCTACAACGACCCCCATGTCTTGCGCAGCCTGCTCGGCGCCTCGTATCACCACCGACCAAAAGGCAGAGTCCGCACCACCATGTGTTACAAAGGCAATGCGGTAACCCCGGGAGAGGGATGCGGCTGCCGGTTCGGGGGCAATCGTCGGGGCGGGTTCAGGCGCCGATGTCGAGGGAAGAGGCGTTGCTTCAGGTTCAGGTGGGGGCTCAGGCGTCGGCGTTGTTTCAGGTTCAGGTGGGGGCTCAGGCGTCGGCGTTGCTTCAAGTTCAGGTGGGGGCTCAGGCGTCGGCGTCGATCCAGCACACGCTGCCAACATCAACACCAATATGAATAATACAAATACGAAACCGGTCTTTCTATTTAACATGAGTTTTCTATCCTCTTGCTATTTTGCACCCGGCGGCCCTGTTAATGTCGGATAAGGGGTCACAACAAGGTGTGCATAAAAAATAGGCTGTGAGATTGTATCACGGAAGAGCAAAAGGACAATATTTCGGGGACCATCGATATTGCAGTAGTCTAAGCTCGATGTTCACCTTACCGGGTTCAAGGCTTCCTGCCTAGACATGATAGCGAGTGCCAATCTGGCTTTCCTTCGGCATTTATCAGGCGCACATGTCGCCAGTATGCGTGATGCTCGAAACGCCGAACTGACGCCAATATGTTCCTCGACGCCTTATCATCATTGACATGGATCAACTGACCCTCCTATAATCTGCTGATTCTCATGCAGGGCACTGAGTTGAATCTTTCCTGGCCAACATGCCCCTGCTGATAAAGACTTAGGACAGAATAGCTTGCCGATTTGCTTCCTGAACTGACGGTAGAGTTCCGCAAGTTATTGAATTCAAAGTCCTAAGTGAGCACACCCCACCATGGTTCAACCGACCACCGGCTCTATCACTCAGGCCGATATCTCAAACGCCACCCATCGCAGAAAGATAAGCTGGGCAGCCCTCATCGCTATCGCACTGGCCTTGGCGATATTCTTTATCGCTCAAACCACCCACCCCATCGTCCCTTCCGAGGACGCCTACATCTCCTTTCGTTATGCTCGCAATCTGGCCGAAGGTAGTGGGCTTGTCTGGAATGTGGGAGAAGATCCGGTGGAGGGCTCCACAGAATTCCTCTGGGTTGTATTGGTTGCCGCCGTTCACCGTGCGGGTTTGGACATCGAAACGGCAGCGACATTGTTGAATTTCATCGTTGCTGCATTCACTGTCGTTGTGATGGGTATCGCCGCCTATGTATTGTCGCGTCGTCAAGCGCTCGTTGTGTTCTTTGCGGCAGGCGCCCTGGCAGCAGGTCCCCTTGCCTACCATACCCACACAGGTTTTGCGACCTCCCTTTTCTCGCTGTTACTTATCATCCTATTCGTGGCACAGATCACGCTGGTCTTCGGTAACGACAAAGTCAGGGGGCGAAGACTTGCTTTTGTAATGCTACCACTGGCAAGTCTGCTCCTTGGCCTGACTCGCCCCGAAGGTGTGCTGTTTGCGGTAATGGCCTTGCTGGCGACACTGATCTTGCTCAGCAGGCGGGATCGAATCCGACTTTTGAAGTACACATTGGTTCTGCTGATCATCCCTGGGCTGATCTATTTCGTCTGGCGCTGGCAGTACTTCGGTTATCTCCTGCCGAATACATTTTATGTAAAGAACATGGGCAGTTTACTGCACTTCAATTACTTCTTCGACATCTATGAGCTGTTCAGATTTCTTGCCCCGCTTTTGTTGTTGATCGGCGTCGGGTTGGCCATGGCGAAACGCAACGATGGTTGGCGAGCATTCGTGCTGTTATCACCTGCCTTTCTCTTCCCCTGGAGCTATCTACTCATCGACCAGCTACAGAATATCGGACAGCGCTTCCAGTACCCGGTCTATCCAATTTTCTTACTGGCAGCTGCTGCGGCGCTTGGCGTACTGGCTCCGGTGGGGCAACCGAGGTGGACGCGGGAGCACTTGCGCAGACAACTACCTTTGTATGCGGGCTTAGCTCTGGCGATTTTCGCTCTTTTCGTAACCATCCCCCGCACGATCTTTATGCAATTGCTTGTCATGCCGCTTGTCGCGCTCAAACTCGTCGAGCGTTGGCTCCCTAATAAAATGATTGGCGTCACGACGATGAAGGGGATCGGTCTTATACTCGTGGCTGTGTTCGCCATTTTTAACATCCAGCAGAGTTTCCGGATCGCCCAGTCGTTCTATCCCACGCGATTTGACGACCGCCAGATTATCGGCGCTGCCCTGGAGCCATATGCCGATCTGGGCTATACGTTGGTTGCCAGCGAGGCAGGATGGTTGCCCTACTTCTCTCGTTGGCGGGCTATCGATCCCTTTGGTTTAAACGACGAAGAGATCACACATAAGGGCTTGACGGCCGAGTACCTCGACGACAATCAGCCGGACATCATCATGTACCATGATGTACCAAGGCCCGATCCGCCACGTTGGTCGGTTATGACGGATATATTGGAAGAATATGCCGTCAACAACGGCTACACGTTAGCAGCGGTGGTCGAACGGCGTGGGCCACAAGATCTACATGTCTACTATGTACGCACCGACAATGAACGTGCAGATGAGCTAATAAATCACATCAACGGCCAAGAGGGCATCGTTTACCAATATCGTGCGCCCTGACACCGATCTCTCGTTTAGAGTCGAAATGCCGGCCCTTTGCCGCAGCGCATCGGGTAGTGTAGAATACAGTTCGACTTATTCGATTCATCTTAGGACTGAGAATTCGATAACTTGTGGAACTCTACCGTCATTCCAGGAAGCAAATCGGCAAGTTATTCTATCCTAGGCGCTTACTCAAAATGATCGACAAAAAGTTGTCGATGTTTGTGGCAAGTGGCAAGTTCAACCCTTTGTCTGCAACCGAACTCGCACCTGCTACTTGCTACCTGCCCCAGCGGGGCCTGATTTTCTCAGCGCAATCTGGAAACAATCGCTGGGCCCTTACGTCTAGATCATGCTTGATTTAGCTATCGTTGTCGTCAGCTACAACACCAAAGACCTGCTAAGAATCTGCCTTCGCTCGATATATGCCAGTGAAGGCGATTTCTCCTACCATATCACGGTGGTAGACAACCACAGTGCGGATGGCAGCCTCGATATGGTGCGCGATGAATTCCCGCAAGCCGGCGCCGTAGCCGCCACGCATAATGGTGGCTTTGCCTATGCCAACAACCTCGGTTTGACTGCGTACGGTTATGCTCAAGGAAAGCCTATCACAGGGTTACCTCGCTATGCCTTATTGCTGAACCCAGACACCGAACTGCCTCCGACCGCCCTTGCCAGTATGCTGGCATTGATGAATGAGCGACCCGAGTTGGGCGCAGCCGGCCCCAAGCTGATCCTACCCGACGGTACGCTTGACAAAGCCTGCCGCCGAGCCTTTCCAACACCGGGCTCCTTTATTTATCGGGGTATTGGCCTCAGTAAGCTCTTTCCGAATAATGAACGCTTTGCCCAGTATAACCTCACATTCTTACCTGAAGATGAAGAAGCAGAAGTCGATTCGGTCGTGGGAGCGTTCATGATGGTGCGAAGCGAAGCAGTTGAGGCTGTGGGACTACTCGATGAATCCTTTTTCATGCACGGAGAGGATCTGGATTGGGCGTACCGTATCAAGCAGAAAGGCTATAAGATCTGGTATTATCCTCAGGTACACGTTCTCCATCACAAAGGGGCTGCGTCCAAAGGCAACCCGCGGGTACGAGTGGCTTTTTATCAATCGATGGCGATATTCGTACGCAAGCACTACCGGGCCGAGACACCGACCTGGATGTATTGGACAATTATGGTGGGGATAGCACTCAAGGGAGGGGTGGATGTAAGCGCCACGTGGTTGCGCCGTGTTCTGCCATCAGGAGTTGTCTACACATGAGACGAAGCCGGTTTATCTTTCAACTTGCTTTGCTGGCGACAGATCTGGCAACCGCATCGTTGGCGTTTTTACTCGCTCACCGCATTCAGCGTCTGTTCAGGCCAGAATCTGTGGATCGATTTCTCAGGTATGTGCCATTTTTGCTGATTGTATTGGCAGCAATCGTCATCGTTTCTTATGTCGGCAAACGTTATCACGGTCGCCGCCCCAGCAGCTTCTTAGACAGTCTGACCAAGTCGGGCGGCGCCATCACAACCGCCTATTTGCTGGCCCTGGTCGCCACCTTCTTTATCTTCAAAGAAGAGCTTGATCAAGGTGGTCTTGATTATCCCCGCACTTTCATCCTGATCGCCTGGCTGCTGACCGTGTTCCTGGTCAGCCTGGGCCGTTTTCTCCTTACCCAGATTATCACATTTATCCAGGCGCACGGTTATGGCAGGCAACGGGTATTGGTGGTTGGCGGCGGCGAAGTCGGGCTCATGCTTTTGCAGAAGCTGCAAGGGAATAGTGGCATCGCCCATGAAGTTGTGGGTTATGTCAATACAGATAGTGAACTTCCTGCCTCGATCAACGCCCCTTTACTGGGGCGTCCGGCCGACCTGCCGCACATCATCGAGTCCTATGATGTTGACGAGGTCGTCATCGGCATACCCGATGCCTCGCACCACGAGATCATCAATATCATCTCCCTTTGTGAGCGTGAAAAGGTCAGTATCAAAGTGTTCCCTGATGTATTTCAGATTATGGCCACCGAGGTGACGGTTAGCGATCTGGGCGGCCTGCCGCTTTTAACCATACGCGATGTGGCCCTACGGGGTTGGCGGCTCTCGCTGAAACGGGTATTTGATCTCTTCTTCGGAACCATGGCGCTCATCTTGCTTTCGCCCTTTATGCTATTGATCGCCCTGCTGGTCAAGCTGGAATCGCCGGGCCCGGTCTTTTATGTCCAGGAACGGATGGGTTTGGATGCCCGCCCATTCCCCATGCTCAAGTTCCGCTCGATGCGCACAGATGCCGAGAATGCCGGGCCGGGCTGGACCACAGCAGACGATCCCCGAAAAACTCGCCTTGGGTCGATTCTCCGGCGTATATCAATCGATGAATTACCTCAATTTATCAATGTCATTCGTGGCGATATGAGCCTGGTAGGACCGCGGCCGGAACGGCCGGTCTATGTCGAACAGTTCCGCCAGTTTATCCCCCGGTATATGGATCGCCATCAGGAGAAAGCGGGCATTACCGGTTGGGCGCAGATTAACGGCCTACGCGGGGATACAAGCATCGTCGAGCGTACTAAATATGATCTGTGGTATATCGAGAACTGGTCTGTATGGCTTGATTTCAAGATATGCATTCGTACCTTGTTCAGCATTTTCAGTGACAGGCACGCCTATTGAATGCAGATTCGCCAGAGTGGTTGGGCATTTACTCAAGATCATTGACGACTTTTTGTCGATCTTGGTCTCTTATCTGACGAGGTGATGGGGTGATGGGGTGATGGGGTGATCACTTCGTCACCATGTCTGCAACTGGATGCCCCGTCCTGTAGCTTGCTACCTGCCAGGCAGGGGCTTTGTTTGCTATAGCAGTCAGGGAACAATTACATGTAATCTCACTCCGGTTTACATACGAGCGAATATCTGTGGTATCATAACTACTCAATCGAGCGTTAGCACTCGCTGGCATCGAGTGCTAAACAGGCTACTCTATGACCGAAACACTAACTGAATTCGCTGAACTCACTCCCAGACGTCGTACCCTCCTCGGCCTCATCGTACACGAATATATCAGCAACTCTGAGCCGGTTGGGTCACGTTGTCTGGTAGAGACCTATGACCTACAGTTTTCGCCTGCGACTGTACGGAACGAGATGAAAAAACTAGAGGAGTTGGGGTACCTTACGCACCCTCACACGTCGGCAGGTCGCATTCCCACGCACATGGGCTACCGCTATTTTGTGCAGCACTTACTGCATGAGGCATCACTGCCAACGGCTCTACAACATACGATTCGCCACCAGTTCTTCCAGATACAGCAGGAACTCGACCAATGGGTGAGGCTCTCGGCCAGCGTGCTCGCACGTACGGCACGCAGCGCAGCCATCACCACCATGCCACGACCGATACGCACCCAATTCAAACACGTCGAACTGATAAGCTTGCAGCCCAGGACCTTCTTGCTTGTGCTCGTCCTTTCAGGAGGTGCAGTGCGCCAGCAGCTTATCGCCTTGGAAGACCCGTGGACACAAACCGAACTATCGCGACTCAGTCATGAACTGAATGAGCGCTTGACAGGCTTGAACTGGCATCAGGTACGGTCTCTGGACTCTGATTCAGACCCTATTGCCCGCCAGATCACCACTCTCATTACCGAGATCCTCTACCACGAGGATGAGCGCAGTGACCGCATCTATAGGGATGGACTCACCAACGTATTGCAGGCGCCCGAGTTCAATGAACGAGGTAAAGCCAGGCGCTTTGTAGAGGTTTTCGAAGAAACATCTGCCATCGAACCACTGATTCAGGAGGCACGCCAATTGCCCGGTGTGCAAGTGATCATTGGGGGAGAGAGCCCCTATGACAATCTCCCAGACATCAGCCTGGTGCTCTCACGCTATGGCAGACCCGACCAGAGTACCGGCATCCTCGGCGTGATTGGGCCCATTCGTATGCCTTACGGCCGTACGATCTCAACAGTACGCTTTATGTCCCGCTTGATGAGCAGTCTTGTCGCCAATCTCTATGGCACTGACACAGCAATCTCGGACGCCTCTACTCCCATCGATCCACAACCTGCAATCAACGATTGATCGGGGATTATCGACACGAGACTGTCCCCGACCATCGCCAGACGATCTTGCATTCAATCAAATTCGCCACCCACATGAACACGCCAGAAAAAAACAACACCCTTAACGAACGTGAAGAACCAGCCATGTCGGATGCCCCAGAAACGGTATCCGAAGCCACAGATAATGAGCAGCCTGCCCTGTCGCCTGAAGAACCCAATGCGCTAGAGTCAGACGAAGCTGTGAAACCTGAAGCAGAATCTGACGTAGAGGAAACAGAGGATGAAACACTGTCCACCCTCATTGCCGAGTTGAAACAAGCCAAGCAGGCCGCCGACGAAGCAGGCGATCAGGCACTGAGAGCACAGGCAGAACTCCAAAATTTCCGCCGCCGCAAAGAGCGTGAGAGCAGTGAACGAATCGCTCAAGCAAATGCCCGCCTCATCCTCGAGATGCTCCCTGTAGTCGATGATTTCACCCGCGCTTTTGATAATATCCCCGAGAGTATCGGCGAAGAGGAAGGCGACTGGGTCGATGGTTTCCGCCTCATTTTGCGCAAGCTAGAAACTGTCTTGGAGCGCGAGGGCGTAACCGCGATCGATGCTACAGGCGAGTTTGATCCTAACATCCACGAAGCCATCAGCATGGAACCTAATGACGGGGTCGAAAGCGGCCATGTCATCGCCGAAGTGCAGCGAGGCTACATGCTAAAAGAAAAGGTTCTGCGTCCCAGCTATGTTCGAGTCGCCCAGTAGCCTAACATCCCCACCCACACAAAAATACCAGGCAAACACATGTCAAAAATCATCGGAATCGATTTAGGAACCACAAACTCGGTCGTCGCTGTACTTGAAGCGGGCGAACCGGTTATCATCCCCTCGGCAGAGGGGGGGCGGCTAATACCATCGGTCGTCGCCGTCAACCCCAAAAGCGGAGAGCGCATGGTCGGACAGGTCGCACGTCGCCAAGCAGTGACCAATCCCGATAACACGATCTATTCGGTCAAACGTTTTATGGGCCGTAAATATAATGGCACGGCTGTACAGCGTGCGATCAAACATGTGCCCTACGAGGTATCTGAAGCCAGCAACGGCGATGTTCGGGTTATGATGAACGGCCGGGACTACGCGCCGCCCGAGGTCTCAGCCATGATCTTGCAAAAGATTCGCCAAGATGCCGAGGCCTATTTGGGAGAAGCGGTGACTCAAGCCGTTATCACCGTGCCGGCCTATTTCAACGACGCTCAGCGCCAGGCTACCAAGGATGCGGGCAAGATCGCCGGATTAGAAGTTCAGCGGATCATAAACGAGCCCACAGCTTCAGCCCTGGCGTATGGCCTGGACAAATCGCATCGAGAAGGTAAAATCGCGGTCTATGATCTGGGTGGCGGCACCTTCGATATCTCGATCCTTGACGTGGGAGATGGCGTCTTTGAGGTGCTTAGCACCAATGGGGACACTTTCCTGGGCGGCGATGACTTCGACGAGCGCGTGATCAGCTGGCTTGCGGACGTGTTTCAGGCCGAAAATGGGGTCGATTTACGGCAGGACAGGATGGCCTTACAACGTTTGAAAGAAGCAGCCGAAAAGGCTAAGATCGAACTCTCTACCGTGTTGGAGACTGAGATCAACCTACCCTATGTCACGGCCGATGCTACTGGACCCAAACATTTGATTGTCACCCTGAGCCGTGCCAGACTGGAACAACTCACCGAAGACCTGGTGGAGCGCAGCATCACACCCTGCCGCCTGGCCCTGCAAGACGCCGGTTTGAAACCCAGCGACATCATCGATGTGATCTTGGTTGGCGGCATGACTCGCATGCCCGCCGTCCAGCAAGCGGTGCGCACCTTGTTTGAACGCGAACCACACAAGGGTGTGAACCCTGACGAGGTCGTGGCCATTGGCGCAGCTATTCAGGGTGGTGTGTTAGCAGGCGATGTCAAAGACATCCTGTTGTTGGATGTCACCCCCCTGACACTGGCCATCGAAACATTGGGTGGGGTTGCGACACCAATGATCGACCGAAACACCACCATCCCCACCAAGAAAACCCAGCTTTTCACCACAGCTGCTAACAATCAGACGCAGGTTGAAATTGTGATCACCCAAGGTGAACGCCCTCTCACTAGAGACAACAAGAATCTGGGCAAGTTCATCCTTGATGGCATCCCGCCCGCCCAGCGGGGCATCCCGCAGATCGAGGTTACATTTGACATCGATGCCAATGGTATTTTGCATGTCACCGCCACCGATAAGGCCACAGGGCGTGAGCAATCCATCAGGATTACGGCAAGTTCTGGCTTGAGCGACAACGAGGTGGAACGCATGGTTGATGAGGCCGAAGAACATGAGGCTGAAGATGAAGCACGTCGCACCCTGATAGAAGCCCGCAATCGCGCCGATGCAGTGGTATTCCAGACTGAAAAAGCGGTTCAAGAATCGGGAGAAAACCTCCCGGCTGAGATCAAGCAAGCGGTCGATGAACAGATTGCGGCCGTGCGCACAGCTACAGCCACTGAAGATGCCGCTGCCATCGAACAAACCACAGATGCTTTATTAGAGACGGCACAGCAGATAGGGCAGTACATGTACAGCCAAACAGACACCGAGGGAGAAACAACGGTCGAAACACCAGATGGCGTGCCCGACGCAGAAACCGAACCCCCACAGGATGAGGGCGGCGATGAAGATGTCGTCGATGCCGACTTCCGCGAAGCCAGCGAATAATGTGATTCGTGTGCGTCTACCCGTGCGTCCACCGGTAGACGCACACACGTGACTAGAACATGGTACTGGCCCTCTCTCCTAAACAAAGTAAACCGTACGATGGTCTACGGCAAATCGACTTACGTCGAGATCTACAGCCAATCGCTGATTTGATTGGCGAAGCATTTGCCGGCGAGCTCGATGCCAGTGGACAAGCTTCTTTACAGGAAATGCGAACGCTGGCTCGGCTGGGCCCATTTTTGCATGTATTTGTGCCCACAGGTGGTGAATTAGGAGGGTTTTTTCGAGGATTTATTTGGGAGCAAGCCGGTGAGATCGTTGGCAACATCACCCTCCAGCAAGCCGATACTTATGGCAAACGTTGGATGATCGCCAATGTAGCCGTCCGACATGACTACCGCGGCCAAGGGATCGCCCGTGCCCTGATGGATGCAGCACTCCTTCGTATCCGTCAAATGGGGGGTGTTTGGGCTATGCTGCAGGTGCGGCAAGATAACGAGACTGCTCAAGGTCTCTATGAGCGCATGGGATTCACACCCGTCGTTACCGAATCCCAGTTCCGTAATATACAAGTGCCACAAGTAGACGCCCCCCGCTTCCCTGAAGCGGTGGATCTGGTGCCACTGTACGATAGTGATACTGAAGCTATCAACCATCACATTAGTCAATCCGTCCCACAATTAGCCCGTTGGTGGCACCCAAAACGCCACAAAGGTTTTCGGAAAAATAGTGATCACTTCGTGCTGCGTCGATGGGGTCACGTCGTCGGTCTTGGCTACCGCCAACGGTTGGGATTACATCTAGATTCTGATCTGGTCGGCGTACTCGATATCGATTTCCATACCCGCGGCGAGCAGCATATTGACATTCTGCTCCGACCCGAATTACAAAAAAAATGGACGGCCCCCCTCCTGGACTACGGCTTGCAGCAACTGAGTCAGTCTCCCAGACATGCGGTCACAGCCATTTTGTTCGATTACCAGGCTGAAGCCATCACTTCACTCCAACGTACGGGTTTCCGGCCGACCAGCGTTCTAGTCACCATGCGTAAACGGATGTAATCTTCTTTCAATCAATCATACACCGAATGACAGCGATAGGATCACAATTGGTTGACGATTTGCTCGTCTATAATCGACCCAGCCGCCAGCGGTGACTTCGCCCAGAGCTTTTCCTAACTCGACCGGCGAATGATACCGAACGCTCGCTAACGGAGGCATCGACATGCCAACTTCAGAAGAAAGGATGCGTATCTTGCAGATGGTTGCTGACGGCAAGATAACGGCGGAGGATGGCGCTAGCTTGATAGAAGCAATGCGAGTCGGCGAGAATAATGCTGCTCGCGCCTATCCGCAACAAAGCCAGCCTCGCTGGTTCCGCGTGCGCGTCACCGAGCTTTCCTCCGGACGTGATAAAGTCAATATCAACATCCCCATCGGCCTGGTCAATGCAGGTTTGAAGATGGGTGCACGATTCGTCGGCGATGATATCGAAGGCGTTGATTTCGAAGAGCTGTCTGCCGCTGTGCAGACGGGTCAGACTGGTAAGATCCTTGAAGTCGAAGACATGGAACAGGGCGAACGAGTCGAAATTTATGTCGAGTAGTCTGTTCGGTAGCACCGCACTTGAACTGGGAGTTCACTTTTTACGACGATTTTCAGCATGTCGCTCAGAAAACACCTGGGTTTCAGGCTAATTATG
>JAAENG010000554.1 GCA_024224665.1 Chloroflexota bacterium | reverse complement strand
CTGTTTATTATGTTGGCTCTTTCGGAATTTGCGTGGCTCCTACTAGAAAGGCGTGGTTCGTTAGCACAACCATCACGTAACACGCAATACGCAACACGCAACACGCAACACGCAACACGCAACACGCAACACGCAACACGCAACACGCAATACGCAATACGCAATACGCAATACGCAATACGCAATACGCAATACGCAATACGTATTTTTCCAGGACCACACTAAATCCCATTGAACCGTTATGTTGTCGGTCTAGGGCATTCGTCTACGGTAGCATACCTGCCGGATCAGAACGCCAGGAGCCGAGAACCTTCATGTAATTGGCCCTTTCAAAGGCAGCGGGCTCGTTCACATACTGCTGGCTCATACTGCCCTGCATCTGCTCAATCGACTCGTATTCGTGGTCTTCCATCCACACTTCCAAACCATGTAGCATGGTTGTAACATAACGGTAGCCATGTTCGAGCAAGGCCGACGCGACCATAACAACATCGGCGCCGGCCATCATGCACTTGAGTACATCGGTATGGGTGTGTACGCCACTGGTGATGGCAAAATCGGTCTGTACACGCCCGTACAGAATCGACACCCAGCGCAGCGGCAAACGCAGTGCATAAGGATTGCTTAGCACGAGATGCGGGACGACCTCCAGTTGTTCGAGATCAAAATCAGGCTGGTAGAAGCGATTGAAGAGAACGAGGGCATCGGCGCCTGCAGCGGCCAGTCTGTACGCCATATTGGCTGTCGAACTGAAATAGGGGCCCAGCTTTACCGCAACCGGGATGTTGACAGTCGCCTTCACATCTTTGACGACGTTGACATACATCTCTTCCACCGCTGCGCCCGTCATGGCCGGGTCGGTGGGGATGTAGTAGATGTTTAGCTCCAGGGCATCGGCGCCGGCATCTTCGATTTTTTTGGCATGCTGGATCCAGCCGCCGGTGGAAACACCATTCAGGCTACCGATGATGGGGATCTCTACAGCCTCTTGGGCTTTGCGAATGAGATTGAGATAGTCGTCGGGGCCCATGTTATAGCTGGTTTGGTCGGGGAAATAACTGAGGGCTTCGCCAAAGCTCTCGGTGCCATAGGCAAGATAGTGATCGAGCTGATGGCTCTCGCTGTTGATCTGCTCTTCGAAGAGGGAGTACATGACCACGGCCGAGGCGCCTACATCTTCCATTCGTTTGATCCCTTCCAGATTTTTGGATAAGGGGGAAGCTGAGGGCACAATGGGATTTTTCAGGGTCATACCCATGTAAGTGGTTGTTAGATCCATGTCGAATCATCCTTATGTGTAGTGGGCAGCAAGTGGCAGAAGGTTATCTACAACTTGCTACCCGCAAACTTGCGAATTCAGGCTCTTTTAGCCGCCAGTTGTTCATATTTATGCCAATGCTCGTTGACGGCTTCCTGGGCTTCGGCGAAGAGTTTTTCAGCGGACGCGGGGTTGCTTTGCATGAGCATGCGATACCGTGTCTCATTTAGGATATAGTCGCTCAATGGCAATTTAGGTGCACGAGAGTCGAGCTGTAATGGATTCTTTTCCTCCTCTTTGAGGCGAGGGTCGAATCGGTACAGAAGCCAGTATCCGGTCTGCACAGCCAACTTCTGCTGTTCCATGCCCTTGGCCATGTTGATGCCATGGGCAATACAATGACTGTAGGCAATGATGAGAGAGGGGCCATCATAAGCTTCCGCTTCCAGGATAGCCTTGACGGTTTGTGTATCATTGGCGCCCATAGCGATCTGTGCCACGTAGACATCGCCATAGGTTTGCGCCATCATGCCAAGGTCCTTCTTGATGGTAGGTTTACCACCGGCGGCGAATTTCGCCACAGCGCCCAAGGGGGTTGCTTTCGAAGCCTGACCACCTGTGTTGGAGTAGACTTCGGTGTCCATAACCAGCACGTTGACGTTGCGTCCGCTGGCCAGCACGTGATCCAGGCCGCCGTAACCGATATCGTAAGCCCAACCATCGCCACCGAATATCCAGACCGATTTCTTGACGAGTACATCAGCCAGGCCAAGCAGATCTTTCGCCTGGGATGTATCGGCACCGGCTAACTTCACGCTCAGTTCCTCTACGCGGCGGCGTTGTGCTTCGATTCCCGCTTCACTGCTTTGGTCAGCGCTGAGCAGGCTGTCGGCCAATTCATCGCCGATGAGGCCACGCATACGAGCGACCAGTTCTCTGGCGTATTCGTTCTGTTTGTCCAGCGTCAGACGCATGCCCATACCGAACTCGGCATTGTCTTCGAAGAGCGAATTGCTCCACGCTGGCCCTCTACCTTGTTTGTCTTGTGCGTAGGGCGTCGTAGGCAGATTGCCGCCGTAAATACTCGAGCATCCGGTGGCGTTGGCGATGATCATACGATTACCAAAGAGCTGACTCACCAGTTTGACATAGGGGGTTTCGCCACAACCTGCACAAGCACCAGAGAACTCAAACAAGGGCTGTAGCAGTTGCACGTTCTTGACGTTGTTGTAATTGAGGCCGTTCGAGCGTGGCACTTCGGGGAGATCGAGGAAGTAATCCCAGTATTTTTTGCCATTCTCACGTAAAGGCAGCTGCTCTACCATGTTGATGGCTTTAAGTCCGACCTGGCGCTTGTTCTTGGCAGGACAGACCTCGACACACAGTGTGCAACCGGTGCAGTCTTCTACGGCCACCTGCAAAGTAAAGAGCTTATCCTTATGCTCTTTGAAGCGTGATTTCGCTGTGAGGAATCCTTCAGGGGCGTCTGCTGCTTGCACTTCGTCGATCAGCTTGCTACGCAAGACAGCGTGCGGGCAGACAAGCACACATTTGCCGCATTGAATACAGATATCGGGGTCCCAGATCGGCGCTTCCAGCGAGACATTTCGCTTTTCCCATTGGGTGGTGGCAGTGGGGTAGGTGCCATCGATGGGCATGGCGCTGACAGGGAGGAGATCGCCGCGCCCGGCAATAATCTCAGCAGTGATTTCCTGTACGAAGGGCGGTGCTTCGGCAGGTACAGTTGGCGGCATCTCGATGCTGCTTGACGCCGAAGCTGGCATCTCGATCAAGTACATGTTGCCGACCGCAGCATCCACTGCATCGTAGTTTTTCTTTACCACCGCTTCACCACGCTTGCCATAAGTTTTCTTGATAGCGTATTTAATCTGGGCGATGGCTTCATCCGCAGGCAAGACACCACTGATGGCAAAGAAACAGGTCTGCATGATCGTGTTGATACGCACACCCATGCCCGTTTTCTTGGCTACCGAGTAGGCATCGATTACATAGAATTTAAGGCTCTTGTCGATGATCTGCTGTTGAACCTCCTGGGGCAGCTTGTCCCAGACTTCGTCCGTGGCGAAAGGTGCATTCAGCAAAAAGGTCGCTCCTTCTGCCGCGTCTTCAAGCACGTCATAACGTTCCAGGAACCCAAACTGATGTACTGCAATGAAGTTGGCTTTGGTGATCTGATAGGTGCTGTGGATAGGTCGGGAGCCAAAGCGCAGATGGGAGATCGTACGGGCGCCCGATTTCTTCGAATCATAGACGAAGTGGCCCTGGGCATAATTGGGCGTTTCTTCACCGATGATCTTGATAGAGTTTTTATTTGCTCCGACCGTGCCATCTGAGCCCAAACCCCAGAACATGGCCCGAACTGTATCGTCACTTTCAATATCGAAGTTTGAATCGTATTCAATGCTGGTGTGGGTAACATCATCGATGATGCCGACCGTGAAATGGTTCTTCGGTTGTTCTTTCCGCATCTCATCAAAGATGCCTTTGATCATCGCCGGAGTGAATTCTTTGGAAGAGAGTCCGTAGCGGCCGCCGATGATTTTTGGGAATGTGGCGAAGGGCGCCGATCCATCGGCCGATCTATCGGCCAACCCTTCCATGACTGCCGTGACAATGTCCTGGTATAAAGGTTCGCCAGAAGCGCCCGGTTCTTTGGTGCGGTCAAGTGCTGCAACGACCTTAGTGCTCGCCGGAAGCGCTGCCAGGAAGTGCTCGACCGAGAAGGGCCGATAAAGTCGTACTTTCAGGGCGCCGACCTTTTCTCCTCGCTCGACCAGATAATTGACCGTTTCTTCTGCGGTTTCGGCGCCAGAGCCCATGAGCACGATCACGCGTTCGGCATCTGGGGCGCCCACGTAGTCGAAGAGATGGTACTGGCGTCCAACCAGCCCGGCGAATTTGTCCATCGCCTTTTGAACGATGTCGGGTGTCTGCAGGTAGAAAGAATTCACCGTCTCTCTGGCCTGGAAGAAGACGTCGGGATTTTGGGCCGTGCCCCGTAGGACGGGTCGATCTGGCGACAGGCCGCGCTGGCGATGTGCCCGCACCAGGTCGTCGTCGATCATCTCCCGGATATCTTCATCAGAGAGCAGCGCCACTTTCATCACCTCATGTGAGGTGCGGAAACCATCAAACGCGTGCAGGAAAGGCACCCGTGATTCCAATGTGGCCGCTTGAGTGATGAGGGCGAAATCCATAACCTCTTGCACTGAGTTGGAGAACAGCATCCCCCAACCGGTCGAGCGTGCAGCCATGACATCGCTGTGGTCGCCGAAAATGGATAGTGCCTGCGCCGCCACTGAGCGAGCGGCAATATGAAAGACCGTGCTGGTCAGCTCGCCTGCGATTTTGTACATGTTGGGGATCATGAGCAACAGGCCCTGGCTTGCTGTAAACGTCGTTGTCAACGCACCAGTTTGTAGCGCACCGTGAACAGCCCCGGCTGCGCCCCCTTCAGCCTGCATCTCCTGCACGAGCGGTACCGTACCCCAGATATTCGGCCGCACTTGAGCACTCCATTGGTCGGCCCACTCGCCCATCGGTGAGGATGGCGTGATCGGATATATCGCGATCACCTCGTTGGTTTTGTGGGCAACATAGGCCGCGGCCTCGTTGCCATCAATTGTTACTTGCATTCGAGTCATAGTCGAATCTCCTGTCGGGTCTTGAAATACAATTCCACCCCTCATCATACCCCCTTTTTGCAGGCGCGACTCTGATCTGTATCATGTTTATAGACAAATACGTAGATTTATTTCAAGTTTCGGCGATTCTGTAACCTGACATTCATGTTTTTAGCCCGTTATTGAACAGACTACCTCGCTCTCGCCCGGGTTGCCGGGTATCACAACTTGGCGGTACGATGTTCCCTGGATCAGGTGATCATAGGAATCGAGTTGAAGACCGCGGGGGCGTCATCGCCTGTGTGACACTTGACGCAGTCTTCGTTGAGGATGGGTTGAATGTCCGCGGAGAAACTCGATCCACTGGTACTGAGGAGCGCTGTGGCAGTGGCAGCAAGGGGGGGTAGCTAAATAATCTGGATCCCGAAACCCTGAGAAGATGCCAGGTTTGACTGTTCGCAAGAACACCTGTATAAGATTGTCTTATGAACACACCTTGAGGCCAGCCAGTCCTGTATCAAGAGGAACACCATGAAATACTGCCCAAATTCTGATTGCCCTTTCATCACTGAACATGGCATCGTCGCCGAGTTCCAAAACTCGGTCAATCGATGTCCCGACTGTGGCACTGATCTCGAGATCGGCAATGCGCCTGATCCGGAAACATTGCCCAAACAACCCCTACGAAATCTTGATCCAGATTCGCTGCGCTTTGTCACGCTGGCCGTTTTCTCTTCTGAAGAAGATGTTCAGCTATGCCGCAACGTGTTGCACGAAGCTCGGATTCAGACCACTGTCTATACCCCTGACGCCGGTGAAGGCGATTGGGAACTGCAAGACGCCTATGGTGTAACCCAAGGCAAAGCTGTGATCGTGCGCGAGTCAGATTTACCCAGGGCGTTGCAACTTTTGGCTAACATCGAAGAATTCTGGGAGGAGGAAGAAGAAGAAGAGGACTTAGATGAAGGTGAGGATGAATACGAATAGTCAATGTATCCAAAATGTGGATTGACGGCGTGTTGATAGGCCATGTACCTGTAAACCTGTAGACTGGAACTGGCAGTCAGAGCGAATACAGACGCGCGATCCCCCCGGTTTTCTGGTTTACGGTGTGGCGGTGATAGGTTAAAAACTAGAGACTCATTCGGAATTTGGGCGAGGTTCATCCTGAGTACTTGTCCCCTTTACAATTTTGGCGTTTCCCCGAACCGAATGGAATTCGTCGCTGAAACTATGAAGGCCCTTTAGGG
>JAAENG010000553.1 GCA_024224665.1 Chloroflexota bacterium | reverse complement strand
GATCGGGTACATGGTGGCAATGCTAAAGAACAAGGCCGCCGTGCACGCAGCGCCAAGCGACAGGATGCCCTGGAACTATATTGGCGCCTTGGATGGGCAGTGAGCGGCAGCACCCTACAGGAAACCATCGGGACACACGCTTGCCGGAAGGACACACTACATCCGAATGAAGAGAACTCATAGGCTAAGGGAACCGATCCCCCAACAAACCCTGCGTTAGCTTGATTCAGGGGGAGCACTACAGACCGTCAGATCTACGGGTTCGACTCTCCAACTGTTTGGATCTACTCTACCCTGGCGCCCAATTTCAGTGGTTCCAGCTTAATGGACGGGCTGCACGGAATCCGAATTGAGTAGTCGATGCACGGGGCGTAACGGAGATCCTCCTTCCAACCCGCGCTGCCCATGCAGGCGCAGCAAAACTACCCCCACGTGCCACCTTTGATGGTGATGCCCATGGAAGGCCCAATCCATCCCCAACGGCATGACGAACATTTAGATCAAAGTTGTATGGATCGAGGCAATACTCCCAAACATTTCCGTGCATATCGTATAGCCCAAATCCGTTCTGCTTGAACGCCCCCACCGGACTATGCAGCGGATAGCCATCGTCCCAATCAGCCTCCTTTCCAGCATATGGGAGGCGTGGGGCATCGCTGTTCACATAAGCCTCGTCAAACAGGTTTGCGCATCCCTCCAAGTCACTCTCTAGGCTTCCATGGCTCCAAACGTTGTCCGTACCCGCCCGGCAAGCATACTCCCACTGCGCACTCGTCGGCAGGGCCAAACCAATGCTCCATACAAACACTTGAGCATCTTCCCAAGACACCCCTTCAACCGGGTGGCTCCCATTGATATCCACCCCCATTAACTGATTCCGCATAGAGAAGTTGCTGGGATTTTGCCTCATCCATAGCTCCCACTGCGCCTGGGTGGTCTCGTACTTAGATATGAAGAAGGGGTCCAGTTTCACTGGTACAACAGGACCTTCGCCCGTCTCTGGCTTTGACCAAGGATCATATCTCTTATCACCGGCATTGGCGCTCACCCCAATATCTGCATCGCCCCCAGGCAGAAGCACTAAAACAATGGCGCTGTCCTTTTCCATTAGATAGCCATCGCCCTCTATCTTGGGGTTTGGGACCCGTCCACTTGGAAGGTATGCGAATTCCCACAGCCCTGCGGCATTGGCCCGAATCGGTATCATCTCCGCACAGCGCTCAAGTTTCACACCACGGTAATGCGGGAACTTGGCCACGTCATTAATTGACTCAAGGGCAATCCCCCATTGGCGGCCCCAATCGCCGCTCTTCTTACACTCCTTCATCTGCGAGAGAATCCTCTCCGCACGTTTCTGATTGCTCTCCTGCGCCACCAACCCGCCCTTGGACAAACCCGGCCTGAAGAGTTCTGTCACTATGCTGCCAATCTGCTCTAGGGCATACACATGTCCTTCGTCGAGTTGCGTGGGCACCGCTTCCAGGCCTCCTTGGGGACCCAATAGTTCTCGGATCCCAGCTCTCCATTCACTCATGTCGTCGTCGATTTGTTTGCTGTACGCCACCCACTCATCTTGTGAAAGGTCTTGGCGATTCATCCCATCCCGTTCTTCCTGCACATCAAGGATATTTTTTCGGAGCCATTGTGCCTCTACAGCATAAGGTCCTAAGTCCTTTTCACTAATGAGTTCCTCTGGAACCTCCCCATACCTCTTGTCCTTCTCCTTCTCCACAAACCATTTTCCAACCTTGGAGTAAACCTCGCGCGATTCTTGTACCCACTGTTCAAGCCGCATCGTGTAGCTGCGCGCGCTCGGTATCGATTCTGGACCATGCACGATAGAGGGATTGATGAACGCCTCCATATCAACCATGTTGGCAAGCGCTACTAACGGCTCTTGCCTGCGTATCTCATCTGTTAGTCCCTCTATCTCAGTCTCACCTCGAACGACAAGGTCCCACAAGAATACGGCCCCACTCAATCCAATTAATGTTATTGCTGTAGTCAGCCAAACTTCTCTATTTCTTCCCACCCACTTGCTTAGTGTATACCTCTTCGTCTGTGGCCCCGCCGAAACAGGATGTCCCGTTTGGATACGGGATAAGTCTTCTGCCAAGGCCTTCGGGGTATCATAACGCTCTTCCGGATCTCCAGCCAGTGCCTTGAGAATCACCCAGTCTAACTCGCGCGGCATCGCTCTACCGCCTCTGCACAAATGGCGCGGTGCCTCGATGGGCGATGCTTTTTCCCCGAAAAACTTCTGCGAAAACAGACTATCAGCAGAGACCGGTACGACACCGCTTACAATTTCGTAGAAGACTGCTCCTAGTGAGTAGATGTCTGATTGAAGGCTTTGCTCCCTACCCCAAAACTGTTCAGGGCTCGCATACTCCACTGTCCCTGAAAATCGACGTCCTCCGCCCTTCTCGGCTCTCAGATTTTGATTCAAGTCATCGTTGATAAGCCTTGCCAGTCCAAAATCGATTAGCTTAACAATAGGACCGTGCTCCCCATCGCGAACAAGAATGTTATCCGGCTTGATATCACGATGCATTACTCCCCGCTGGTGTGCGTAGTGCACCCCTGCACAAACCTGCATAAACAGTGATAAGCGGTCTTCGAGATTGAGTTCTTTGCCTGCGCAGTACGCCGTAATGGGCTTTCCGCTCACGAATTCCATGGCAATATAGGATCTGCCATCTTCGTCCTTACCCCCAGAATATACCTGTACGATGCTCTCATGTGCGAGCAGTGACAACGCTCGCATCTCGCCGATGAACCTCTCTTGGAATTCAGTGGTAGCAAGCGATGGATTGATGACCTTGAGCGCGACTTGTATATCAACGTCGCCACTCTCTGTTGCAAGGTATACGGATCCCATCCCGCCCTTCCCCAAGAGCTTCTCGACCTTGTAAGGGCCTATCCTTTCGGGCAATTCGTCCTGCGTATCGCCTGGCGCATCAACCCCATCAAGCAGACGGTAGAATTGATCCCCCCCATCTAGAAACGCAACTATTTCAGCTTTGAACTTGGGCCAGCGCGCAATTAGTTCCTGCCTTTCGGACAGCAGCCCCCGATCACCAATGGTCATCAGCTCATCTAAGAGCTCATCGGGCAGGTTTTCACTGGGATCATTCATCACCAATCAACTCCTCTCGCAACCGCATCTTCATCCTATAAATACGCACCCGAACGGTGGCCGCCAAAATTCCAAGTTGTTCTGCGATTTCTGCATACGACATATCCTGATCCATTCGTAAATTCCAAATGCCCTGGCTCTCCACGTCGAGTCCTCGGACAAAGGCCTGTATACAAGCGATCCCCTCATTGGATATCAGTGTTTCATCTGGTCCCGGGCCCTTGTCTATGACGTTCTCAATAATCTCCCCCCCATTCGGATTCTCCCGCCCAATGCCGCGCTTACCTGCACATCTAACACGATGCCGGTCGTTTAGTTTGTTGCCTAGAACTTTGAAGAGCCAGGCTCGCAGCAGGGTGGGGTTTTCGAAGAACAACCGTGAGTGCCCCTTCCAAAGCTCCGCGACTGCTGACTGAAACGCATCGGACACCTCATCCCGCTTCCGGTAACGTTGCGCAAACTGCCTGCGCAGGCTCGATTCATTTTCGTACAGTCCGTTTATTAGCCGCTTTGCTTCTGAGCTATTCATTGCCATCCCCTATGAGAACGGTGCAATCCCTATTGATCACGCCTTTGGTGCATGGTACCGGGTGCGCGGCAATCGCAATGCCATCAGATTGACCAAAATAAAATCGTCGTTTCCGTGTAACGCGAAATCCTGCTTTGCTGTGCCCCCTAACTCCGCGGTTTCATCGTTTTACCAGTAACGTTCTTTGTCATTCTCCGCTCTTCACGTGTCCCGGCTCCAGTACCCGTCCATCTTCCGGAACGGGGACAAAGCCACAACACGACCCATCCAACCCCCATGAAGACCTCCACGTGCATCACACTTTGCATTGCTTTCGTCATTGCTTCCGTTGCCCCAACCTACGCTTCCCCCGCTTTTGCTGCATCTCCGGATGAAACCCGGTGCCGATCAGTACAAAGCGTGAGCTGGGCCTACGCGTGGGGCAATGGAACGGTCACGGGCCGTATGAACGACGTGATTCAATTCAAAAATCGCCACGGTACCATCATTCAAAGCGAAACGATGACCATTCGCCAATGGGTCAATCGCATATACATCGCCATCCCGGGAATAGACCCTCGGCGCGATGTCGTTTATCACTCTGGCGGTCAAGTATCGATTCGCTTCCGATATGGCTCAATCTCTGCTTTCCATCCAAGCCTTCCCGGAGGGACGGTTGGTGTATTTCGCAACGGAGTTAGGATTGATGAAGATCGTTTGAGGCGCTGGTAGCCTCCCAATATTGTGCGAGTGTGTTGGGGCCTCAACCGTGTTGAGGCCCCAACGTCTTTTTGTCCTGCCCTAAAACTCTCCAGAGACTCGCCCACCGGTGACCCCGCCCCATCAGGGGCCCAACCCCGGCTACCCTCCCCAGCATTTCAGCAGCCACCTCAGGAACATGCTATGCCCTGGAGTTCCGTCGCAATCAGCGTTGGTTCACAAGAACCTAGCCAATTCTGACGGCGATGGAGAGGAAGGGCGGCCCCCTGGATATCCAGAGCCAAAGGCCGAAGGTCTCAATGAACGTGCGCGCAAAGAGCCAAGTTTGACAGCAAGACTCGAAACGTGAGATGTTGACGGATGTCGAACGCACCGAAAGCACAGATCAACGCAGCCACTCTCTCCGCGAGATGGCGTTCTGTCGCGCCCCTAAACCGAGGCAGCAAGCCCAAACCTCAGCGCAGCTACCGGAAACGCTTCCGGCCGAGCCCTGGCCGCCCGAAACGCTGATCAATGCCGAAAGGAAAAGGAAAGCGCAACAAGTCACCCCCCTACCATCGTCAGAAGTTTCTCTGCACCGCCGGTGAATGGCGGTTCTGCAAAAAACTCGAAGAAGCTGTCGGCGATCGGTTCACGATCATGATGCAAGTCCGTGTTGGGGCCTTGCTCGTCGTACCTGCCGAAGACTGGAAACGTTGGGGCCGGCGCGTCTCGCAAAAGAGTTTCGACTTCGCGCTCGTCGCCAAAGGCAGCTCTTACGTTGCGGCCGTTGTCGAGCTCGACGACAAAACCCACCTTCTACCGGCGAGACGCAAACGGGACAAGTTCATCGACGGAGCATGCCAGCGCGCAGAGTTGCCACTGATTCGCTTCAAAACCGCCCGCACCTACGACGTCGACGTGATACGAGAGAGCGTGAAAGCGCATCTACCGAACGGTTCGGCGAAGGTACGCCTGCTCAGCGTCAACTACATTGCCCCATTAACGACAATTACACTTACCCATCCTGACCCCGGCATCGTGCGTGACGATAGAGGGACTTCTTCGACCCAGAGGAAGGACCCAAATGCGCTGCAGCGATGCCCAAGTGAGGAAATTGATGGAAGAATTCAGCAAGACTGGAAAAATTTGCATAGCGGCTTTGAAGGCCGGAATGAACCGCAAGACTGCGGGAAAGTACGTGCTGAGGAGGTGAAGAAACTGG
>JAAENG010000552.1 GCA_024224665.1 Chloroflexota bacterium | reverse complement strand
CCTATGCGCTCAATAACCAGATGCTTCAGACCACACGACCACACGACCAAAAAGCCACATAAGTATTGGATTCAACTATGAATATAGGCATCATCGGCTTACCCAACAGCGGCAAGACCACCGTCTTCAACGCCCTCACCAGGGGTGAAATCGAACCCACCGCTTACTCGAGCGGACACATGGAAGTGCACAGCGCCACGGTGAAAGTACCCGACGAGCGTGTCGAGCGGCTGGCGGCCATGTACAAGCCCAAAAAGGTGACTCACGCCCAGGTGCAATACAACGACATCGCCGGCCTTGCCAAGGGTTTGGGCGAATCAGGGGGATTGGCGGGCCCGCTGCTAAATGAGATCACGAACAATGACGCTCTCCTGCATGTGGTGCGCGCCTTCCAAGATGAGAATGTACTCCATCCCGAGGGGGACATCGACCCTGCCCGAGATATCGAACTGGTCGAGACAGAACTCCTTTTGAATGACTTGATGCTGGTCAGCAACCGCCTGGAACGGATTGGCGAGCGCATCACAAAGGGTGGCAACTCCAAAGAGGTGGACGCGCTCAAGCAGGAAAAGGTGTTACTCGACCGCCTATTGATCGTGCTTGAAAATGAAACGCCTCTACGCGAAGTGGAGCTATCAGATGAAGAGGAAAAATCATTACGTGGATTCTCCTTTCTCAGCCAGAAGCCGCAACTGGTACTGTTGAATATAGATGACGAGGGTGATGAAACTGTCGCCGGCCGGTATACTCGCCAGCGCCAGCACGTGGCTGTATCCGCCTTGCGAGGTCGTCTGGAGGCTGAGCTTGCACAAATGGATCCCGAAGAGGCTGAAGAGTTCCTGGCCGATTTTGGCATCGAGGAACCGGGCCTGAGCCGTGTCATCCACCTCTCTTATGCCTTGTTGCGGGTACAGAGCTTTTTCACGTTGGGCGATGATGAAGTCCGGGCCTGGACCCTGGCGGTGGGCGGTACAGCTTTGGAGGCAGCGGGCAGCGTTCATACAGACCTGGCACGTGGTTTCATTCGGGCAGAAGTCATTGCCTTTGACGATCTCATGGCAGCGGGTTCGATGGCTGAGGCTCGCAAACAGGCCACCTTGCGCTTGGAAGGTAAGGACTATGTTGTGCAGGATGGCGAGATCGTGCGTATTCGCTTTGCCCTGTAAGGCGACACCATTATCTCTGACCGGAAATTCTTGGAAGGGGATTTCATGGCCGGGGCATGAGACGGAGGCCAGGTGCTTTGGCGAGTTTAAGTCGCTGCCTCCTACTTCTCATTTTCCTATAGGGTCGGCATCAAGGATCTGCCTGATGGTTTGACTGCGAGGCAGTTTACACGCCGCTGTTTGGACGAGCTTGGTATCGGTCAGGACCTGCATCGCTTCAAGTGGGGCTCGAAGTGGGTGACGTTACCTCCTTCTGAGTTGGTAGTGGCAGCGTAGTTTCCCTCCCCCCAGCCTTCATATTCTGTTCGGGTGCTCGCAGGCGTCAAGGGCTACGCGAGTCGTAAATAAATCGACCCTTGACCCCTGCTCCGCGCCCGGAATTTGGCTGTTATCTGGGGGGAGGGAGGGATTTGGGTGAGGGTGAGGGTGACGTGGGGATTGACCTATGGAAATGTGAAGATGCGAAAGCTGCGCAGAGGTGATTACAAGGCGATGTTATGGTACGCCACTTGTGAAGAGAGCCGTGGGCGTCTCGATAGAGTTAATATAACTTATGCTCTTCAGTCAGATAGCCAATGGTACAAGACAGAGCCCAAATAATACCATCGTCAAAAACGCAAGTCCTACGATCCTAATCCAGAATAAACGATATCGTAATTCCTCTGGACGCTCTTTCATTGTCCTCAAAAACTCCGACCAAGATCTTCCTCCGAGCAACCACCGATTAGTTCCAGGCATTGTTGGTATGTTATCTAAACTATCATCATCCATGCCGAAAGGATTCCCAAAGCTAGCCAAGAATCTCAATATTTTCTCAGGAAAGAAAAGGGCAACAATTCCTAGACACATGAATGGTATTGTGAATAGTAATGGCCACAACTGCAAAATATAATCTATCATCGTAACTCCTAATAGATGCAGGATTCAATTACTGCTTGGTCTTGTCACAGACAACTTATCGTACACATTGAACCTTAATGGGGGGGCCACGTATTTGCTACCGGACACTTTTCTATTTTGTCACCCTGAGTGGGTCAAACACGCAACTCTCGCGAACAGGCAACGCCAACGAAGGGTCTCGCGGTACATGAAACCCTAGATTCTTCGCTGGATGCGAGTTATTGAAGGATGTTTTATGCTGAAAATCGTGCATTTTGGATGTATGTTGGCTGCGCAAACCCGCTCAGACCTGTCCTGAGCGAAGCCGAAGGAAAGACATTTGAAAAAAGTGTCCGGTAGAGAAGCCACGTATAGCCAAAACCTTCATGCACCTCAGTGGCAGGAAGGGGAGCGACGGTTAGACAAGCGCCAATACTGTGTTGCGAATAACGAGTACATATCAGTCATTCCTCGTTGTGCAATGCCCTGTGCAGCCATTCAAACACATCATTGTGTGCCGTTGCTTCCAGATCAAACCATGTGATATCCGGGTCTGTCAACCGGAACCAGTTGTACTGGCGGCGGATAAACTGGCGGGTGTGGCGGCGTAACAGGAGCTTGGCTTGTTCGAGAGAATGTTCTCCGGCCAAGTACGCTGCCACTTCCCGGTAACCTAAACTGGAGAAACTGGAGAGATCGGCGGAATAACCGGCTGCCAGAAGTCGCTCGACTTCCAGTACAAAACCCTCGGCAAACACCTGCTCGATACGGGCATCTGCTCTGGCGTAGAGCAACTCCCGTGGCCGGGTTAGACCGATTTGGTGGAGCGAGTAAGGGGGTGGGGTCTTGACTTGCAACTCGCTAAAGGGACGCCCTGACACCTCGGTCACCTCAATGGCCCTGATCACTCGGCGTAGATTGCGCCAATCGATGCTGCCGGCGCTGCCCGGATCTATGGCCAGTAAGCGGGCGTAAACAGCCTCTTTTCCCTCCCGCGCCGCCAATGCCTCCAGTTCCGCCCGCAATTCCGGCTGTGGCGGCACTTTCGGTATCTGCCATCCCTCCACCACCGCTTTCACATACTGCCCGGTGCCCCCTACCAGCAGTGGCAACCGCCCTCTGCTATGGATATCATCAATGGCGACATACGCCAGCGCCTGATATTCACCCAATGTGATTGTCTGATCTGGTAGTCTTATGTCAACTAAATGGTGGGGGATATCTCCCCGCTCGTCGGCCGTAACCTTGGCCGTGCCGATATCCATGCCTCGATACACCTGCCGAGAATCCGCCGACACCACTTCCCCGCCGTAGCGTGCGGCGACCTGCAGGGAGATAGCCGTCTTCCCAACCGCAGTGGGCCCAACGATCACGATCAACGGTTTCACCAGCAATCGACTGCCTCCTGCCAATGGCTCACACGCAGTAGCCTTCCTGCGCTGTCCATCTCGACCGCCACCACGTCGATACGCACATCGCCCTCCCAGCCGCTTATCTCGATGTAGGCTTCGGCCAACTGACAGAGCTTCGCTTGCTTGGCCGGATCAACACCCTGTTCCGGTGTGCCCGCTCCCCGCCCTCGCCGTGTCTTCACCTCTACAAGAACGATTACCTCCCCTTCCCTGGCGACGATGTCGATCTCACCGCTGGAGCAGCGCCAATTTCTGTAGATCACCTTCATGCCGGCTCGTTCCAAGGTCTCAACCGCAAGATCTTCGCCCAGCTGGCCCAGGCCCTTGCGCGATCCCTGGCGCCAGCCACTCATATGACATCATCCCCCAGAGGTAGACGCAATTGCAGCAGGGGCGCCCAGGAGTGGCGATGCAGCGGGGTCGATCCGAGCCGGCCGAGTGCAGCACGATGTTGGGCCGTGCCATACCCCTTGTGCTGAGCAAACCCATAGCCCGGGAACTGGCTGTCGTACTCGACCATCAACCTGTCCCTGGCGACCTTGGCAATGATCGAGGCGGCGGCAATGGAGAGGGATTCACTTTCACCTCGCACAATCCGCCTCTGGGGCCAGGTTCCCAAGGGCCGGGGGATGTAATCGATCAAAACATGGTCGGGTGGCGTTGGCAGTGCGATCAGGGCTTTCTCCATCGCCGCCAGGGTCGCAGGCACAATACCGATGCGGTCTATCTCGGAGGCTGTGGTGAACCCAACCCCTACCGTTGCCACCGAACGAATGCGTACTTCCAGCCCTTCCCTCCTGGCAGCCGCCAATTTCTTGGAATCATCGACGCCCTGTAGCACTTCAAACAGGTGTTCGGGCTCAGGGGGCAATACGACCGCAGCCGCAGCAACCGGTCCCGCCCATGCCCCCCGCCCGGCCTCATCCAGCCCGGCGGCGACCAGGTTTTCTGACCAGCAGATCATCTCGAATGCAAGAGAAGGCATGGGAAATCAAAAGACAAAATGCAAAAGGTAAAGGGCAAAATGCAAAAACCCATTCGTAAGGAGGCAGTTTGTAGTAAGCGCTTATGAAGGTTAATTATTTATTTCGGTAAT
>JAAENG010000551.1 GCA_024224665.1 Chloroflexota bacterium | reverse complement strand
AGTTGTCTTTCTGAAAACTCTGGAAAACTTTTTTGAGCTATTTTTTACCCCCGTTTACACAGGTGCGAACGAGCAAAACCCCCCTGTATACGGGGGTGCGAACAGCCGTTTTAGACTTTTCCAGAGTTTTCAGTAGTATACTCATAAAGAACCTCGACCAACAACGTTTCAACGCGGTCCCGACTCATTCCCGAACCATCGCTCGCTGACACATACATGTTGGAGGAAGCATCGCCTATGTCTTGAACGCTCCAATCCTATCCATTTCCGCATCACGCCGGCCATGTTCTGTCTGGCTTGCAACCCTTATCGTTTCGGAGGAGTAACATGCGTAGTAAAACCATCTTTTTGACCCTTGTTATGCTCACCATCACCCTGGTGTTCACTGCCTGTGCGCAACCGGCAACACAAACCGTTGTGCAAGAAGTTGTCGTCACAGCCACGCCCGAGTCCGAAGCAGTGATGGAACCTGTCACGCTCACCATGTGGGATTTCAAATCGGGAGATCCGGTCTTCGCCCCCTACACCAGTTGGGCGATCGAACAGTTCCAGGAAATACATCCTAACGTGACCGTTGAACTCGTCCCTCAGCCTAACAACGAATACTACAACCTGCTGGGCGCAGCCATTGCCGCGGGCGAAGGTCCTGATGTCATACTGATTCATGGGGGCACACGCCTGACCGAGCGCCAGGACCTCATGATTCCTTTGGATGACTACATTGGCGATGAGGCAGACAAGTTCATCAATTTACAGAATGGTTGGGCCAATGACGAGACCGGTGAAATTCTGTCTCTGCCCATCACCATCCAAGGCTTTGTATATTACTACAATAAGAACATCTTCACGGAAGCCGGCCTTGATCCTGAGAAACCGCCCACCACATGGGATGAATTGGTAGCAACCTGCGACGCCATCATCGCCAATACTGACAAATCCTGCTTTACGGCCGGCGGTAAGGAAGCGCATGGCATGCAGTTCTACGGCTCGCTCTATGCGGCGTCAATGTTCACGGCTGAAGATCACGCCGAATTCCTGGCAGGCGAGATCCCCTATGACGATCCACGCATGTCCAGACAATTGGAGCTATGGTATGACGCCTCGCAGCGCGGTTGGTGGCAAGAGGGTGTCGCTTCTGAGACCACATACATGGACAGCCATGATAACTTCAGCGCCGGTCGTGCCGCGATCACACAGGGGCTGATTTCAGATATCGCGCATTGGAAGATGTTTGGCGATTACCTTGGCGCCAACAACGTCGGCATGTTCAAGAATGTCGTCATCGATCCTGATGTTTATGCTACGGTCGAAGACATTCCCATTGCCGCCGGCGGCGGTATCGGCTGGAGTGTACCAAACTGGAGCGAACATCCCGATGAAGCCGTCCAATTAGTCGAATTTCTGGCATCGCCTGAGGCCCAACTCGTCCTCTTCAACTCAGCGGCTACGATCATCCCACGCAACGACATCGATGCCAATCTGATCTCCGATCCGGCCGCCAAACAGATCAACGAATGGTTGGCCAATGCGGAAATGCCCACCTTCTACGTCACACCCACAGATCTGAATGCAGAATGGAAACGGCAGTCCTCGTTGTTGCTGCTGGGCGAGATCACACCGGAAGAAGCAACCCAGGCCATGGTCAACTTCGCTGCATCCAGGTAGACAAATCTTCGATTGGCAATCGGTTTTACTGACGACCGACGCCTCATTTGAAACGATCGGGAGGGGGCAACAGCTCCCTCTCGATCAGCCTCGAATCCTGATGTCATGGAGATCTAGATGACAGTTCGAACGTGGGGACAAACGCTGGCACGGCGCACCTACAAACGCAGAGATAGCGACTCTTTCTGGGGCCCGATGTTTATGGTTCCGGCGATTCTTCTCCTGGTACTGTTCCGGTTTTATCCTTTGTTACGAGGCATTGGCTATTCGCTGACGGACTGGGATGGCATCCATGCACCTGAGTTCATCGGTCTGGCAAACTTCGAACGCCTTCTCTTTAATGACCCTCTGTTTCGCGACTCGGTGGCTAACTGGTTCAAGGTGATTCTCACCCTCCCTATCTGGGTGCTATTACCCCTTGTGCTCGCACTGCTCATCCACCAGAAAGTACCGGGGGCTCGCTTTTTCCGGGCAGCCTTTTTCCTGCCGTACGTCTTGTCGGCAGTGATTGTCGCCGCCATCTTCACCATGGTGTTGAAAATTGACGGCGCCGTCAATAGCTTACTGAAGCTGGTCGGCCTGGACTTCTTGACTGCCGACTGGCTTGGCACACTCGACACCGCCCTACCCTCCGTCATTGGGGTAGCACTCTGGGCAAGTTTTGGCGTGGGCGTGATCATCTATCTGGCGGCGCTGGCCACCATGGACAACGATCTGATCGACGCCGCCACGGTGGATGGTGCAAACTGGTTTCAAATGCTCTGGCATATCGTATTCCCTTCCATTCGCCCCACGATTGAATTTTATACGGTGCTGCAGATCAAATTGATGCTGGCAGGCATGTTCGCTTATGTCTTTGTCCTGACCTCAGGCGGACCCGGTAGCTCAACGTACTTACCCGAGTACCTGATTTGGGAAAACATGGGACTTCTCAATAGGCCGGGTTATGCCACCGCCATCGGCACGCTTATCTTCATCTTCTTCTTGTTCGTCATCATCGCTCAGGTGCGGCTGATGACCCAGCGGGACTGAGAGAGGCGCACAACATGACCACGCAACAATCCCGGCGTTTGCCAACGACGCGACAGCTCCGGCGCTGGTTTTTGGTTCTTCCCCTGCTGCTCTTGGCAGCGTCCACCATCTACCCACTTTTCTTTACGTTCAATGTCGCTGTCAAAGACTCCAGGGATTTTATCGTCAGCCGCTTTGACTTGACGACGGAGCCATCCTTTGCCAATTTCGAACGGGCCTGGACATTTGCCCGCATCGGCGAATCTTTCTGGAATTCCGTGATTACGACGGCAGGTGCGGTGCTGCTGCTAACGCTCGTCTGCTCTATGGCAGCCTATGCGATCGGTATCATGAGATTTCGCTGGCGAGGTCCCTTATTTTTGATAATCCTGATGGGGATGATGGTGCCGCTCCAGGTTGTGATGGTGCCATTCTTCCGCACTGCGGTCGATTTCCATCTGCTGAACACCTACCACGGCCTGATAATCGCCTACACAACATTTGCCATTCCTTTCGGGACCTACATGTTGGCGGCTTATTACTCCAACATTCCCCGTGAGATCTTTGAGGCGGCGAAAATCGATGGCGCCTCCACCTTGCAGAGCTATTACAAGATCGTCCTCCCCCTGGGCAAGCCGGCGATTGCCACGCTGGCGATTATCAATACACTTTTCGCCTGGAACGATCTCCTGATCCCGCTGCTGATCATGCAGAAACGAGAGATGCGTACGATCATGGTGGGTATAGCCACTTTGCGCGGCGAGCATCAGGCAGATATGCCCTTATTTGCGGCAGCGATTATCTTGGGCGTTTTGCCGGTGCTTATCGTATTCTTAGTTTTTCAATCGAAATTAACAGCAGGTATGACGGCGGGCGCCGTCAAAAGCTAGCGGAATCCGAGGCGCGGAGCAATGACCAGGCCAAACATCATTCTCACTATGTGCGACGATTTGGGGTTTGGGGATGTGGGGTTCAACGGCAATGAGGTGATTCGCACGCCTCAGCTTGATGCGATGGCTGCGCGCGCGGCGCGTTTTTCTCGGTTTTATGCGGGCGGTCCGGTGTGCTCGCCGACACGGGGCACATGTCTTACCGGCCGCCACTATTTTCGATACGGCGTCACCCATGCCAACAAAGGCTCCCTTCCTGCCCAGGAGATCAATCTGGCGCAAGTGCTCAGAACTCAAGGGTATGCTACCGGCCATTTCGGCAAATGGCATTTGGGCACGCTCTCAAAGAGCGTAGTAGAAGGCAATCGCGGGGGACCACATGGCTCGCGGTATTATGCACCACCCTGGGAACGTGGATTCGACATCTGTTTCTCGACCGAAGCCAAAGTCCCCACCTGGGATCCGATGAACACGCCGGCTGAGGGCGAGGACCGTTGGGGACGGCCGGGCACACCCTATGGCACCCATTATTGGGCTGAATCAGGCGCGCGGGTGACAGATAATCTGTCTGGGGATGATTCACGGGTGATCATGGATCGAGCAATTCCCTTTATCCAGGATGCCGTGCGCCGGAACCAACCTTTTTTTGCCGTGGTGTGGTTTCACGCACCGCACACACCAGTGGTGGCCGGGCCAGAATACCGAGCCATGTACGAGGATTTCAGTGAGGGTGAGCAACATTATTATGGCTGTATCACGGCAATGGATGAACAGGTGGGACGACTAAATTCTGTTTTGGCTGAACTGGGCGTGCGCGCGAACACCATGCACTGGTTCTGCAGCGATAATGGGCCGGAAGGCCGAGATGGAGTGACGGGGCGAAATCGAGGCTCGACGGCCGGACTGCGCGGACGCAAAAGGAGCCTTTTCAACGGAGGGATTGCCGTACCGGCGCTGTTGGAATGGCCCGACGTGGCGGGAGCAGGGCAGATCATCGACCTGCCATGTAGCACGCTGGATTACTTTCCCACAATCACAGACACTGTCGGCTGCAGCCTGCCCGACGATCGCCCGCTAGATGGCATCGATTTAACGCCTATTGTGCGAGAGGAAACGCGCACTCGTGCTCGTCCCATCCCCTACCGTTTTCTCGAAACCCGAGAGGCGATGTTCGGCTCCCCCACCATTGCCATGATCGATGATCGCTACAAATACCTGACTAACTTCTCCGAACAGCAGGGCGAGGATATCTGTTTCGACCTCGGCGATGATCCTCAAGAGAGAAACAATATCATCGAAGAACAAAGGCCATTCGCCGCTGAAATGAGGGAGCAACTGCGAGTCTTTCTCGATTCCTGTCAGGCGAGCCATCAAGGCGCAGATTATGCGGAACCCTACCGGCCGCTTGACGCCTATCAGCAGGTCACAGGGGAATGGTCGGTTCAGGTACCCTGACTTGAAAAAAAATTCAAAAAGTAAAAGGCAAAAGGTAAAGGGCAAAAATATGCGCCGCAGTGAAAATTCACCATCATCTGTAACACGGATAGGAATCCGTGACTAACATCGTCAAGGGCCAAATGGCGCCGCGAATACCTCGGTGAGACAGTCGGCGGCTGAATGTCCATGCCTGCCAGTCCTCCCATAAAAATCCGCGTCATCCGTGTATATCTGTGAGCTTGTAGACCAGGTACCAGTAGGCCAGTAGGCCAGTAGGCCAGTAGGCCAGTAGACCAGTAGGCCAGTAGGCCAGTAGACCAGTAGACCAGTAGACCAGTAGACCAGTAGACCAGTAGACCGGTAGACCAGTAGACCAGTAGACCAGTAGACCAGTAGACCAGTAGACCAGTAGACCGGTAAAAAAGTAGACCGGGATACGCCAGCAAAACGAATT
>JAAENG010000550.1 GCA_024224665.1 Chloroflexota bacterium | reverse complement strand
TGGCAAGTGGCAGGTTTGCAAGTGGCTAGTTCAACCGTGTCTGCAACCGCACTCGCACCTGCGACCTGCTACTTGCTACCTGCCCCAATGGGGCCTTATTTTCTCAGCGCAGTCTGGGAACAATTGCTAGGTCCCTACCTCTGCTGGGTGATGTACATTGTAGACTTTCTTTCCCGGCTCATACCCAAAGCAGACCACGTGCACCCCAACACAAATCATTCTACAGGTTTGTAAAATGCGTATCGCCGTGCTGTCAGACACACATGCTAATCTCGTTGCCCTGGAAGCCGTGTTAGAACGGATAGACGACTTGGCGCCCGATGCCCTTTGGTGTCTGGGAGATACAGTCGGTTACGGCCCGGAACCACAAGCCTGCGCCGATATCATGCGCGAACGGGCTGATCTTTGTCTGGCCGGCAATCATGATCTGGCCGTGGCAGGCAAAATATCATTGGACAGATTCAATGACATTGCTCGTTTCGCTGCTGAATGGCAGAGAGAACACTTACGGCCGGAGACAATGGCATGGTTGCTTGAGTTACCCTGCCGGGAACAACGAGAAGATATCACGATGGTTCACGCCAGTCCGCGATCACCGGTATGGGAATATGTCGATGGCCCACTGACGGCCGGAGCCAATTACACCGAATTTGAAACACCCCTTTGCCTGGTTGGACATTCGCACATAGCGGTGGGCTGGGAGATGTATGAAGAGGAGGGTCGGGTGCACGTGCACTGGGCGACACAAATTGTGGGACAACCGCTGCATTTTGATCTCGACCACCGTTGGCTATTCAATCCCGGCAGTGTGGGCCAACCACGTGATAGAGACGCTCGCGCTTCCTTTGCCCTGCTCGATACCGAAGCCCGAACCTGGACCTGGACCTGGCACCGTGTGGAATACGATACGGAATTCGTAGAACAAGCCATCGTCGCCACCGGCTTGCCGATCTGGTTAGGACGGCGCTTGCATGTCGGGAATTGATGCTTTTTCGGGTGGTCGTTGTGCTACTATAGGGCGTGTTGCGTGTTGCGTGTTGCGTTCAGTGACATTGAGGAAATTCTCTTTGTCAAGAACAAACCTTCGAAATATAATATTCGCAGCACGGAGATCAAGGGTGTTAATCACTAAGGCCGCGAAAATAAATAACTCCTACATTTTGGTGGCGCTATGAACGGCGAATAGGGGTCAATGTGTATGAGTTATTTTTTCTTAAGTCCTAAGTGTCATACGGAACTATTCGACACACCGATACGTCCATAATACAATACCGTCTGCCCACTTTTTGAGAGGTTACTCCATGAAACATTCAATCATTATACCTGGTTTGTTGCTACTTGTTGCATCATTGGTGCTCGTTGCCTGTGGTGGTGCAGCGCCCCAATATGCGGTGATGGATAGTGGGGCGATGGAGATGCCGGCCGCTGCACCGGCCGCGCCTCAAGAATTTGTCGAAGTTGAAAATGAAATGATCCAGAGTGACGGGGCGAATTCAGAAATCGATATCGACGGCGTGTTAGAAGACCGTAAAGTGATCTACAACGCCGACATGAATCTGGTGGTAGCCGACACAGAAGCCGCAGCCCTGCAAGCTGAGGAGCTGGCAGAGGGTCTGGGCGGCTATGTGGCCAATATGAATGCCTATCAAGGTGGCGAAAATACGCTCTTTTACAATATCACCGTGAGGGTGCCCAGCGATCAGTTTGATACGATGCGCAATGCCCTGCGAGACATGGCCATTCGTGTAGAGAACGAGAGTGTCCACACCAACGACGTCACCGATCAATATTTCGACCTGGATGCAAGGTTGAGAACGTTACGAGCAACAGAAGAAGAGTTACTCGCTCTCTTGAAAGAAACACGTGAACGTGGCGGCGAAATCGAAGACATCATGTCCATCTATCGTGAGCTGACCAATATTCAGAGCCAGATCGAGTCCTTACAAGGGCAACTCAATCGTTTGGAAAAACTGGTCGCTCTCTCTACCATCGAAGTGCGACTCCAACCAGATGTGTTGAACCAACCGCTCTCGACCTCCTGGCGGCCATTGGAGACTCTGCGCAATAGTTTCGAGTTTCTGATCAACGCTTTACAGGGCCTGATCAATGTCTTAATCTACGCGATTGTGGTGGTCTTGCCGATACTGCTTCTCCTGGCAATCCCCGTCGTCATCATACGCTGGCTCGTACGCCGTACCAAACCAACTGACGAGGCATCTGAGTAAGAAATCGTATCTTCTCAATAACTTGGTGGGAACTAACCCGTCCACGAAGGTGGACGTTCGGCGGTACGCCCTCAGAGCCCGAATTCATTCGGCGAGCGCCCCGGAATATTGAGAAGATACAAGAAATCGACTATCACACCGTTGTAAAACGAGAGCGCCAGATGGCGCCCTCGTTCGTTTTCGGACAAATCAGCACGCTCAAACTGTACTGCACTGTACTGCACTGAGGTCTTGCTGTGCTACAATGCTACAGAACAAAATCATTAGTAGGCACATTTAACCTCAAGGATATAACTCATACTTCACTATGTTTGGTAGCTTTCAACTCACAAGTTTAGCTGTAATTCCCGTACTCGGGTTTCTGATATTTATCCACGAACTGGGGCATTTCCTCGCCGCCCGCTGGATGGGCGTGCGTGTGCATGAATTCGGTTTTGGCTATCCCCCGCGTATGCTCAAACTGTTCGAACGCAATGGCGTCGAATATACCTTAAACTGGTTGCCTTTTGGCGGCTTCGTACGTATGGCAGGCGAAGATGGTGACTTCGAATCAGAGGGGAGCTTGCCCACTGTCGCGCCCTGGCGGCGGATTGTGGTGATGGCGGCCGGCCCTTTTATGAATGTAGTCACCGCCGTTGCTATTTATGCCTTCCTGATGATGGCCGGCGTTCCCCAGTTCACAGGTGACGAGGCAACGTTGCCCGTGGAGATCGTGGGCGTTGCTGCCGAATCTCCTGCCAGCGCAGCAGGATTGCTGGCATCCGATATCATTGTCGCCATCAATAGTTTAGATGTGGCCGGAATCGAAGCTGTCAGCAAGGCTATTCAATCCAGTGCCGGCCAAAAACTAGAGATGACGGTCAAACGTGGCGAAGAACTTATCACCCTTCCTATGACACCCCGCCTGCCCGAAGAGATACCGGCCGGACAAGGCGCAACGGGCATTCAAATATCCTCGGTGGTCGGCGCCGATGATGTGGAATTGGTACGTTACGGCCCTTTGCAAGCCCTGATCGGTGGGATCGATCAAACCCGGCAGCTGTTGAGCCTGATGGTCGAAGGCCTGACCACGATGGTGCGTGGATTTATCCTGCCCAGTGAGCCTTCGCCGGAGGGGGGCGTAGGGGGACTGGTAGCCATTGGACGCATCGCAGCAGAGATCGCGCGCCAGGGCTGGCGAGATCTCCTCAGCCTGACCGCTTTCCTCAGCATCAACCTTGCTCTGCTCAATATGTTGCCCATACCGGCGCTCGATGGTGGCCGTATTGTCTTTGCTCTGGCCGAGATGTTCTCACGCCGCCGTATCCCCCCCGAGAAGGAAGCGCTGGTGCATTTCGCCGGATTCGCTATATTGCTCGCTTTGATGGCATTCGTAACCTTTGTCGATGTAAGCAACTGGATATCGGGAAAGCCGCCGATACCCGGGGGTTAGCCCAGACCCTACCACAATATTCGAGCCGCATTGCCTTAAAGCAACTGCCAGCCCCCAAAAAGTTTGTATTGGACTTTTGGGGGCTGTTTTGCTGTCTAACGAATCTGTAAAGGCAGATAGAGGGGGATGGAGGTGTGGTAGTTCAGGCGCAATCTAGGCCCCAGGTAGAGTTCTTCGTGGGGGGCGAAACTCAAAAGTTGTGGCCCGGAACCGGTAGAGGTTGTTCTCAGGCCAATGCCATACTCGGGCCAAGTGCCAGCCAGCCAGCCCCGAACCAGATCGGTAACGTCGAGCGCGATCCAGGTCCCGACCTCTGTATCAGCCCCTACCGAAAAAGCGCCGTAGCTTTCAGCCATGATGCTCTCAACGTTCGCATAAGTGGCTTTGCTTTCAACCCACGGATCGAGCAAGCGATGTGCATAGATTGTGACGGTCTCGTCAACGGTGATGTCATCGATGTATAGCGCCAATTCAGCGCTTTGGACATCGGCGTCAGCCGGTAAGCCATCAAGGAGATACCCGCCGGTCAGGATTTGGTAGACGCCGTTTTCATCATCAGCTCCCACCAGTAATTCAGCGTTGTGGCCGAAATTGCTGTTGGGCAGCCCTTGCACGACATAGGTGTCGGCGCTCGCACCCAGCTCCACGATCACGCCTTCAGGCAAGGGTGTGGGGGTGATGGTCGGTGTGAGAGTGGCGGTAGGAGTGGGTGTCAGTGTGAGGGTGGGCGTATGGGTCAAGGTTTGGGAGGGGGTGATGGTTGGTGTGGGGGTGAAAGTCGGGGTTGGTGTACGGGTGAGTGTGGGCGTGTTGGTTGCCGTTGCTGTGGGAGTGGGAGTGTATAAGGCGTCATCACCGGTGGAGATACTGGCGCGCACCATGAGGTTGCCGGCCGTTTCCGGTTCGTCCCAAAAGAGATAATGCTCTTGCCAGGCGTTGAAATTATCTCCGTAGTAATTGTATCTTGCAGGGATATTCGTGCTGTCATCTAGTCCGACTAGAGGTGCAGGTCTGGTTGGAACGCCCCAGGATTTAAGTGACACGATAAAGCTGCTACCACCGCTGCCGTATGTATGATTGATGGGAATGCTATACCAGCCTGCCTGATCGATCTGGAGTCGAAACGTTTTGGTAAACTCCAGGATACCGGAAGGCGCGTTATTAGCCGGTTTTTCGATCCTGACGAAAATCGGAAAATTCGAGTTGCTACCATCCTGAGGTTCCAGGTAAACATCCACGCTGTCTATGCGCAGTGGTGATTCAGTCGGATCAAAATCTAAGCGCACGGCCAAAGTGCGTCTTCCGCTAAACTCATCAAATGTGCTGCCAAGTGTGCCGCTATCATTGGCAAGTTGGCCGACAGAGGTAGGTTCGGCCTGGGCCGGACTTAGTACAACCACGGCGAAAGTGATCAGAACGACGAGGAGAAGAACGATAAACGAAAACGGGCGAAAATGAAGTCTTTTTGTCATGGTTGGGTGTGTATTTTTTGTGAGTGACGCCAGAGGTAGGTGCTCTGGGAGGCGAAGGGGTATCTTAAAACGAGTCCGTACTTTCGAGAAAAACAGCGACTGCCGTTTGTCAGGATAGCACGTGACATGATATTTTTCTAATGTGGGAACATTATTCTACGCAATCTCACATGAATCCGCGCGAATTGGTGATACTACAATCACCTGCATACATTTTATCGAACCCACTTTGCCCTAGAAAGGAGCGATCATGTCAACATTGCTTATTCGCAATGCCGCTCTGCTCGCCACGATGGACGACGAGCACAACCGGATCAGCGACGGCGGCCTATTCGCTGAGAATGGTGTAATTATGCAAGTTGGACCTACACCCGAACTGCCTTCAACAGCAGATACCATTATCGATGCCCACAACCGCATCGTCATCCCCGGCCTGGTCAATACCCACCACCACCTCTACCAAACTCTTACGAGAGCAGTGCCGGCGGCGCAGAATGCCAATCTTTTTAACTGGCTGAAAACACTCTATCCGATTTGGGCAGGACTGACGCCAGAGGCGGTGTATGTTTCAGCGAAAATCGGCCTGGCTGAAATGATGCTTAGTGGCTGCACCACCTCATCCGACCATCTCTATGTGTTCCCCAACGGTAGTCGTCTCGACGACGAAATTCAGGCTGCCACCGAGCTGGGCGTGCGCTTTCACGCCTCCCGCGGCTCCATGAGCTTAGGTGAATCCAAGGGGGGATTGCCGCCTGATAGCTGCGTTGAAGAAGAAGATGCTATTTTACAAGATTGCCGCCGTGTGATCGAGGACTTCAATGAGGCGGAGCGTTATGGCATGGTGCGCGTCGTCGTGGCCCCATGCTCGCCCTTTTCGGTGACCCCCGACCTAATGCGTGAAAGTGCGGCTTTGGCCCGTAGTTACGGCGTGCGACTGCATACCCACCTGGCCGAGACTCTGGATGAGGAGGCTTTTTGTCTCGAGCAATTTGGCCGCCGCCCCGCCGAATACGCCGAAGATCTGGACTGGGTGGGGGAAGATGTCTGGCACGCGCATGCTGTACATGTGAACACACAGGAGATCGGTCTCTTCGCGCAGACCGGCACCGGCGCCTGCCATTGCCCTTCCTCCAACATGCGGCTGGCGAGTGGCATTGCTCCCATCAAGGAATACCTGGCCGCTGGTGTGAAGGTCAGCCTGGGTGTGGATGGCAGCGCCAGCAATGATAGCGGGCACCTGTTGAATGAAGCGCGCATCGCCATGCTTTTGCAACGCGTAAGCGGGGATCCGGCCGGCCTGGATACAGAACAGGCGCTGCGAATCGCCACCCGCGGTGGGGCACAGAACCTGGGTCGGGATGATATCGGATGTCTGGCGCCGGGCATGGCCGCCGATATCGCTGCCTACCGCCTCGATACCATCGACTTCGCCGGCGCCTTGCACGATCCGTTTGCGGCCCTCACCTTCTGTGGCCCGGTCAAAGCTGATTTCGTCGTCGTTAATGGTAAAATACGGATTCAAGAAGGTCAATTCATCGATCTCGACCTCCCGCCCCTGATCCAACGCCACAATGAGATCGCGAAGGCGCTCGTGAATGGCGAACGACTGTAAACACTGGTAGATCCGGAAACCGGGAGGCCGGTAGACCGGGAGGCCGGTAGACCGGTAGACCGGTAGACCGGGACAATTAACGCACACAACGCAACACGCAACACGCAACACGCAACACGCAACACGCAACACGCAACACGCAACACGCAACACGCAACACGCAACACGCAACACGCAACACGCAACACGCAACACGCAACACGCAACACGCAACACGCAACACGCAACAC
>JAAENG010000549.1 GCA_024224665.1 Chloroflexota bacterium | reverse complement strand
GCGTGGTGCGTGGGGTGTGGTGTGTGGTGCGTGGTGCGTGGTGCGTGGTGCGTGGTGCGTGGTGCGTGGTGCGTGGTGCGTGGTGCGTGGTGCGTGGTGCGTGGTGCGTGGTGCGTGGTGCGTGTGTGTATCGTCCTGATATAAGTTTACAGACGCCAGCAACTCTCACGGAAACTCGGCCCTAGAAAGACTGCCAGCTGCGAGTTTAGCTGACAGTAACACTTGTGCGGTTACACAAAAACGATGGTCTGGTAGAGTGGGGGATGCCCTACCAGACCATCGGCGTTCGCTCGGTCGGAATCAATGATGTTATTCTGCGCCGAGCGTCTTCAAGTAGGCGTAGCTCTTTAGCATGTTTTCGTCACCACCCACCTCAAGCGTCGAATACTCGAGATTGGGAGCATCCTTAAGGACATCATAGACACTGGCGATATCGATCACGCCTTCGCCAAGAGCGATGGGACCGAAGCCGCAGCCGTACATGGTGCCGCGTAGCGCTTCCCAGTCGGCCGGCAGGTCTTTCCAGTGCACATGGTGAATTTTATCCTTGAAGGCCTTTGACATCTCGACCGGATCGGCGCCGCCTAGCCAAGCATTGCCTGTGTCCATATTTACGCCAAGGACTTCAGGATTTCCCAGGCGATCCATGATAGCTTGGATGCCCTCGATGCTATCGGTGAGCACGCCATGCGGTTCCAGCAAAATACGCACGCCATAGGTTTCGGCGAGTCTCACCGGCTCGTGCAATTTCTCGGCGACGATAAAGACTTTTTCGTCCCAACTCAAGCTGTGACCCCAAGCAGATTTGGGGTCGCCCTCTGTGGTGATCACATCCTTGACACCCATGCCAGCCGCCAACTGTACCGCCTTCATAAGCTCGTTGGTGGCATAGCGAGCGGGAGAGCTGGGGTCCAGGAGATTGGCATGAGCGCAGACGCTGGTGGCAGTCAGGCCATGTTTCTCAAACAAGCCCAACACGTCGGCCGGGTTATCGTCAAGGCTTGCGGTTGCCGTGAAACCGAATTCTCGGCCCAAGATCCCACCTGGGTGGTTGTCGGTAACATCAGCATATTTGAAGCCGAGCCCGGCAACGCGTTCTAATTGATGATCCAGCAACGAGAATGGATCGACTAGTGCAAAACATCCTACCTTCATGATACGCTCCTGATGTTATATTTGGTGGTTAGACAGGATTTCGTGTGGTTCCAGATGATACGTGTTGCGTGTTGCGTGTTGCGTGTTGCGTGTTGTTCGTGCTGACGAAACATGCCTTTTTAGCAGGGGCCACGCATATTCCGAAAGAGCCTGCTTAGTTTAGTGACAACCGTAGTTGAAATTCAGGCAAAGGGCCATCAGACGCTGACTCCGGCTTCCCCCAGGCATATTGTGACCCATGCCCGGTCTTCTGCGGCTAAGGGCGGCTGAAGGTCGCTTTGATAGTCGATAACCAAATCGTATCCTGCACGGTCGTACAACTCGTGCAGAATTCGGTTTAAATCTACGTCCAGTTCATCTTCGCCAACGCCCAAGGGCAACGGGAATGGGGGAATTGGCTGCTTGAAAGAGAATGCGTAGAGATCAGCGCGGGGCCTCTGTTGCGAGCGGCTAAGCAAAATCCGGTAGTGTGTGTCCTGATACTCTCCGTCGATCGGCATCGGATCGCCAATCCGCAAGAGATCGATCTCAAGCAGATGTGTTTCTGACCTTAAGACATCGTCCCGTTTCTGCAGATAGGTATCACGCCCTGTTCCGGGGCGTTTGTTACTTGGTGAAAGTATCTCAATCACCGTGATCACACATTTATCCTCGACAGCACGGACTTCGAGATAACTCTCCCGAATTTCCTCTGTTCTGGGCACTTTGACCGCAATCGGCATCACCTGTGGTTCGTAGTGAACACTTGCCTCACGCAAGACTCTCTTAGCTTGCGGTCTGACCGCCACATCTGCGCGCCCGCTGATGCCCAAACTGCCTGGGGCAGATGCGTATATCCGTTCCTCGATAGAGACGAAATATCTTGGGCGCAGGATCCCGGCCAATTCGTCAGCCATGTGCACGATGAGTCGATTGTGCACATCCGGCCATCTGTACGGATGCTCTAGACAAGGGTCCATGCCCGGAAATGGCGTCGGCATCAGTCATCCATTCGTGCTACGAGTGTTAACATCGGCGTGATTCTGCCAGTCGCATACCTATCATCGGCATTATAGCAGCAAACACCTTGAGTTCGTATGATCGGACGGAACCACCGTAGCGGGGACAAATCGATCCTACTCGATCAACACTTTTTCTTCGGTAAGCAGGTGGAATCTCGACGAACAATGCGCTACGGCATCGGCGCCGGCAGCTTTGCCATCGTCGGCGCCAAAGGCTGCCAACCGTGCCTCGTTATCATCGAACCACATTTCAGATACTGCATGGTAGGGCAAATCGGGGCCATCTTCAAGTACGACGCTCATACGGTAGTGACGCATTCCAGGTAGTTTTTTACCCAGCGGCGGGTGTTCTTCAAGGGCCCATTTGCGGAATTCGTCCAGGCTCATATCTTCCCGGCGTTTTAGTAAGGATACGACTTTTAACATGATGTTAGCTCGAGTGTTTGAGTGGGTGG
>JAAENG010000548.1 GCA_024224665.1 Chloroflexota bacterium | reverse complement strand
TTCTGAACGGAGTGAAGAATCTCCGGTTAAAAAGGCGAGATTCTTCGTTTCACTCAGAATGACATCCATCAAGGCACGCTTGACAGGCTGCTAGGACCGAGGATTTAATAACATACGGAATCCTACCACCAATTCAGGATGTAATTCCATATGTTATTCTGTCCTAAGTTCTCAGCATCGTTCACTTGCAGGTTCGGTAGGAGTCGTCAGGAAATCGCCAATGTTTGTAGACGCTGATAACCCAAAAAAACATAGTGCATCTGTTGCGCGTATCCCTGTTAATCGTAGCAATACGGTTCGTTACCTTGCCATGTTTTTTGCCGGGCTACTGCTGGGCTGGTTTGTCCTCGGTTGGTGGCTGGCGCCGGTGGAATATACAGAAGTGTACCCAAATGAACTGAGAACAGACGTTTTAGATGCTTACTTGCTCATGGCCGCCGAAAGCTATGCGGCGACCGGTGATATTCAGGATGCGGCTATGCGGCTTCGATACTGGAACCAGGAAGATCTGGGGCCACTTTTGCATAATCGCGCCAATGCATTGCAATCCGCCAAACCGGCCAGCGCCGAGTACATGCGTAACCTGGCCACAGACCTGCGCCTGACAGAAACAGGCCAGTTATCAGGTGCTCAGACCGTGCAGTCTGATGGACAAGTGGATGAACGCCTTACTACACTCGGCAGATTGCTGTTGTACGTGATTGTAGCTGTGCTGGCCGTTGCTGCTCTGATTTTTGTGTGGAGACGGCTGAATCTGCTACAACGCACTCGCCGCACACGCTTGCGACCTCGATCAGGGGCTGAGGACGAGGGCCCGGAGGGTGATTCAAGGGCTACCGAGGCTGATGATGCTGTTTATGATTTAGGAACGAGCGATGAAGTCCCCGAACCAATTGTCTTGGGGAGCCCACCCTCAGCGGCCGAGGCGCCTGCTCCCCCTGTTGGCGATCGTTCGGTATCACCCCCCAAATTTGCCAGGATCGATCAGTCTCATGAAGAGGAGGCTCCACCCTGGCAATCAACCGAGACCCCAGAGGCGCCTACATCTGGCGAGACAAATACAGTTACTGACCCTGATGAGGGCTTTGCGCCACTGAGCGATCCGTACTCGCCTCTGCAAGCACCCGTCCATAGAGCGATCAGCGAGCCTCCTGATTCCGAACAGGCATTCCTTCGATTCGATTTTGATGGCACTGCAGATTATAACGTTGTTGAATCCATCGAAGAGCGAGAAACATACCTGGGTGAATATGGTATGGCAGCTGATAAAATGGCTCCGGATGACACCGAGCAAGTGCTGTCACTCGAAGTCTGGTTATTTGATAAGAGTGACATCCACACGGTTTCAGCGGCGCTGGTACCCACTGAGGCCTTCGATGATGATGAATTGATGAGTAAATTGACAGGTGGAGATAGCAAGAAAATCGTACCATTGGAACCCGATGCTCAGATTCATCTTAAGACCGAACGTTTAGAGATTTATGGCCGGGTGCGAAGAGTAGATTTTGGCCCTCTGATCGGTGACTTGCCCATCATTCAATACGCCGAAATCGAGCTTATTGGCCGCATTCGCCAGTAAACGACGCCCGTCAACGACGCCCGTCGACGACGCCCGTCGCCACACCACAAAAACTGTACCCGCTGCCTGCCACTTGCTACGTACCAGGGAGGGATATCACCTTTCCAGCACAGTTTATGAATAATTGCTAGCTGATCATACCCGCTCTTCCGGATCAAACAGGCGTTTGTATTCACGAATGGCAAAGCGATCGGTCATTCCGGCCAGATAATCACAGACTACGCGATGTAATCCCTCTGCTTCCGAAGAGACTTTGGCGAGGGTGGCAGGAGGTAGTTGGCGGGGTTCTTGCACAAAGGCGTTGAAAAGGCTGGTGAGAATCATCTCGGCTTTGACCGCCATTCGCATAACGCGGTAGCTGCGATAGAAATTTTGGTAGAGATACTTCTTCTGAATACCATTTGCTTCTGCCAATTCGGGGCTAAAACCGGCAAGGTTATGCCCAATTGCCCTCAAGTCGTCGACCGAACGAATTGCGTACGCCGCCAATTGTTTACGCGTATGGCTGATAGCGTCCCCTATCTCTATCCCCACCAGACGACGGATGATGCGGTGTCGAAGGACCGGGTCCAACACCTTGGGGTGATAGGGCTCGTTTAATGAATCCATCACCTGTCGCCAGAGTGGTTGTTGTGCCAATGCCTGGATGTCAAAAATCCCGGCATAGAGCCCGTCGTCCAGGTCACTTGTGTTCCATGCGATCTCGTCCGCCAGATTAGCAAGCTGGCATTCGAGTGTGCCGGCCAAGTGGGGTTGGTAACCCTCAGCATCGATGGTGTCGTAATCTGTGTCGTGCTTGACCAGCCCTTCGCGTACCTCATAACTCAAATTGAGTCCTGGGAAATCAGGATACCGCCTCTCCAAGCGCTCGACCACGCGCATGGTTTGGCGTTGGTGATCGAAACCGCCGTGATCTGCCATCAATTCATTGAGTCTGTGCTCGCCAGTGTGCCCAAATGCTGGATGCCCTAGATCATGGGCCAGGCAGATCGCTTCTGTCAGATCTTCATTTGCATCCAGGGCGCGGGCCATGGTTCGCCCAAGTTGGGCCACCTCCATGGTATGCGTGAGGCGATTACGATAGTGGTCACCTTCATGGTAGACGAACACCTGGGTTTTGTATGCCAGCCGCCGAAACGCAGTGGTGTGAATGATCCGATCACGGTCTTTCTGGAACACCGTGCGGTCATCCGACTCTTGTTCGTCGTGGACTCGTCCCCGCGAATCGGCGCTCACCATGCCCCAGTTGCTTAGTGTCTGGGCTTCACGTTCTTCGATCTGTTTTCGAGTTGTCATGTGTTAGATGGATGACTGATCAGTGCGGATAGGATTGAAGTATAACAGCCACAGTGACAGTTGGGCCAACGATCTGGTTGGGGACAAGCAAGCTATTCGAGCCACAAGGGGAGGTCGGGTTGGGCGTGGGGTGGAAAAGCAATGAGGTGAGAACGACATCCATTTTGACAATCGCTTGCGCCAAAACCAGGTATTGGAATCGTGGCAAATCTCTGAGCGGCAAGGGCCTGCGACCATTCACATTCTCGATGCTCGTGACCCGTATCGATAAACCAGGCGAGCGGCGGCTGAACCACGGTCAGCCAGTCTATATGCCAATGTTTGCGTTTGACCTGGCGTAGATGGCGTGCTATACGAGCCCGCAATCCTCCGGGCCCAAACGCCGACCCTACATAGACCATAAATCCCGCCGGCAACAAGCCATCGTCCAACCGCCCGGCTTGTACCACAAGTGGCGTTTCAAGTTCGAATAAAAGCACATAGGTGCCTTTTACACTGGCAGGAGGTAAATCCATAAGGCTATTTTACCTTGCCTGCATCATAACAGCCTGGCCCTCATTTTGACAGTTAACCTATGCCCCTGGTATAGTTTTCGCCAACATGAGATATCTACGGGCAATCGCAATCATATTACATCATCACTGATAGGGTGAGAGCGGCCATATAAGGGCGCTCAGGCTGCGCTCGCCCCAAGACTAGCGAAATCCGCTAGTCTTTTTTATTGCCCCCACCCCCGACTACATGACAAGGTGACAAGGCGTGACAAGGTGACAGTCTGCTATCGACCGTACATACATAGAATCCAAGACCAACCGACCACACGACCAACCGACCACACGACTAACCGACCAAACGACTAACCGACCAAACGTCTAACCGACCAAACGACTAACCGACCACACGACTAACCGACCACACGACTAACCGACCACACGA
>JAAENG010000547.1 GCA_024224665.1 Chloroflexota bacterium | reverse complement strand
GCGCTTATGGAAGTTCAGAAAATAGACCGGTAATACCACAAGTCGTCTTGCGAGCCTCACACCGGGATAAAGTCCCGGTGCTACATGACAGCGCCTCATGATCATGAATGAGGCTAGTTCGGCAAGAAAAACGATGCGAAATAGGTAAATAGCCGGATTGATCCGGCGTTGTTTAATAGCCGTGGGTGACGACCGCTGTAGGCGGTCGTACATCCCCCGGCGGATCTGTCAGGTTGTTATTACCGGATTAGTAAGTTAACTTTCATTAGAGCCCGGCCCCTCAGGGCCTGGTTTGCCAGCGGGCGAGAGCGCCCAACCAAGGGTGCTTTGTACTTTCAGCCAGGGATTCTTGGTATATGATGCCGAAATTGTAAAGATCGATTTCTAGCGTAATGAACCACGCCGTAGCTCAAAATCACTGCAACATCTTGCCTACAACGGTAAGTGTCCCTTTTGCAAACCGGACTTGGAAGGAAGTGCCATCGACAATGGTTGCGGCCTTCTGCGACTCATTGTCATCAAACGCCACTGCCCGATGAACATGCACAGTACCCGAAGATGTCTTGATGAAGAAGGGCCCCCATGAGTCGGCGCCGCGTATGAAGTTGTACGCTCGCTTCGCCGACCATGTGGTCGGGATAATCGATTGTTCAGGACCAGGGAAGCTCTGATAACTGACAGCGGTTTCGGGTTGAGACCGGCGTGGCAGTGTGGGTTTTGCCAGAGCATCGACCAACAGCCGGGCGCCTAGCTGCGCCAATCTCCCGGTTGCTTCGACAGTCGTCACGCCATCGGGCATGGAGACCACACCTTGATCGACGATATCGCCACTATCGATACCCTCGTTCATGAAGTGCAGCGTCATGCCAAAAAGCTCTTCACCGGCTCGAAACTGCCAGAACAAGGGGTTAGGCCCACGATAGGCCGGCAGCAGTGAAGGATGAAGGTTGAGCGCGCCAACAGCTGGGCTATCCAACCACTCTTTTGGCAATATGCGTGGAAAACAACTGACGCATATGACATCGGCTTGCAGGACACGCATTACCGAAATCGCCTCGGTTGCCCGTATGTTTCCGACTTGAAACACTGGAATATCACGCCGCCAGGCCTCATGCCTGATATCGGGCATTACCGGGCTTAGGGCAAGGGGGAGGTCGGACTCGAGGGGAAGATCCGCTGTGAGCGTCTGCATGGCTGACTCGGCGTTTGGCCCAGGCACAACGACGCCAACAACGTGTGCACCTGCATCCAAAAGTGCTCGCAACGGCAGTAACGAGAGAATCCCACCCCTCCCCAAGTAGAGTATACGATGCGACACAGTTGACATTCACACAAAACCTTGTATCATCGGAGGACGCTGGGCGTCTTGGCCTGGTCAATCAAACAAACGGACGTCCATATTATGACACGAATGGTTCAATGCGTGAAACTGGGGCAGGAATTGCCCGGTCTGGCCGCACCTCCTGCTTCGAGTGACCTGGGGCAGCGGGTTTACGAGAACGTTTCACAAGAAGCATGGAATATGTGGTTGCAACAGGCCACGATCCTGATCAATCACTATGGGCTCAATCTCCTGGACCCCCAGGCAAATGCCTTTATAATGGAACAGATGGAGGATTTTTTCTTTGGCGAAGATGCGCAGATGCCCGAAGGGTGGACACCACCAAGCCAGGGCGGCAAAGGTGCACCCGCACCTCAGAGTAAATGAAGTTGAAAGTTGTTTTGCTGGCGTCCTACGAACTGGGACATCAGCCCTTGAGTCTGGCCTGGCCCCTGGCGACGATAAACGAAGCCGGATTCGACGTGTTGGCCCAAGATCTTTCGGTCGAAACCCTATCTATCGAGGCGGTAGAGGGAGCCGGTGTGGTGGGCATGGCGGCGCCCATGCACACCGCCATGCGCCTGGGCGTGCAGGTGGCAAAACAGGTGCGAACGATCAACCCGAACGCACACATCTGTTTTTACGGGCTCTATGCCCAGTTGAACGCAAGCTACTTGCTCCAGCGAGTTAATGGAGCCTTACCACTGGCGGATTCCGTGATCGCCGGCGAATATGAGGCGCCGTTGCTCAACTTAGTGCGGACCTTGGAAAACAATGGAGATGTCGATTCGGTTCGTGGGGTATCAACGCCAACAGCTTACCGGCAGCCCAATCTCGAACGCCTTAGTTTTCCCCTCCCACGTCGTGATACCTTACCTTCACTTGATCACTACGCGCACTATATCGAAAACGGCACACGCAAGCGCGCAGGCTACGTTGAAGCCAGCCGGGGTTGTTTGCACATCTGTCGACACTGCCCGATCACACCGATTTATGAAGGCCGTTTTTTTGTGGTACCGGCAGAGGTGGTCAAGGCAGATATCGAACAACAGATAGCTGCCGGCGCTCATCACATCACCTTCGGTGACCCTGATTTCCTGAATGGCCCCGGCCACTCTAGACGGATAGTCAAATGGCTACACGAAACCCACAACAGGATTACGTTCGACTTCACCGCAAAGGTCGAACACATCCTTGAACATCGTGGACTCATGCACGATCTCAAATCACTGGGGGCAAGTTTTGTGGTTTCCGCTTTTGAGGCGAGCAATGACCGCGTTCTTGCTAGATTGAACAAGGGACATACCGTGTCGGACATGGACGAGGCTCTCACCGTCCTTGCCGACGCTGGCCTGTCTGTGCAACCTACCTGGACGCCCTTTACGCCATGGACCACCCTGCAAGACTATCTCGACCTTCTGGCCTGGATCCACAGCCGAGATCTGGTCCCTAACACGCCGCCGGTTCAACTCTCGATCCGTTTACTTGTCCCGCCCGGCAGTGCCTTACTCGAGCACCGAGACCGTGATACCTGGGTCGGCGACCTGGATGCGCCCAATTTCGTTTACGCATGGCAGCATCGAGACCCGCGCATGGACAGCTTACAACGAGAGATCGCCAACCTCGTAGCACAAAAAGGTGGAGATGCGGCCTTTGCTAACGAAACAATCTTCAACACGATCGAGACACTAGCTTATAGCTTTGCCGGGTTGAAGTGTCTCTCCCATTCTGCACCCAAACAGAGAACCAAGCCACCCCCTCGTCTCAGCGAAGATTGGTTCTGCTGAGCAGAGCCCAGCACCGACCAGTTGGGTCGGATATTGATGTAGGGCGGGAGATCAGGAGACCAGGAGACCAGTAAACCAGTAAACCGGGAGACCAGGAGACCGGGAGACCGGGGGACGTCTTTGAAGCGATCTCAGAGGCGCTATTTGCCCGCCATCTGCTAACTGCCACCTCGCAACACGATCTCTTGCTCGATCTCGAAATGCAGCTTGCTATGTGCTTCACGAAGCGCTGCTTCGACGGCATCGGGGGTGTCGCCGGTAGCGAAGATGAAGCCGAGGTAGCTGTTGCCTTTTGGGGGTGGTATGGCGGGATAGTTGAGCTGGGCGCTGATCTCGACCTCATCGATGCCGGGAATGGCCTGAGCGCGTTCGACACCGGATACGGCGCCCAAGACGCCGGCTGTGGGAATGGGGATCATCATGACACCGCGCGCTTGGGCGGACAGATCATCGATCTTGAGTTCCAGACCGAGCGCCTGGCGCAGGATCAGTTCTTCCAGAGAGATGTCGTCGCCAAATCGTAAGGTCTGGGCGCAGAGGCCGCCGATGGAGCGAGCTGCCAGTTCTACCAGCCACGCTCCTTGTTCATTCAAGCGCAGTTCAGCGTGAACCGGTCCCGAGTGCAAACCCAAGGCTGCGGCTGCGGCTGAGGCAGAGGAGCGAATCGCCTGTTGGTCGGTTTCAGGAAGCCGGGAGGGAGTGACGTAAATGGTTTCTTCAAAAAACGGTCCGTCCAACGGATCGGGTTTATCGAACAGGGCCAGGATGTGCAGCTCACCCTCATCCAACAACCCCTCCAGCGCCACCTCCACCCCGGGGATGTAATCTTCGACCAACAGTTCATCGCAGCCTTGCGCGCGTAGAATCGGGCGTAAGTCGTAATAGCACGCAAGCAATTCCTCAGGAGAATCGGCGCGCATCACCCCCTGGCTGCCGGCCAATGTTGTGGGTTTGATCACGCATGGGTAGCTTACCTCTTCCAACATCTCCTCGGGATCGTCGTGCAAATGGTATCGCCGAAAACCTGGGGATAAAACCCCCGCCTCTGCGAAATGCCGGCGCATGAGGTATTTGCTGTGTGCTGCACGCGCGGCTTCGGGAGCGTTATGAGCCAAGCCAAGGATATCGCTTGCCGCGGCAGCCAACAATGTACCCGAATCATCCAGGCCCAGGATAGCGTCGACACTCCGATCATTGGCGTACTCGACGATGCTCTCAGCCGACTTGGGGATATCCCGATAATCGATGGGCAAGACCGCAGCGGTCGAAGTTAAGAGAGGTGGGGGTACATCAGAGCCCTGGATGACTTCGATATCCAGGTTTTTAGCGGCGCCGGCAAAGGCCTGCATACGATATGAATTGGCAGCAGCGAGCAGGATCACACGGTGTGGTGGAGAGGGATTCGACATGGCGTTTGGCATGCAAGGCATTATAATGGCGGTTGGCAGAAGATTAAAGATTGAAGATTCAGGCGTTTCTGCCGATCATGTTTTTCTTTTCGTTCTTACAGATCAAATGTATCCTCTCAATAATCCGGGGTGGCTCAAGGCGGATCCGTGATCCGCCGTTTGCCTGCCGAGTCACGGACTCGGCTTGAGCAGACTTGTCCCCGCCTTTTTGAGAAGATGCGATCAAATCTTGGCTGATGGCCCATCACATAACAATGACTGACTACTACATACCTCCATCACACATAGATCCCGATACATTCCCCAGGCTTTTGCTCACCTCTGAACCTGGTTCTTTTGCGCACAGGACGCTGAAAAACCGGGTACCGAGGATTTTACGGAAGCTCATCGACGACAGCCCTTTTCCAGCGGATGTGCAGCGAGATATGGAGAATTTCTATGAAGAATTGACCCAAGGTGTTGTCCAAAACTTACGTGAAGATACACCCGACCGCGCATTTTGGGATCCGACCAACGAACCCTATATCGGACGCTCGTGGTTGGATGTGCCCTGGTTTTGGGCGGAGGCCTATTTTTATCGGCGGATTTTACAGGAATCGCACTACTTCCAGCCGGGTCCGATGTGGAATTACGATCCGAATACCAGCATCAAACAACAGGAGTGGGCAGCGCCGGCTGCACCCGCCACCGTCGATGCCATTCTAAGTGATCTACCGGAAGGCATCGGGGATCGTTTTGAGAGGCTGGTTCACGCCAATCTCTGGGGCAACCGTGTCGATCTCAGCTACAATGTTGGTGGACATCTGGGCAACCAGGCGAGCAAACATGATGAGCAGGAAAACCTGCTGGCCGACGATACACCCCAGGTCTGGGAATACGTACAGGGCTTGAGCCGGCCCCAAGTCGCCATTCTTTGTGACAATGCCGGCACCGAGTTGTTGATGGACCTGGCCCTGGCCGCATTTATGCTGGACGAAACCTTGGCAGACACGATCACGCTCCATCTCAAAGCCCAGCCTTATTTTGTGTCTGATGCCATGCCCAAGGATGTCTTCGAAGGGATCATCGCTCTGCAATCGGGTGGTGAAGCGGCCGTTGATCTGGCGCGTAGATTGCGCGATCACATCGGGTCAGGTCGCTTGCACCTATTCAGCCACTGGTTCTACACCTCCAGCTTGTTCTACTACCAACTACCGGCAGACCTGCGCGACATCTTATCCACCATGGATCTGGTACTGGTAAAAGGTGACGCCAATTACCGCCGTCTGCATGGCGACGCCCACTGGCCTTTCACAACACCTTTTGCCCATGTATTGGCCTATTTTCCGGCTCCGATGGTGGCGCTACGCACGCTAAAGGGGCAGCATGTGCTGGGTTTACAGTCTGAGCAAATCGAACGTCTGAATGCTGAGGACGAGGAATGGATGGTGATCGGGCAGAGGGGCGTCATTCAAAGCCGTTTGACCTGATGAATCAAAGCGATTTAGAAGCAGACGCCCCCTCAGCGCCCGCTGAATTACTGGCCGGAATACGCGCCGAAATCCCTGTGGCCTTCAGTGTAATCCCTTTTGGCTTGATATTTGGTGTCATCGCTTTGGGCGCAGGTCTGCCTCCTCTGTTTGCGATTGCGATGTCGCCGGTGGTGTTTGCGGGCTCTGCCCAATTCATCGGCGCCCAGTTGATTGGCCTGGGCGCACCGGCCATCGTCATCGTTGTCACGACTTTTGTGGTTAATTTGCGGCACGCGCTGTATGGTTTTTCACTTGCTCCCCACCTCAAGCACCTCAGCAGAGGTTGGCGATGGCTGTTGGCCTATCTACTGACCGATGAGGCCTTTGCCATGACCATTATCCACTACCGTGATCACTCTCTTTATTTGGCGAACAAACACTGGTTCTTTCTTGGCAGTGGCCTTACGCTGTGGATCGTTTGGCAGATCAGTACGGTCGTAGGGGTGTATCTGGGCGCCCAGGTTCCTGCGGTCTGGTCACTTGATTTCACGCTGGCGTTGACATTTATTGGTTTGGTGATTCCCACCCTGCAAGACCGGCCCAGTGTAGCTGCGGCTTTGGTCGCAGGTGCCGTAGCCGTGGCCACCTTTCACTTCCCGTACAAGATCGGTTTGATGCTGGCTAGTTTGGCGGGTATAGTGGCCGGCGTGTGGCTGGAGCGGCGGGCATGACGGCCGCCACCGCTTTCGTGACGATTGTGGCAATGGGTGTGGTGACCTATCTCATCCGCTTACTGCCCATCGAGTTCTTCAGTCGCATCGATATACCAACCTGGGCATTGCAGTCGATGCGCTATGTGCCTATTGCCGTGCTGACGGCGATCATCGTTCCCGAGGTGATCATGCCGGGTGGAGAGTTCAATGTATCGCCGGGGAATGCCAGGTTACTGGCGGCTGGTGTGGCTATTGTTGTGGCCTGGCGCACGAAAAATGTCTTTTTGACGGTGGCGGCTGGGATGGCTGTGTTGTGGCTGTTGCAGGCGTTTATTTTGGGGTGATCGTCCATCGTCATCAAAATGACTCCAGCTCAATTATGCACACGACATGATCTAGCTCATAGCGGGATGGTGGCATGTCCACTACACTTTGAGTATCAGAATCCGTTCGGGTGACGGGTGATTCGATCCGCCATCACTCTTATTGGAGCGTGACATGACTCGCAGGCTTGTACTAAAACTCTTCAGTTCGTCGGCTGTGGCGCTGTTCCGAGAGGGTCGCCGCGCCGGAAAGGTCTCGCTGACCGAAATGATCCATGGCTATATCTATGCGCGCTGGATTTACCTGTATATCGACACCGGTCTGGGGAACTCGCGCCTGGCCCGGATAGTTGGGCCTGTCTTCAAGCGCTTGACTGCGCTCCTACCCTCTCGACCACCCCAAAAGATTCATGGTGAAACCGGAACTTTGGCCGATTCCTACCATGGCAAAGTCATAACATTAGATGTGGCGACACAGTTTGTATCAGTCGAGAAGGACATCAGTTTGACTGATCTCGAGCACATCATACCCTTCGAAAAGGCTCGGGACATCGTGCTCAAAGACCCCGACCATATCGCTGTACTCGAATGCCCCTGTCGTAGCTCACGCGCCGAACCCTGCCTACCTGTGGATGTATGTCTTGTTGTCGGCGAACCCTTTGCCAGTTTCGTGGCTGAGCACCATCCCAAACGGTCTCGAACCATTTCCCCGAAAGAAGCGGTGTCGATCCTTGAAGCCGAACATGAGCGCGGGCACGTGCATCATGCCTATTTCAAAGATGCAATGCTGGGACGTTTTTATGCTATTTGTAACTGCTGTTCCTGTTGTTGTGGGGCCATGCAAGCTACCCGTAACGGCATCCCCATGATCATCCATTCCGGTTACCTAAGTGAAGTGGATGCTGAGTTGTGCATCGGCTGCGGTGCCTGTAGGGAATACTGCCAATTCGATGCCCTAAACCTGGGATATGGCTACACCATGGTGCTTGACCACGAACGCTGTATGGGCTGTGGGGTCTGTGTAGATCAATGTGATTTTGAGGCAATGGCGCTACGACTGGCGCCCGAGAAAGGGATACCGCTGGAGATAGATCGATTGATGCACGAAGCGCTGAACGTGACAGGGGCCAAATAGGCGAGATTGGGAATAGGAGTTCTTGCTTACCCTCAGCTACTCAAGTGAAAATTGGAGAAAGCAGACTCGCGTCGAATCTCAAGGCCCGCCGGGAACGATCACGAAGTGGAATACGCCCACATGATTGGAGGGGCCCGACATCTGCCCATCGAATTCACCCAACACATAATAACCAATGGTGCTAGTTTGAAACCTTCAAAAATTAATCAGATTTGTAATTTTAACGAATAATATTCGGTAAAATCGCGTATTTGCTGAATATCGGAATGAGCAGATGTCCATTTTCGGCATGAAGACGGCACTTTGGCCGATTTTGGGTCGAAATAGTCTCTAAAACTAGCACCAAAGGTTAGATAATGACCTAGCAACATTGGTATTGTAAGTGACAGATCGATTGGGAATAGAGTTGACACTCGTCTGGGGAGAGCTCGACGGAGAATCACATTTTATTCTGGTGTAGATCACATGTTCATGTGGTCCGCTCCGCATCATTTCTAGATACCATGGGATCATCCACCGTCGTCGTGACGTTGGTCCGGTTCGCTGAGTTACCGGTTACCTGATCCCTGATAGGAGGATATCATGGCAGCACTTGCACATATGGGCGTTGGTTTTGCAGCCAAACCCCCTGCCCCTATAATTCCACAATCCCTTTACATAAGCTACTTCAGGAGGCTGATCACGAAGGCGTGAAACGTGATGATTTCTTATAGGAGCGACCTCACGTTTCACGTATCACGGTAGTAATAAATCCAACAAATCTTCTCGGAGCCAACCATGTCACAACCTGCACTCAACCAAACCAACTCTACCGAAACTATCGACGCCCAATGGCGGAAACTATCTATGGCCGGCGGTGTAGCTGCCTTGATTCAGTTAGCATGTGTGGTTATCACCATCATTGTGGGCACCATCGCAGGCGCTGAACCGAGCACTGCTGAGGAATATTTCACGGTCTTGCAGCATGATGGACTTTTAGGGGTATTGCGCCTAGATTTCGCCACCTTACTCCTGATATGCCTCTTTACCATCACACCCTTCGGCATCTTGGCAGGTCTCAGACGCAGCTATCCCGTCTACGCGGCGCTGGCTACAGCCCTGATCTACGTGGGTACGATCCTCGCACTTGCCAATCACTCCGCCTTCTCGATGATCCGGCTCAGCGATCTATTCGCGACAGCGTCAAGTGCCGCACAACAGGATCAACTCTTAGCAGCGGGCGAGGCCGTCATTGCCTCAGACATGTGGAACACTACAGCGGGTTTCCTGGCTGGTATTTTCATGCAAGGCGCGTTTGTGTTCATCTCGGTTGTCATGTTGCGTAGCAAAGAATTCAGCAAAGGAACCGCTGTCACCGGCCTCTTCGCCAACGGATTTGATTTGGTACATGTCTTTGTTGCACTTTTCGCACCGGCACTAGGCACCATCTTCCTCTACATTAGTGGCCCATTTTACCTGATATGGTTCCCCCTGCTCGGTCGGGATCTCATAAGGTATGCACGAGGCATACCAGGAAAATCCTGAATATCATTGCTAACGACGACCAGAGGAGGGACGACCGATGGTCGTAACGTGAAGTAATCTCCACGGACCTTGAACGAGTACAATCAGCGCGAGATCCTTCACGTTCGTTCAGGATGACACGAGAGATTCTGTGTTCTCTGTACTGGGCGCAGTTCATTCCTGGTGTCAGAGTGCACTTCATTTCCCTATCACGCCCAGGATGGATATGATGTACGCATGGCGCGCTATCGAAGCACCCTAACCTTATTGCTCTATGTCCTGATTTATGCGTCGGTGGCGGCGCGCGGGCTGTCCTATTATTACGAACAGCGACGAGACCTACTGTGGATTATAGGAGGTCTTTTGCTGATTTATGGCGTTCTCCTCATTAGCGAGCGCCGTATCACCAGACGTGTCAGCGGGTATTCCTCTGTTTACCTGGCAGTACAGACAGGTGTGATTCTCGCCTTACTGATCCTATCCCCACTACTCGATTACTTTGCCCTCCTCTTTATTCCCCTGTGTGTGCAGGCGATGTTGGCCTTTCCCCGCAATCGTGGTTATTTCTGGGTCGGCGTTTTCGCCCTGGCGACGGCATTGGGTTTGGTGATCTCCTACGGACTTGTGGATGCCCTGCCCTTTATCTTCATCTATGCAGCCGCTTACCTTTTCGTCGCTTCGTATGCTGCCATGACAAGGCAGGCTGAAGAGGCACAGGAGAAAAGCGAGGGGTTGCTTGCGCAGCTACAGGAGGCGCACGTGCAATTGCAGGAATACGCAACCCAGGCGGAGGAACTGGCCGTGTTGGAGGAGCGCAATCGCCTGGCGCGCGATCTGCACGATTCGGTCACACAATCCCTTTACAGCCTGACGCTCTATGCCGAAGCGGCCTCTCGCCAGCTTGCCGCCGGTGCCTACGATGTGGTGGGCGAGCACCTGCGAGAACTGCGCAAATCTGCCCAACAGTCGTTGCAGGAGATGCGCCTGCTTATTTTCGAATTGCGCCCCTCCGTGCTCGAAGAACTGGGCCTGGAAACGGCGCTGCGATCCCGTTTGGAGGCAGTGGAAACCCGTGCAGGGTTGAAGGCAACGCTCACGGTTAGCGGTGAGGGCGCCTTGCCGCCGGAAATCGAAGTGGGTCTGTATCGTATCACTCAAGAAGCGCTGAATATTGGACTTTTGACAAAGCTTAACCCAGCTCGACGTGAGTCGAGTTGAAATCGAACCTTTACAATTGGATAATCGAGCCGAAATCAGGCCACTTGGGCGCTTTGCCGGCTTTTGACGACCACTTTTTGGCGTGGCCGTTT
>JAAENG010000546.1 GCA_024224665.1 Chloroflexota bacterium | reverse complement strand
CGTGGTGTTCGGGTCGCCGTGCATGATGTCGAATTCGATGCGCCAGTTGCAGGCGGTGAATTGACAGCCTTCAAAGTGGGCCGGTGCGTTGGTCATGACCAGGGTGCAGCGATCAAAAATGCAGTGCTTGAAAGCGTTGCCGGCCAAGTGGATGGCTTGGGAGGAGAACTTGGTGTTCTCGTGGAGCACGAGTTGGGGTTTGGTGGGTTGTTGCGACATGGCGGAGAGGGGATCGAAATTGGGTTGAGGCGGAACTCTAGCATATGTCGGGGCTTAGGTCGCCCCGGATAAGGCCCAAACAGAAACCCCGTGCCACGGACGAACCGGGACACGGGGTTTTTGGTTTGAGAGCACTCTGGTTACTGGCTGCTCTTTAGGAAATCGGCAAAGCTACTTGGGTCGATCAAGGCGTTGAGAACGCCGTCCTGGCGGGCAAGGATTTTGACCGTGCCGGGATCGTAGCCCTCGCTAGTAAAGTCCAGATCTGAGTCGGCTGAAACAACAACATAGATGGGTTGTCCTACCGTCTTGATCAATAGCATTTCGAAATCCCGGAATTCCGGATGCCGGTCGGTATGCATGCGAGCTTCGACAAAGTTGTTTTCTAGTTCCTCGGCGACCGCCGAGTTGATGAAGGTTCCTCTCTCCATCAGGCGACAGTTCACTCATGACTTGCCGGTGAAGTTCAGCAGCAATAATTTCTCTTCAGTTTTGGCAAGAGCCACCGCAGCTTGTACATCATCTTCGACTAAGGAGTGCTTGGCTACTTTGAGACCGCCCCATCCTGTTAGATCTCGAATCCAGGTGTCCGAATAATCGGGAAGCAAAGATGTAAGAACAAAACCAGCCGGCTTTCCGGGCAAGTACGTGCCTAACATGACCGTGAAAGCCAAGGTCGCCGCGCCCATGCCCAAGCGCCCCACGTGTCTTCCCGACTTCATAGCGCCGATCACCAGATAAGCGGCTGCTACCAAGAAGATGGCGATCCAGATCAACAGAAACAACTCGCGGCCTAAGATGCCCCACTGCATGACCACGTCAGCGTTCGAGATGAATTTGAACGCTGCAGCCAGCTCGACAAACCCCATGAAAACCTTAATGGTGTTCATCCAGCCACCGGCACTAGGCATTTGTTGCAACTTGCCAGGCACCAAGGAAAGAATCACAAAGGGTATCGCCATTACCAATCCGAAGACTCCCATGCCGACGATGATGCGAATGATGCCGTCCACTCCCGCGTTGCCTGCGGCGGCTGAGCCGAGCAGGGTACCCACAAAGGGCGCTGTGCAAGTGAAGGAGGTGATGACAAGGGTTGCACCCATCAGGAACACCCCGACCAAACCGCCTTTCATCGAGGCTTGTCCAGCCATCTTCAACATGAAGGCCGGCGGGTTCAGGGAAATGACCCCGAACAATGTGAACGCAAAGTAGATGAAAAGCCCGCCGATGATCATGTTCGTCACCGGGTGCTGGGCGAAGGGGATGATGACAGGAGCTGCCAACAAACCAATGCCAATGAAGATCACCACAATGCCTGCGCCATAGG
>JAAENG010000545.1 GCA_024224665.1 Chloroflexota bacterium | reverse complement strand
CGATCTGCAAAGTGGCCAGGTGACATCCACGTCCGTGGTACGGTATCGAGGCAATGATTACTCCGTGCCTGTTGCCTATGGTCATCGAGAGGTTTGGATCAAGGGCTTTGTTGGCCGTGTGGTAATTGGCTGTGGCGCCGAGACGATTGCCGACCATCCCCGATCCTATGACAAAGAAGACATAGTATTCGATCCAGTACATTATTTGCGACTGATTGAGCACAAGATCATGGCGTTTGATCAAGCAGCCCCGCTGCAAGGCTGGGATTTACCCGAAACGTTCAAAACCTTGCATCGGCTATTGGAAGCAAGGCAGGGCAAAACTGGCAAGCGGGAATACGTGCAGGTCCTGCGCTTGCTGGAACGCTTCGAGATGGAAACGTTGCATGCTGCAATCAAAGACGCCCTGAAGTTGGGCGCGATCAGCTTTTATGCCATCAAACATCTGGTGCTATGCCGTGTGGAACATCGTCCACCAAGGTTGGATCTGGATGTTTATCCGTTTCTGCCCCGCACGAACGTCGCCACAACTTCTGTCTCTTCCTATATGAGCCTTCTTGGCGACGGGGCGTCATGAGTAAAGCTCCTGAACTGTTGCTGGCCCATCACCTTAAAACGCTGAGGCTGCCAACTTTCCTGCGCGAGCATGACAAGCAGGCCCGTATCTGTGCGGCAGAGGGGGTGGATCATGTGCGTTATCTGGCACGGCTGACAGAATTGGAGCTCATTGACCGGGAACGCCGAATGGTCGAACGGCGGATCAAATCCGCAAAATTCCCATCCATCAAAATCCTGGACAGCTTTGACTTCACCGCAATACCATCTTTGAACAAGATGATGGTACTGGAACTGGCGCGTTGTGAATGGATCGAGCGTAGGGAGAATGTCATCGCCCTTGGTCCATCAGGTACAGGCAAAACCCATGTCGCTCTCGCATTGGGGCTGGCGGCTTGTCAAAAGGGTCTGCCGGTGGCGTTTGTAACAGCAGTTGCCCTGGTCAATGAACTTATGGAAGCCCGCGACGAGAAACGCCTACTACGCCGCCAGCAACAGTTGGCAAAGGTCAAGCTGCTGATTATCGACGAACTCGGCTTTGTGCCACTCAGCAAAACCGGGGCAGAACTCTTGTTTGAACTGATCTCACAACGCTATGAGCAAGGCTCCACGCTGATCACCAGCAATCTACCCTTCGAGGAATGGACAGAGACATTTGGCACAGAACGCCTGACCGGTGCATTGCTCGACCGGCTCACTCATCATGTGCATATTCTCGAGATGAAT
>JAAENG010000544.1 GCA_024224665.1 Chloroflexota bacterium | reverse complement strand
CACTGTTGAACATATCGTTCCGACTATGCAGCCATGTCGATTGGATCACACGCAACACGCAACACGCAACACGCAATACGCACCACGCACCACGCACCACGCACCACATCATTTTCTTGGAATTCGCCTTACGCTTCCCCTGTGGCTGCGGGATCACTTTGCATCATCCCGAAGATATTGCCTTCAGTGTCCTTGACATAAGCCATATAACCAACGCCAGGGATCGTTGTTTTTGGGCCGGCAAGAGCGCCACCCTGATCTTGCACTGCCTGGAGGCTGGCGTCCAGATCCTTGACATCGACCGTATTGATGATACTGGGCCAGTCTTCCTGGCGGCGCATCAAGGCGCCATCGATACCTGGCTCACCCTCTTCCCCGGTACCAATCAGCCAATAATCTACGGGCCCTTCCCACTTCATGATCTGCCAACCAAAGACTTTCTGGTAAAAGGCTATCGCTCGTTCAGCATCTTCGACTGCAAATTCAAAATGTACTACGCGTGGCATGATGTTACTCCTAGGTGGTGAATGTAGGCGCTCAATGTGTATCTGGCACTATCCCCGATGGGGCTGACCCTGTCCGGTTTCGGCATAAGATTTTAAACTGGTGAGATACTTTGCCCAGTCATAGCTGCACATCGCGAAGATGCCTTCTGTACTGCGCCAATCCAGATGCCTGAAATCAACGGCCGTGAGTCCGTGCTTTTCGTATATCTCAAACACGATTCGAGTATCTTGCCATTCAGGATCACCGCCGAGACAGTACCAGACAACACGTTCATTTTCGTCCAGCTCATCGATCCGTATGCTGAAGGTGACCCTACCGCCATCGAAGCGAAACTGCGCTACCGAACCTACGCTGCTGTCTACAGTGCAATCGCGCGTCCACCAAGCTTGCAGCCCCCTTTCTTGGGAGATGGCATCGTAGACCACTGCTGGTGGAGCATCAATCAGAACTTCGTGTAAGATATCTGGCATGATCAAATTGTGTAGAGCTGGAAAAACCGAACATTCGTTCCATTATGGGTGAAATAACAGATCTTTGCTGTAGGGAACATAACGATCTCCCTGTTGATCGTAGTTTGTGACAGAGGGTACAGTAGCCTACAATAGTTGATATAAACAACCATTGCCAGTTTGATAGAATGTGATTACTACGGTAGCACACGAAAATGGTTCATCAGCGCCAAAACCAACCACAGATTACACTGATTTTGTGTTTTTAGATCTGCGAAGATCGGCCTTTACTGCGTTGTATGCGTTCGATTTAACGATTGTCAAAGCAAAATTAGCTTAACGCCTTTACAGCGACTATAAAACAATGGTATTACATGTGTACAAATAGACATCGGGCGCCAGCCTTGCCCCCAGTTTTTTTGACAGGAGAAGGATGATGAAACGTCGTACATTTTCGTTATTTACAGTGGTTTTGGCAGGCGTCATGATGGTCGTCAGTTTTGGAGTCGTGAAAGGGGTACCTCTGCATGAGGATGGCCCGATCTGGCTGCCCTCATCACCACAAACTGACGTCTTTATGCCATTGACCGGCAATGCTATGAGTTTTCCACTGTTACCCCCTCAGCCAGATCCGGTCGAACCTGCCCCTGGCCTGCCCCTGCACGACTTCAGAGGCGATAGTTTTGCAGGACCAGCTCTCTGCGCTAATTGCCATTCAGATCTGGAGGATGAGGCCGGCGCCGATGTTACCAACAGCACGCACTGGCGTTCGACTATGATGGCCAATGCGGCTCGAGATCCCTTGTATCTGGCCAAGGTCAGCACAGAGGTTAGGCGGAACCCGGAGGCGGGCGCTGAGATCGAGGCTACCTGTTCGCGCTGCCACATGCCCATGGCTTACACGCAGGCCGTCGATCAAGGACAGGCGCCAAAGATGTTTGGCGAGGGTTTCCTCAATCCCGAAAATCAGTTTTATAACGAAGCCATGGATGGCGTTTCATGTGCGCTCTGCCACCAGATCCAGGCGGACGGTTTGGGAACGGACGCTTCCTTTGGCGGGCATTTTGTGGTCGATATGGCCACGCAGTTCCCTGACCGCGCTTTGTTTGGGCCCTATCCCGATCCTCCGAGCATGTTTGCGTCGATCATGCGAGCTGGGTCCGGTTACGATCCCAAACAGGGTGAGCACATGCAAACGTCCAGTTTCTGCGCAACTTGCCACACCCTCTTCACTGCTTTTGCTGCCCCTGATGGTAAAAGCGGACTGTTCCCGGAGCAGGTACCCTATCTGGAGTGGCAACATAGCAGTTACAGCCAGGATGATGGGCATAAGGCGCAGTGTCAGGACTGCCACATGCCGGTAGCGCAAGGTGCTGTTTCCATTTTTCGTGCCGCTCCAGGACAGGAACCCTTTCATCAGCATTACTTCGTAGGTGGCAACGTCTTCATGCTGCAGATATTACAGTCACGTGTTGAGGAACTCGGGTTACGAGCTTCGACAGATGATTTTGCTGCGACAATAGAGCGTACCCGCACACAGCTTCAAGAACAAACGGCAGGGCTTTCAATTACGAGTTCTGATGTCGAAGATGGGCAGTTGATGGCCGATGTGCAAATAAAGAGTACGGCCGGCCACAAACTGCCCAGCGGCTATCCCTCCCGTCGGGTCTGGCTGTATGTTACGGTTTCTGATGCGTCAGGGCGACTTATTTTTGATTCTGGACGTCCTTTGCCACACGGTGGAATTAACGGCAATGCTGCTGATCTGGACCCAGAGTTGTACGAACCCCACTATGATCTGATCACCCGACCTGATCAAGTGCAGATTTATGAGGCTATCATGGGTGATGTCAACGGTGATCTGACACATACCCTTATCGAAGCCGCCACATACCTTAAAGATAATCGCATCTTGCCTTTGGGTTTTGTCAAGACAACCGCCTCCGACGCAATCTCCGTAAAAGGGCTCGCCTCAGATGATGAGGACTTCAGCGGCGGTGGAGATTCAATTACTTATCAAGTGGATGTATCGGATCACACAGGCCCCTTCACACTGAAGGCGGAGCTGCTCTACCAAACAGTCTCGTATCAGTTTGTAGAGGATCTGCGCCGGGATGACACTGATGAAGTGGAACGATTTGGCAACTACTTCGATAAGGCTGACAAATCTCCGGTTGTGATCGATAGCATTCAGATTGCAGTGCCCTGACTGGCGGAACGAGTTTCTGCATGAAGATGTACAAGCAGTCAGGCTTCAACGCAACAGCCTGACTGCTTCTGGCGCTATGATCCCGGCACGAGGTCGAAATCGAACTCTGCGCGCTCGTCGCCGTCGGCGTGGGCGCCAATGCAGACCGAACGTACGACGTAGTAGTAGTTGTTGCCCGGGTCACCACAGGTATTCGGGGCGTCATCCCACGGCGGGCTCAGGACCGTAGCCAGGGGACTGCTCGGGTCAGGAAGTTGGTAGGGTGAGGCGGCGCGATAGATGGCGTAGGTTTTGTTAGCTGCGTCGGATATCCAATCCAGTTGCACTTGATTCCCGTTGCAGGTGACGGTCACATCCATGGCCACTGGCCTGCAAACTGGATGCCAGAACCCGCCCTGAAGAGCGTATTCTCCACCTGTATGCTTTGCTCCGGCATCCGCTTGGCCGACGGCTCCGCCCAGCCTGTAACCGCCACCCGTGCTCCAGGTACCCCCCCCACCATCGGCGGTGGACCAGCTGAGGTCGTAACCTCCACCCGATTGGGCCAGGGTTGTCGAAACGACAAGGAACAGGGCCAGCACCAGCAGGGCAACCAGGATTTCCCATCTAGCTTTAGCGATGCTTTTCATGTTGCTTCTCCTGAAATACGTTTGATAGGGCTTCTTCTTTTACCAGATATCCACTGAGTGAACGAGACTCAGCCTCAGTGGATTTCGATGTCCAGGAGTAGCTCGGTATCAGAGATCGCCAAACCGATCCGCCTATCCGTTTCGGATGTGGTTAGATCTCCCGATATGTCAATGTAGTAGATCTCTCCCTGTGTCAGACCTGAATGCACATCAGAAACGCCGCCGATGATCACCGGCACAGTTTCTCCATCAGTCTTCGTTTCCCCGGCAATTCCTACTGTACTGCCAATCGGGCCAATCACCAGTGCTGTGCCGTACTCGGAGTTACCATTATCCGTATAAGCCACCACGAATTGGGTGGAGGAAAGCGCCGCGGCGGAATTATCGGTGGTGACGGCGGGGTTGAACACGTACTCGTTGCCATAGTCAATGGTCGATCCGGAAACATCGCCAATCACCGCTGTGCCGAAACCGGAGTTATTAACATCCGAATAGGCCACCACGAATTGGGTGGAGGAAAGCGCCGCGGTCGAGATCAATTCTGTTCTGGTGACGTTGAACACGTACTCGTTGCCATAGTCAATGGTCGATCCGGAAACATCGCCGATCACCGCTGTGCCGAACATGTCCGATGAGGGGCCATCCCCATCCCCATCTGCATAGGCTACTACGAAATGGGTGGAGGATAGCGCCGCAGCTGAGATATGTTTGGTCTCGGTGGAGTTGAACACGTGCTGGGAGCCATAGCTAATGGTCGAGCCGGAAACATCGCCAATCACCGCTGTGCCGTATTTGGAGTTTTCTTCATCCGTATAAGCCACCACGAATTTGGAGGAGGAAAGCGCCGCAACCGAGATGTAGGCAGTGTCGCCGGAGTTGAACACGGCCTCGGTGCCAAAGCTAATGGTCGATCCGGAAACATCGCCGATCACCGCTGTGCCGGAATCGGAGTTACCACCATCCCTATACGCCACCACGAACTTGGTGGAGGAAAGCGATGTCGCCGAGATGGGGTTGGTGGGGGCGGTAGCGGTGGTGTCGTCGGGGTTGAACACGTATTCGTTGCCAAAGCTAATGGTCGAGCCGGAAACATCGCCAATTACCGCTGTGCCGTGTTTCGAGTTTACGTCATCCGAATACGACACAACGAACTTGGTGGAAGAAAGCGCCGCGACCGAGATGTAGGAGGTGCCGTCGGAGTTGAACACGACTTCGGGGCCATAGGTGATGGTGGCGCCGGAAACATCGCCAATCACCGCCGTGCCGAAATCGGAGTTGCCTTTATCCCTATAGGCCACCACTAATTGGGTGGAGGAAAGCGCCGCTGCCGACATCTCGCCGGCACTGTCGGCGTTGAACACGTGCTCGGAGCCAGGACTCGACCCCTGATGAACGTATCCGTCAAGAAAACCAACCACATCCCCGGCAGTCACGCTTTCACCAGACGCAACCACAAAGTCCTGAATGAGTTGCTTGACATCGGAGGGCGGGGCATACAAGGCATAGGGCGCAGGCGTCAACTCCTGGCGCGGGTCGAGGGTGGTGGGCGTGCATGTGCTGGGACAGCAGGCGGCGATCTCCAGCCAGCGGGCTTCGCCATTAAAAGCGCCGGCGCCGAAGTCGAGTGTGACGCTGAATAATCCATCGCTAACGGTGGCTGTCTTTGCGAGGGGGCTGGCGCCCCTGCCATCAGTAGCCGCGTCGTACAGCGCAAATTCGAAGTCACAGCTAGCGTTGACCGGGCCATCGCCGTTTTCCAACTGGCCTTGGTAGGTGAAGGCGGTGCCCACAGCTGCAGCCGCGGCCAGCGGTTCAGACGTGGGTGTCTCTCCTTCCTGGGCCAGGATCAAAGTGGCCGCGAGCAAGAAAATCAGGCCCGTGACAACGATTGCTCGAAATAGGTTTTGTCGATTCATGTCTTGCCTCCTCAGGTGAAAGTGACCATGGATAGTAGTAGTTATGCGGTTTTCAGTGCGCCTGCATACCCTGCTGCTCGTGCGCCTCTCTGAAATCTCAGCCCTACTGATGTGTGCGTCGTTAGCGCAGCACGCAACACTTTGTCGTTCATTGTATCATTGTATCAAAGAAGGCGCCATGTGCGCGTGTGGATTACCAAACTACAGTAATTCCAATTATGTACCCAGTGCAACGCCTTCAGCAAGCCAGAAGGTAAGTCTGATGGGCACAAAAATGGGTCGTACCGGTTAGACTTGAATGCGTTGCACTCTCTCTTTTCACGGCCAAATTTGGAGCTGCTGACCAAACTATCGAGTGTGCTTCAGGTTTTTGGATTTTGGATACAGCGCTCCAGGCAGATCGCCAGATCTGGCGTTCGAGACCGCCGGATCTGGCCATCAGGCTGAAGCATAATTGTCCATGCAAAATCTTGACGCACACCTCAATTGCGCAACCCATTTGTTCGGTACGACAATGAGCATTATACTGAATACACTGTCAAATAAGTTTATGTCATTGCGAGGGACGACCTGCGGTCGGACGACCTGCGGCCGGACGACGAAGCAATCTCCAAGTCCGCAGATTGTGCCCAACTAGTTGGAGATTGCTTCACCAAACGACCAGAGGTCGTCGTTCGCAATGACATATGTAAGTTAGTTATTTAACAGTGCACTGAACTCCCACACCATAAAAGAAAACTGGTTCAACTGGACCTCGTGTGGCCGACCTTGATTCAGGCTGAATCGTAAAACGCAAAACATGAAAAATGACCGCACAAGGCGACCTCACGTTTCACGTCTTCACGGCGTTTCCGCTCCGGTAGTCACTTTGAAACCATTACCCTCCATACCCTTCAGTAAACTCACTCGTAAGTGCGCCCGCTTCCTGTTGGCTGCCATCTTCATGGCAGTTGTGGCCGGTTGTGGGTCGAACGATGAACCCAAGCCGGAGCCTACGATCACTGTTGACCCGGCCCTATTGCAAGGGGCGCTGGCAGTGATCGATGGTGTGCCCATCTCCGAAGCTCAGTGGCAACAGGGGCGTGCTTATGCCGAAGTCATGGTTCGATTGTTGGGCGAGCCGGGAAGCATCGTCGATGATCAATCGGCTTTCGAAAGTTTTGTCGAAGACCATTTTATCGTGCAGGAGGCCGAAGAACAGGGACACACACTGACAGCAGAGCAAATTGATCAAGAAGAGGCCCGAATCCTGTTTGTGGCAGGGCGTGATCAGGATCACCTGCAAGAGCTGTTCACCGATGTTGGTTTGACCCGGCAACAATGGCGGCAGGAACTGAACCGCGCGCTTTTAGCCAGTAATTATCTGGAAGATATCATCCTGGCTGACATTCCTCCCGGCGATACAGCAATGCGGCGGGATGCCTGGTTGAACGATCGAAAAGAAGCACTGGATGTCAAGATTCTGGTTGAGTTTGCGCCTACGGAAGGGCTTATGGTGGGGAACCTGGCTCCTGATTTCCAGGTTGCCACCCTGGACGGCTCGACTCTGGCCTTGCGTGATCTGCGCGGCCAGGCTGTGATCCTCAATTTCTGGGCGACCTGGTGCGGGCCGTGCCGTGAGGAAATGCCTTTGTTACAACAGACCTATGAGAGCTACCTCGAGAGAGGGGTGGTGGTATTGGGTGTGGATGTAGGTGAGGGTACAGAGGACGTGCAGGCTTTCGTACATGATATAGGTGTAACATTTCCCATCGGTTTGGACCGGGATCAGACACTCTCGCGTCGTTACCGGGTGTTTGGCCTGCCGACAACTTTCTTTATTGACCAACAAGGTGTGATAAACTACGTGACCGCCGGTGCCGTCAGACCAACTGATCTGAATCGTCTATTGGACGTTTTGGCAGATGAGGGTACGGGCGAGAACCAATAACTAACTAACTAACTAACTAACTAACTAACTATGTTGAGGCTATCTATCTATGTTGAGGCTATCTATGTATCGAGTATATTTCATTGTACTAGTTGTTCTGCTCGCTCTCTTTGCTTCTGCTTGCACGGGACAGTTACCGGCGGCATCGCAAGACACGGGGGCGGAGGTGCAAGCTGCAGTAGAGGCAACACTTACGGCGGTTGTCCAATCTGAATCGGAAAAGGTTGAAGATACCGCATCTGACTCACCAGAGGCGGCAGCCCCCAGAAGTCCGGGAGACACGGTTCCGGCTATCGATGACAATCCGCCGACAGCAGAGTCCGAGCAGATGCAGGCCGTAGCACCAGCGATTGTGCTGCCCCCAATCGTCGAGAATTTCAACCCTGTCCCACGTCCTGCTGCCACCCTGGGTGATCCCGAAGCACCGGTGGTCATGTATGAGTGGTCCGACTATACCTGACCGTATTGTGAGCGCTTCCGTAGTGAAGTGCTTCCGCTTCTGGAAGAAGCGTATATCAATACCGGAAAACTGCAATTGGTTTACAAAGAGTATCCAGTCGTTGGTGGCGAAGCGGCATTCGTCGCCGGCCTGGCCGGGCAATGTGCGGGGGTGCAGGGTGATTTTTGGTCGATGCACAACTGGATTTTCGATAATATGGACTCCTGGCGTAGCGGAGATCCGGTTGCGGCGATGGTCGCTGCCGCCGATGAGCTAGGACTGGACGGCGCCGCTTTGCAGATCTGTATCGACGAGCAAGCGACTCGCGAATTGATCGCCGAGGATTATCGTGATGGCCAGACATATGGCATTCGAGGCACACCCAACTTTGTCGTCAATGGCCATCTTATTCAAGGTTTGATGCAACCTCAGCAATTTGCCGCCATTATCGATGCCTTAATCATTCAAGCTGAATCTGGTGAATTGCCTGATACCGTTGCCACGGTTACACCATCGCCGACACCGGATACTGATTTCGCCGACGAATCTGTGGCGACAAAGGGCGATGCGGACGCACCGATAGTGATTGTCGAATTCTCCGACTATCAGTGCCCGTTCTGCCAACGATACTTTGAACAAACATACCCAGCGCTAATGTCGGAGTACGTGGATACGGGCAAGGTTCGCTATGTATTCAAGGATTTCCCACTTACGAATCTGCATCCCCAGGCCGTGGGTGCTTCGGTCGCTGCCGAATGCGCGGGCCAACAGGATGCATACTGGCAGATGCATGACAAGTTATTCTCAGAACAGAACCGCTGGTCGGGCCAGAGTGATGACATCGAGGCTTACCTCGCATTTGCCGGCGAATTGGAGCTGGATGTGGAAGCGTTCGCCGCCTGTCAGGAAGATGAAGCTGTGCTAGCAGATGTCTCTGAGGACTTCCAAGAGGGCGTGGCCGCTGGCGTGACCGGTACGCCTGCCTTTTTCATTAACGGCACCTTTATCAGCGGTGCTCAGCCCTACGAAGTATTTCAGCAGATCATCGAGCAAGCGTTAGCGCAATAAGCTTCAACAGGATTTCGTGTGGTCCTAGAAAAACACGTGTTGCGTGTTGCGTATTGCGTGTTGCGTGATGGTTGTGCAAACGAACCGCGCCTTTCTAGTAGAAGCCACGCAAATTCCGAAAGAGCCCGCAATAATTGCCTGTTTGGAAACAACCATAAACAAAGGCGGTTCCCTGTGTTTGCAGGTGAAGGCGCCTTTGCTTATAGGCACAGGTGCCTTTG
>JAAENG010000543.1 GCA_024224665.1 Chloroflexota bacterium | reverse complement strand
ATGGTCGGGTTTTTCTTGCTGCCCGTGGCCAAGCTGATAGCCTTGATTCCCTATGCCAGCCTGTGGTGGACTGTCTTCGTGGTCGAGAAGCTGGCGCGCATCCCCTACGGATCGTTGGAGGTGAGCACTTTCGGGCGCTTGCTTTCCGGGCTCTATTATCTGGCTTTTGGCGCAGGCTTTCTGTGGTGGGTTCTGCGCCAAGAGCAGCGGGCAACCACACTCATCCCTGATGGATGGCGCCCTTTTCTGGTGCGGGGTTCGGTCTTAGCAGCGTTGCTGATTTTGCCGCTGTGGACCGGTGCAACGTACGTCGAGAGCCAGCCCGATGGCCGCTTACATCTGCAACTGCTGGGGCGAGAACAAGGGGCGGCTTTCTTGATCATCACCCCTGGCGGCAACCGCATCCTTCTGGACCCGGCCAGAGAATCGCCTGTTTATCCGCTCGACAGCATCCTCAGGAGTCTTCCGGGCGGTAATCAATCCCTCGATCTCCACATACTCACTCGGCCTGATGTCGATGCGGTTGATCTCAAAGCAGAAAACAGCTTGCTTCCTACGGACCTCCAGGCTGGAATGACAATCAACCTTGACAATGCTGTGACTTTGACACTCCTGCATGTGCCCCAATCTCGAGACGATTCCTTGCTGTTTTTACTTCAAAATCAAGAATTCACCACCCTTCTGCCTTTCGAAAACACGCAGGAATCGCAGCTTGCTGTGCTCGACCAGCTTCCTGAATCTCTAACCTTGTTGCCTGCACCCTACCCCGGCACGGGAACTTGGCCTCATCCCGACTTACTCGCCCACGTACGGCCACAAATTATCCTCCAGCCGGAGGGGACGACCTATCCGCCTGCCGTGCAGGATATCCTGGCTGAGTCCACGCTCGTCTCAAGCATCCCCAACGATGCCGTCGTCGAGATCATCAGCGATGGCCACTCGTTCAACCTCCTCGCCCGACCTTATTCGCAGGATGTTATGCAGCGGTAGGCGAGCGTAAGGCAACTCCAGAAAAATAATTATCCCAAACTGGATGTATTTTCTGGAGTTGCTCACGGATTTTTCCAAGAATCCTTGGATGTTTTATTTCTTGGAAGATCCTAACCTGCTCCTTACGTTCAGGGCAACGACCTATAGATTGTTATCTGCTTCTATTCCCATAAAGACGTCGAACTTCCCTCATGTACTGCTTCATATCCGAAGGATCCACATCATGATCCCAGGCAACGGGAATCGCCTCCTCAACAAAGATTTCCAATGTCTCGATCTCTATGAAACTGTTTTCCAGCAGGAAGAGGATGTCCTGAATATCTGCCTCGAATCCCCTCGCCAGTTTGCTGAGGGCGATGGTGTATGGATCAAACACATACACTTCGATTTGACCGAATTGACCGACATACTCGTGTCGTGAGTGTGCATTTTCAGGTAGAGGGATAAATTCCTCAATCGTGATCACCTCAAGCTCGATATGCAGTTGGTCGGCCACAGAATTCATGGCGCCCATAAGCTCTTCCGTTTCTTCCGAAAGAGTGAGGGTAAAATCGAGGTCCAAGGTGCGGCGTGGATTTCCCAGCAGACAAAGTGCACCACCGCCGATCAAGTAGAGCGTGGTTGGCGTATCATAGACCGCTCCCAAATGCTTCAGAAAGTTTTGCACCTCTTGGACAGCTAGGCTGTCCATCGGGCCTCCTGTTTCAGGCGCAGGATCAGGCGCATGGCCGCATGGCGGTAGGTGCCAGGCCAGTTAATGGCCAAGCCAGTAAGTCTGGCATGAAATTCACCTAACTGATACAAACGCACATCACCACTTGCATCTTGATCAACACCCAACTCACATGAATAGAGATCGGCTATAGGACTCCAATTTGGAACTAGGCGTTGTAATTCCGAAACGAATTCATCTTGCAGCATGACGGCCGCCGTGTAATACACCTTTAAGGTCATCTGACCATGGGCGTCAAGACCCGCCAGCGCCGAAGGCAATGAGTCGGCTAACTGAGTATTTTGCAGGAATAACGGGATGAGCGCGGAACGCAGTCGAGCGTCCTGTTGTAGAGCAAGCTCAGCCAATAGCTCATCAGGTTCCAATCTGGGGGCAGCTTTTGCGTAGCGTTGACCAACAACGAAATGCAGTCCGTGGGCCTGGAGTTCCGCTGTTAGGAAGTCCGGAGAAGCAGAATTGGTTTGCATAGTGGTTACAGGAAGCTCCAGCGATGTTGCCATTCTAGCAGAAAGGTCTGCCCCAAGCAATCGCATTCACATGTTCGGTTGTTGTACTATATCGGCGATTATGGTTCAGGTGTTGTCAGGGAAACCATGAGCGTGAAAGGTATGGCGCCATGTTTATAACGTGATGGTTGGATCCAACATTGCCATCGTGTCCGGCATTCTGCTGGGTCTGTTCACACGGCTGTTGGGGCGGCGAAAAAGGGTCGCTGTCATCCTTACCCTAAGCGGCATCATCTTGTACACACTGCTGGTAGGCGCCGATGCCGCCGCCGTCACCCGCGCCGCCCTTATGGGCAGTCTCTATGTGATTGCCATTGGCCTGGGCCGCCAAAGTACGGCAATCGTCTCACTCTTTGTAGCCGCCATCGTCATGTTGGTGATCAATCCCCTGACATTGTGGGATGTGGGATTTCAACTGAGCGCCATGGCCACCTTGGGGTTGATTCTGTTCAGCCAGCCGCCACAGCGCAGTTGGGATGCCCGCATCGGCAATCGTATCCCAAAAGTCGCCAATACCCTTCTGGCCGAAGCGTTGTTGGTCACAATAGCCGCCCAGATCACGACCATGCCCCTCGTCGTTTACTATTTCGGACGTCTCTCTTTGATCTCCTTTATTGCAAATCTGCTCATTATTCCAGTACAGCCACCGATCATGATTGCGGGGGGAATTGCCACAATGGTCGGGTTTTTCTTGCTGCCCGTGGCCAAGCTGATAGCCTTGATTCCCTATGCCAGCCTGTGGT
>JAAENG010000542.1 GCA_024224665.1 Chloroflexota bacterium | reverse complement strand
TCGGATGGTCGCGTGGTCGGGTGGTCGCGTGGTCGGATAGTCGCGTGGTCAGGTGGTCGCGTGGTCGCGTGGTCGCGTGGTCAGGTGGTCGCGTGGTCGGGTGGTCGCGTGGTCGGATGGTCGCGTGGTCAGGTGGTCGCGTGGTCGGATGGTCGCGTGGTCGGATAGTCGCGTGGTCGCGTGGTCGGATGGTCGCGTGGTCGGATGGTCGCGTGGTCGGATGGTCGCGTGGTCGGATGGTCGCGTGGTCTTTCGGTCGCCTCGTCGATAGCTGCCCGACCAGGAGACCACCCGACCAGACGACTAACAGACTACGCGACTATTCCATAGAATGTTTGGGCTGTGGTGGTTGTGAGTCGTTCGATCTCTGTAAAGGGTATATCCCATAGTTCGGCCAATTTCTCGGCTACAAGGCGGACGCGAGCGGGTTCGTTCCGTTTACCACGGTAGGGATGAGGGGTGAGATAGGGGGCATCGGTCTCTACCATTAAGCGGTCGGGGCGAAGATGAGGAACGAGGGCATGCAGTTGGCGGGCATTTTTGAAGGTGGCGGGTCCGGCTAAACCCAATATGAATCCCCACTCGTAGGCTTCTTCGGCCATGGACAGGTCGCCGGAGAAGCTGTGTAGCACACCGGCGAAGGGGCGTTGCGAGAGGGAGGATCCTGGCAGGCTACCCTTTGTGACCCAGGTACGCAATTGAGCCCGCACATCTTCGTGGGCTTCACGGTTATGGATGATCACCGGTAGACCCAACTCGGCAGCCAGGTCGAGTTGCTGCTGAAAGACCTCTTTTTGTCGATCCGGAGACGTGCGATCCCAATAATAATCTAGCCCGATCTCACCTATCGCAACCACTTTGGGGTGCTCGGACATACGCCTGATCTCGACCAGAGCGGTTGGTCCGAAGTCTTGACAATCATTGGGGTGAACACCGACCGTAGCGTACACCTGAGGATAGCGTTCAGCCAGAGCAATGGCGGCGGCACTATGGGGAAGATCGATGCCGATAGTGACGATGGTTTTCACTCCAGCCGCTTCAGCTCGGGCGACTACGTCATCTCGATCGTCGTCGAAATGGGATAGGTCGAGGTGACAATGCGAGTCGACAAGTTGAGTGACGGGCTTTCGTTCTACCATCATGATAACCGTTTTGTCAGAACATCTGTGATCTCATTGGGTCCGTCAATAAGCAAGACGAGACTGTTGAGCACGTTGTGTCCGAGCAAGACTTTTTCACCAATAGCATCCCCCACAACTTCCACACCGGGAAGTATTTCTGCACTGATTTGGAGGTCTTCCAAATAGGTCGTTACTGTAATGGATTCACCCCAATGGCTTCGCAGTCGCACCTCATCTAATTCAGGAGCTTCAATCTCATCTAGAAGCGTTTGTGGAACCAAAGTGATGTCTGCACCTGTATCTATGAGCCCTGATCGCATCTTTTGTGTTTGTCCGCCATCTGGTGTACGTAGGCCAATATCGAGGGCTGGAAACGCCGGGAAGTATTCACCATCATGTGAATTGCTCATGGCAGACGTTCTGACCTTGGGCTAATCACTTGAAATGTTCGCGGCGAAGGTGCTTGCGCCGGTGTGATGAGGACTGGGATGTCCCCGAATTGTGCGCGTATTCGACGATACAACAGCAATCGATCCAGGTCATGGTCGACAACCTCGCCCTTGTGAACAGCAACAAACACGTTGCCGTAACTATGCCGTATCTCTTCAGGTAGTGTTCGCCATAGCTCGGCTTCGACATGAATCTTCGCCTGCCGTCCCCTTTTTTGGTCTGAACCACTCACAGGTTTATTCACATTTGACGAAGATGTCTGCAAAAAGGTATGGAGTGCATCCTGGACCACTGATTCGATAGGTCGGTCATGTTCGTCTGCCTTTTCTTTCAGTGAACTGTAGGTTGTCTCACTAATAGTAACTTCGAGGGTTGGCATAGCTGTCTCCAGAACTTTCAGAATCGATGCTATGATCATAACGAAAATATGTGGACTTGCCAAACGTTTCCGTGGGGATGAATCTAGGCGATTCCCGCCAGTTTCTTGCCGTCAGCCAGGATACTTGCAACCTTGTCTCCATGAACAGTCTCGCAATACACACGGATAAGGGGTTCTGTGCCACTAAAGCGGATTAGAAGCCAGCCGCCATCTTCTAGGTTGAATTTGTAGCCGTCGACGGTGACTTTACTTATGCACCTCAATCCGCCGATGTAATCGGGCTGAACGGCATCGAGGCGGACTTTGGCTTCGGTCTTGAAGGCATTGGAAGGAAGGCGGGTGTCGATGCGGTCGTAGTAGTGCGGCCCCCCGACCATATCAAACAGCCGCTCAAGCAGTTGGGGGGGTTTCAGCCCTGTTTGCACCATCAGATCCAGCAGAAAGAGATTGGCAAGGATACCATCCCGTTCGGGCACATGGCCATGAAAGGCATAGCCGCCACTTTCTTCGCCGCCGATCAGAGCATCGATTTCTATCATTTTCGGGGCGATATATTTGAAGCCAACACCGGTCTGGTATACGGGTACATCAAAGCGTTGTCCCAGTTTGTCCAGCATGCCTGTCGAACTCAAGGTCTTGACAATGGGGCCGCGGGCGCCGCGTACATCCAGGAAGTACATACCCAGCAAGCCAAACACGCGCAGTTGGTCGACGAAGTTGCCATGTTCGTCGCCGAAGCCACAGCGGTCGGCGTCGCCATCCATGATGCAAACACAATCGGCCTGGTGTCGAACACCTGCTGCCAGACCGGCATCTACATTGGGGGGGATCGGTTCAGGGCGATCCATTTCCGGGAAGATCGGATTGCGCTCGGCATGGATGTCGATCACTTCTGTGGCGCCACCGGCCAGCAATTCACTCAACCAACCGGCGCCGTTCCCCCACATGTTATCTACGACGACCCTCAAGCCAGCATCGCGTATTGGTCTCAGATCGATGAGGCGCTCGACCTGTTGGTAATACGCCGGTTTGGGGTCAAAATGTTGTATGAGTCCACGCCTAACGGCCTCGTCAAAATCGAGTTGTTTGACCTCATCAATCGAGTCGGGGATAGCAGACTCGATGATGTCTAGTCCGTGCGGATCGATGGCGCCACCATTGGCATCCCGCACCTTAAAGCCATTATCGGCTGAGGGATTGTGGCTGGCAGTGATATTGGCGGCAGCGATGGCGCCACGTTCTATCACGCTGTAGGAAATGGCTGGCGTGGGCGTGCCGGCGCCGGTGAAGTGTACAGGGATATCATTGCCGGCCAGGACTTCGGCCACGATCTTACAAAAATCTTCGGCTCCGAAACGCTTATCTCCCCCTACGACCACACCTCGTTGCAGCTGTTCGACATCATGCATTTGCACGAGATAGCGAGCAAATCCTTGTGTGCAGCGCCTGAGATTTTCAAATGTATAACCGTCCGCGATTTTGGCTCGCCAGCCATCGGTTCCGAATTTAATTTTGTATGTCATGGCGGTGTGTTTTCCAGTTTTACGTGTCTCCATAGACGTATGGGATATAACCTTTCTCGAATGCCTCTCGTTGGATATCGATGTGTGCACGACGGGCATCTATCATCAGTCCATTGACACTGATAAACCAGGCAGTTGAGTGATCGGCCAGCCGGCTGGGTAGGGACCACTCCCAATCGTACCAATTGAAGTTGAGGGCGTTACGAATTGCTTTCGCTTTGTTCCCACCGGTGCTCTTAGCAACACCAAACAACTCGCAAAGTTCAGCGGCGCTCATATATGGTTCTTGAGAACGATCAAACAGAAAGTTGACCTGACCCAACGCGTATACGATGCCACATGCCCAGGTTTTTACCCGACCACTGCCGATAGGTGAGGGGCGCTTGCGGGCTAAGGCGGCTGTCATGTATTGCGCCAACTCCACATATTCGTCGGTCAGGTTTTCCTTGCAGAATGTATCAGTCAAAGCGACAACTGCATCATAGCGAGCCTGCATCTTTTTGGGTACTTTACTGCTTTTTTGTGTCATATGATCACCTGTTCCTACCAGTTGATATTTGGAGAGGTGCGTTGTGGTTCGGTTACTTCCAGCATGGCCAGATCGGCATCGACCATGAGTTGTACCAATTCCTCGAAACTGACTGAGTGCTCCCAGCCGAGGATTCGTTTTGCTTTGGAGGGGTCCCCCACCAGCAGATCGACCTCAGCCGGCCGGTAATACCTGGGGTCGACAACGACATGATTTTCCCAATCGAGCCCCACATGGCCGAAGGCGATGCGCACGAATTCACCCACAGTATGGGTTTCGCCCGTGGCTAAAACAAAATCGTCGGGTTGGTCATGCTGCAACATCATCCACATGCCTTTGACGTAGTCGGGCGCGTAGCCCCAGTCGCGACGTGAATCCAGGTTGCCGAGTCGTAGCTCATTTGAAAGCCCCGCCACAATGCGGGCGACACCATGCGTCACCTTTCTCGGCAAGAATTCCAGACCTCGCCTGGGTGATTCATGGTTGAAGAGCATGCCGGACACGGCGAACAGGTCGTAGCTTTCGCGATAGTTGACCGTAATCCAGTGCCCGTAGACCTTGGCTACGCCGTAGGGGCTGCGCGGATAAAAAGGCGTTTCTTCGCGCTGCGGCGCCTCCCGAACTTTGCCGAACATCTCGCTGCTCGAGGCCTGATAAAAGCGGATATCCTTATCGACAATGCGGATTGCATCCAACATACGGGTAACGCCTAGTGCCGTAACCTCACCAGTGAGGATGGGCTGACTCCACGATATAGGCACAAAAGACTGTGCGGCCAGATTGTAGACTTCGTCCGGACGGTGTTCTTCCAGTAATCCGATCAGGCTGGCGAGATCGATTAGATCGCCCTGGACCATTTGGATACGGTCCTGAATATGCTGGATTCGGCTGTAGTTGCCGGTGCTACTGCGGCGTATGACACCGACGACGTCGTAATTTTGTTCGAGTAAGAAATCGGCCAGATAGGAACCATCCTGGCCGGTGATGCCGGTGATCAAGGCTTTTGGCATGGCTTCATTCCTCGGTGAATGGGGGGGTGCGTGGTGCGTGGTGCGTGGTGCGTGGTGCGTGGTGCGTGGTGCGTGGTGCGTGGTGCGTGGTGCGTGGTGCGTGGTGCGTGGTG
>JAAENG010000541.1 GCA_024224665.1 Chloroflexota bacterium | reverse complement strand
TTAGTTGAGGCCCATAATTAGCCTGAAACCCAGGTGTTTTCTGAGCGACATGCTGAAAATCGTCGTAAAAAGTGAACTCCCAGTTCAAGTGCGGTGCTACCGTCAAGCGTTCTACCTCAAAGATTTAAAGATTTTGGCACAAATACTTGTGACGCTACCAGTAGTAATCCCAATCCTGGTTTGTCGAACCATCACATCCTTGCATCACTGCCCTGCTGCCGTTCTTTGTCGTGTCGCCACTTAACGCCAGGCATTTGTTCCCCGAGCGAACATCACCTGACAGGTTCCATCGCTGATTCAATTGCGTATCGTGACATGGGAATACTTGCACGGCTTGGCCACCTTTGGGGCCACCAAGTCCCTGGATGTAGTCAGCATCCCATACATCGCGCACATCCAGACATTTGGCCGCAGGGACCCAGGGCGTGGGAATGCCAATCCGCCCACCGCCGTACAAGTAGAAATCTTGCTTGCCGGTAACGTCGATCATGGCATCGTTTGGGCTGGTGGTTATTCTGGTTAAGGTCGTGCCAGAGTTGAAAGCGAACAAAGGAAGAAAGGTAGTAATCCCCAGATCGCAGGGCTGCACTGATACGAGACTACCCGAAACATCTTCAGCAGTTAGACACATATTCGCGTTCTCGGACTTGATTCGGTAGGAAGAGGCGCGAGTACCCGGTTCTAAACGCCACATTTGTGTGAATCCACCATCACATGGACGCATTGTGATTGGAGCGGATCCGAGCAACGGGCGGGTCAGACACAAGCCACCATAACCTCTGACCAAGACGCTATTGAAACGCCATTGTTGACTGCTGCCGTAGTGACAGTCCCATAACTGCACGTCAGAGATATTGCCGCGACTTACAGCCAGGCAACGTGGCGTCTGGTCTGGATCCGACGGCCATTGGATATAAAGTGCCTGGTGCTCTCGATCGAGCTGCCACTCTTGATCGTCATATGCTTCATCACAGGCCCAGCCAAAGGCTTGTTCACCGTTTGGCTGATTAGCGTGTGCACTCAAACAAAGTGAAGCAGTGGTGGATAGCAATGTGCCGGGAACATGCCTTTCGTACGCTCGCTGTACAGCGGCAATATCTTTGGGACTTAGCTCTGTCGGACGACCAGAGCAATAGGCCATGATCGATGCTGTGTCAGGGGCGCCATAGCGGATTTCGGATGGCGGGGGCCACCAGACGTCATTGGGTTCGAGTGATGACCACTGTTCGGGACATTGTGTCGTACTCGGCCAATCTTTGCGCTCTTCCCCATGATAGAAACCGAGTGCGTGGCCGAATTCATGGATCGCCAGGAATTCGGTGTTAGCCTCACTCCCCTGTAGATTTAGCAGAATCCCTGATTTTTGATGATCTCCCCATGATCCGTGGGCCGGGTTCTGGCCACCACCTGAGGTTGTTATCAAAACCTTGATGTTTTCATCCCCTGTACCTGGCCTACGCGGCCCATGAGTATGAGGCGGAGGAATCGCAACTGCCTCATCTTTGCATTCTTCCCAGCCAATGAACAGGACACGAGCGTATCGTTCCCAACTACTTTTGAGGGCTAATCGAACCCATTCTCGACGTTGTGCTCCGCTCGTGGAACCGGAGGCAGCGGGTAACGGCTCTGCCATCTCCGGATTTTCCCAACAAACAACCAGTTTAACAGGTGCATCTTCCGCTACTGACCACATCAAGCCCTGACCAGCCATTATTGCCTTCGTGACAGAGGTAAGTACCATCAGAATGGTAACCATCATCATCAACGTGACCACCGTTCGCACGACTACGCGTGTTTGCAGTCGATCACCAATCCATGATCGACTGATCAGCGCTCCGGCGAGTATGTTCTTGAACATGAGAACCCTCCATATACAATTGTCAAGCAGGTCAGATACTGTAAACCCTCGACCTTGCAACGGCCACCATAGCCATTATGAACAGTATAGTATGCAGCACTATCGCTGTCAATAGATTTTCATTTTTGTGGTACGTTTATTGCCAAATCAGGGGCGTTTGCTTACATAGAAATGGTTGAACTGCCTGCGTATGGTCCGATACTCAAAATGAAACAATAGCGGTGGGCCCAGGGTCGGAACCTGGGCTTACGATCCTAGATTCTCGAACAAGACCAAACCATCCTTACCTGGCGCTACGATATCCAAGCAGCCATTGCCGGTGATGTCGGCGATGGCGAAAAGAATGCCACAGCCTTTACCGATGCCTGGCGGCCCGTAGCTGATGATCTGTTTGCTAAACGATTCGCCATTCCATTTGAAATAGTAGATGCCAACATCATCATAGGCGCCGGTGTCGTTGCCGCAATGAGCACGATAACGTTTGCCGGTCACAAGTTCCATTTCGCCGTCGTTATCGATATCCACCCAGTGCAGGTCGTGATATTGGGCGTTGTCGGGATCGATGGGATGTTTGAGCCACGATCGCTCGCCTTGGGTGCTGATCCGCTGTTCCCACCAATCCAGGCCATAGCCATGTGCCTGCCCTACGATAAGATCGCTCAGCCCGTCGCCATTGACATCGACTACCAGGATGGGGATGCTCGCCATGCCGAAATCAAACTCAGCATGATAGATCCATTCCTGCTCAAACGGATGCTCCGGGGCTTGTAACCAGCCATTGCAGAGAACGAAGTCACCGCGGCCGTTGCCGTTGATATCGCCAAAACCCAGGCCATGGCCTTGCGCACGGTTAAACACAGTATGGGTATCAAAGACACCTGCGCCCCGTCCGCCTGCATCGGTCTTCAATTTGTACACAACCAGAGGACCGCCGGGCGTGTTCGGTACGACCTCCAACTGCCCATCGCCATCGACATCCCAGGCGCGCGTCGTCTCGACATTTCCGGTTTCAGCGATGACATGCTCGGGCCACTCACTGTCAGAATCGCCAGGATTTTCGCGCCAGCGTAAAGTATCACCCCACCAACCCCCGGTGACGAAATCCAGACGCCCATTACCGTTGATATCCATGGGGAGGGTGGAAAAATCGTCGTAATATTCGCCGACGGCTTGTATCTCGCCGATAGGATGTTGGGTTCTAATGTCAGCTGTCTCATACCAATAGGCGCCAGAAACGATATTGGGCCGTCCGTCCCCCCTTACATCAAAGACACCGGCTGTTTCATATCTTTCGTAGGCGATCAGGTGCTGTTTCCATTTGACGGGCATAAGGGTGTACCTCTCGGGATTGTAGTTAGTGAATATTCAAAAACAACTCTGATTTAGTGTGAAGAACGCAACACGCAACACGATCCCTCACACGCCGGCCAATAAGCGAATGTACTCACGAGCAACTCTCAGATCCTGCAGCGCTTCTTCCGCCCCTCACACGCCGGCCAATAAGCGAATGTACTCACGAGCAACTCTCAGATCCTGCAGCGCTTCTTCCGCTTCACAGGGTGGCCTGATCTCGCCCCTTATGGCAGCGACGAAGTTGATTGCTTGCTGGCGCATGGCATGAACCCAGGGCAACTGGGGGACGATGGTTTCCGGCACGACAGCATCACCCGGATCGCGAAAGAACTCGACACGACCGGGTCGATTAGTGGCAAGTGGGGCAGGTAATTTTAATTTGACATAACCTTTTTCAAAGCAGACAAGTGCCGATTCCTGCCAATCAAGGGTGGTGCGGTAGGGTGTCATCTCGATGCTGCAGGCCACGCCCGATTCGCTTTGCCCGGCCAAGAGAATGCCCGATGGATCGGCATAGCTGATAGCATAGGGTTCTCCGAGCAGGTGACGCATGAGGTTGACCTGATGGATATAGTAGTTGACGAAACTGACGTATTGATTGTAAGTGACCTCATCCATGTCAGCAGCGGTTGGGTCCATGACCAGGTCGGGGTAGGGCTCAGCACTCGTGATCAGATCGTTGAATCCACCGGCGATCCAATCACCGGCAGGGATGAGGATGCGAACATAGCTGAGCCTGCCCAGTTCACCACTTTCTTTGAGGCGGTCGATTTCAGCCTTGGCTGCCAGTGTGGCCGGATCGCTGCGTTTGTGGTAACCGACCATATGCCAGGTGCCGCTTGCTTTGAGTGCTTGAATAATCGATTCGCCGACGGCAAGCGATGCTGCCAGTGGTTTTTCTGAGAAGATAGGGATACCGGCCTGATAAAGCTCCGGCAACAACTGCCCATGCCGTCCGAAGTATTGTGCTGCGACGAGACCATCGAGTTTTTCATGTTCCAATAACTCTATGTGAGAGGGATAGACATGGGCAACACCATAGCGTTTGGCCACCTGTCGGCCCAACTCCGGCCGAATTTCTGCCAGGGCGATGACCTCGACATCCTCCAGAACTGCGTAATTCTTGAGATGAGCGCATTGACCCATGCTGCCAACACCAATAAAACCGATCCTGACCTTTTGCTTTTGCATAACAGACTCCTGTGATTGCAGCGGCGAAGATTCGATCTATCTGCTACAACTAGTGGTTTTTCCTTCCCGTTCCCAGCGCTGCCATGTTGTTGCCCAAAGACGCCAATAAAGCAAATAGGGTGGCCGATCAACTGTCTCGCCAAAAATACTTGCAATAAAACGGTCGCGATCGTTCATCCTGTAACTCGGCGATAGATTTGCTGTCGGAATAGAAAAAGTCGTGCCACTCAGTTTAGCACGACATAGTCAAAAGGTATTAACCGAATTCGGGGTTCTAAAAGCGCTCACAGATAAACAGGAATAACACAGATTTCCCAGGCATAAAATGACAACTACGAGTGCGTAGCAAATCACTTAATCATGTCAATCTATGAGCCAGTTTTCGATCATAAACTGGGGTTATCACTCGCTTTTGGTTAGCGACTACACGCGCACAGACGCGCCACACTGTGCACAGAAGCGATCCCTGCCCTTTAGGGTGGTTCCGCATTGTCCGCAGAAACGATCCCCTTTCGAACGCCCATTGTTGGCACTGGTCTTGAGTTCGGTGGGCATCTCTCGTGCAAGCGTGATCTCTTGCTCGACCTGAGCATCCAGCTCCGGCGATACGAGTTCGCTCTCCAGTACATCGATTTTCCTCAGCACTGCCGCAGCCCGGCGTTTCATGCGTGTGCTTTGTTGCTCGTAATCTTCATCAGAGAGCTTACCGGTTTCCCTATCGAACTGTGCGTCGCGCACAGACTGGTACAACATGTCACGGTCACTGTATAGGCCGGCCAGACGCGGATCAATGGCCACGCTCTCGGTACCGGCGTTTTTGGGGCGTAAGTAGGGCCAGAAAATGGCGACAGCTACGGCGAAGATCAGTAGGGCAGTTACTAGAATCCACATGGTTGGTGTCGGGTGTCAGAGGTCAGAGGTCGGAGGTCGGAGGTCGAGAGATTGTTTTTGTGCTTTGGTATCAGGCGGGTTGGGGGGATACGGGGAGCCGTACACGTTGGGGGACTTTCTTGGGCATAGGCCAGAGAGAGAATAGGGCACCGGCGGCCATTACAAAGCCGCCAATCCACATCCATAACATAAGGGGGTTGACGAAGATCTCAAAGGCAGCGAGGTTGCCGTCATTTTCCCAGCCGTTGAATACAACATAAACATCTTCTCGGACGGTGCTGCGCAGGCCCACTTCGGTCGTTGGGCCCATATCGCGCCCGGCCCGACTGTCATAGAAGTTCATGCGGGGCAGTAGCGTACCGACTACAGCGCCTCCTTTTTCCACCAGGACATTGGCCATCATGATGTCGTGGTTAGAGGCAGTTTCCTCTTGGAGCCCGGTGTAGGTGAATGTATATCCGGCCAACTCGGCAGATTCATTAAGGGTCAGGCTGGTTTTGAGATTGAACTGAAAAGCAGTTGCCCCAACTATGGCAATGGCGATCATGATCACACCCAGATGTACGATGTAGCCACCATAGCGGCGCTGATTACGCATCATCACCTGCACCAGCGCCATCATCCAGTTCTCACCAGTGGCTTTGCGCCGGGCCCGCATGCCACGATAATATTCCCAGAGGATGGTGCCCAACACAAGCGCACACACGCCCCATGCCAGTAACGGCAACCACGATTTGGTGATGAACATAAAGAGAACGGCCAACACAGCCAGGGCCATGGCAATGGGTAGGATGAGATTTTTTATGAGCAAGTCAGGGGAGCTCCGCCGCCAGCCCAATAAGGGTCCGATGCCCATCAGCAGCAGGATCGCCATGAAAATTGGGCCATCCACCTTATTGAAATAGGGTGGTCCCACCGCGATCTTGGCGCCGCCGAACATCTCAGAAATAATCGGGAAGAGCGTGCCGAACAAAGTGACAAAGGCTGCCACAACGAAGAGAACGTTGACATAAAGAAACGCCGACTCTCGACTCACCATCGAATCCAGATCGGTATCTGACTGTAACTTGGGCAGTCGATACCATAACAGAATGATGAACCCAATGAAGGTCAGGATAATGAAACTCAAGAACATCGGGCCGACATTGGAAAGTGCAAAGGCGTGCACAGAGTCGATGATGCCGCTGCGCGTGATGAAGGTGCCGACGATCACCAGCCAAAAGCTAAGAAAGGCCAGGATCATATTCCACACTTTGAGCATACCTCGCTGTTGCTGAATGATAATGCTATGCAGAAAAGCTGTAGCCGTAAGCCAGGGAATGAGCGAGGCGTTTTCGACCGGATCCCAGGCCCAGAATCCGCCCCAGCCTAACTCGATATAAGCCCATTGGCTGCCCATGAGGATACCGGCAAGCAAGAAGGCCCAGGGCACCAGGTTCCACGCTCGCACATCCTTCGCCCAGCCATTGTCCAGTTGCCCAGACATCAGACTGGAGACGGCGAATGCCATGGGGATGGTGAGACCCACGTAGCCAAGATAGAGGAAGACGGGATGGATCACCATCCAATAGTTTTGTAGCAGGGGACTAAGGCCGCTACCGTCGGCAGGGATAAAGAGGGATGCGCCATCCGGACGGAAAAGCGCGCCCACAGTGCTACCATCCGCCATCACCCACAGGCGCAAGAAGGGATTGGCAGCGACCAGAGTGATGATGAGGAAGAAGACTTGTACAATGAGCAGGATGGCGACCATGTATGGGCCGCGCCGTGGTTGCTGTTTCCACTGCCTGAGAATAAAGAGGACACTGTACATGGTCAGGATAAAGCCCCAGAAGAGCAACGAACCGGCCTGACCTCCCCACAATGAAGAAAAGCGATAGAATAATGGTAAGGTCCGTTCGCTATGACTGGCTACATATTCATTAGAGAAATCATTGGTAATCAGTAGGTACCACAAGGCGATGGTTGCGATCGTGACCAGGGCGGCCGTGGCGTAAAGTGCGTTACGGCCACTGACAGTCAGCGCTGTGTCACGTTTGTGAGCGCCATAGAGACTGGCCCCAATGCCGTAGATGGCGATTATCAGCGCCAGTAGAATGGAAATGTACCCAAGATCAGCCATAAACTTACCTCATTGTGCCATTTCTAGCAGTTGTTGGATGCGATTTTCTAGCAGAGATGCGCTCAGTGGACCGATGTGATAGCCCTTGATCTCTTCTCCGGCAGCATCTTTAAAGGTCGCCATCTTACCTTCTGTGTCGATGAAGAAAGTCTCAGGAACGCCCTGGACATGATAAGTATTGTAGATACGGCTGCCCTTGTCTGGACCGTTCGGATAGGTCACGTCAAAATCGGCGATGTAGGCCAGTGCGTTCGGCTCCTGGTCAAGATAGGCCAGGCCAAGGAATTGAACCTGATCGCCATATTTGCGCCAGGCTGCTTCCAGTGTTGCCTGTTCTTCCCGGCAAGGAAAACACCAACTTGCCCAGAAATTGACCACGACCGGTTTGCCCTGGTAATCGGCCAGACTGATGTCGTTTCCGTCATAGGTTGTGAAGACGATAGGAGGGGCTGAGCCGGAGGCAACACGTACGCTGGGGGGGTTGAGAATGCCGTAATAGAACACAGCGAGCAGTAGCACGCCCACAACAGCAACAATGATGATGATCGTCGTGCCGCCTCGTTTGGGTTTTGGGGCCGGGGTTACGTCAGCACTGGAAGTGGAAGTAAGGTTATCGCTCATGAATCACTCAAATCACGTTCAACACGTGCAAGATAATCGTCTTCTTCGCCACTGGCGATGGTTTCGACAGTGGAATTTTCGCCCACCGCAGCTACTGCCGGTTTCTGGCTCCACCGTCGGGTGATGAGCACGGCAGCAATCAGTCCTCCGGCAAGCAACAATATAGGTACGATCCAGGCCAGCAAGGTGAATCCTTCTCTGGGAGGTTCGCCCAAGATCACCGGCCCATAGAGATCCACAAATTCGGCTTTGACCTCTTCTTTGGTCTTACCGGCAGCCAGTTCGGTGTCGATTAAGTCGCGCATCTGGTCGCAAACTTTCTGCTCACAAACATCGAGACGGATGCCCTGGCAGATCGGACACCACAGTTCTTTTTGCAGTTCTGCGGCAACGTCGTCACTTGGATCGCCACCCTGAGCGGCGACTTGAACGCTCAGCAAAAATAGAAGGCTAAAGGCTAGAAGGAATTTTCGTGTCATAGTGGCATGAGGTGCACAGCAACGTTGGAGGTAGCGCCGATTATAGCAAATGGTATCATGTCTTCACATGCGTTTGATCATAGTTTGCATTAAGGGATGATTAACGGAATCTGAGAATCTGCCGATATCGCCCTTTTCCGACGCTAACCAACCCCGTACCGCTACAACGCTGGGTCAGCAGTCGTGCTTCTAAACGCCCATCCCACAACCAATGCCCCAAAGATCGCCAATAAAAGCCCGAACCCGCATGCCAAAGGCCAAAACCATTGTGATAGATCACCATCCTTCACGTACCAATGGCCAACCCATAAGTCAGCACTGGTACTGATCTCGACACGATGCTCTTCCCTACCGCGGGCGCTGATCTTTAGCATCTTGCCTGGCTCGATCACCCGCTCCTGGGGCTGGCCACCATTCAAAGAGACGCTCAGCGTGGTTTCCGGCGCATCTTTTGGAGGATGGATGCGCAAAGAGGCGCCGTCAAAGGTAAGTTTCAGGGAAGCGCCCGCCGCTAACACACCGATTTGGCCGAGTGTCGCTTCTGGGTGGGGCTCGATGTGGTAGTCATCGCTATGGATGGCCCAATGTTCAGGGGGATGTGCGCCCGCATACATCACAGGATCAGCGTTGATCTCATTGGCATACGCTCGTATGCTGTCATAGACCGGCAGCGGGGTCAGGTCCGGATCAACCAATCGAAAATAGTACTCGGGCTTGGCCTCATCTCGCCATTGGTAGTCAGGACGTTTAAAATACCAGGTGTTGGCCACACCCAGCCAGGGCCAGTCTTGCTGTATGCGTTGATAGGCCTCGGCCAGATAACGTGCCTGTTGTGCCTCTGTAACCTGGCCGAAGCGTTTGTCAACTATCTCATCCGGCACAGCGTTCCAATTCATTTCACTGATCCAGATTGGCTTGTGCGCATCGCCGTTGGCTACCATGAGGTCTCGCACAAACAAGGGGCGAGAGAAGTTCAGAACGCGGGGGTTCATGCGGCGGTCGCTGGGGCCCGACCATAGCCCGTAGCCCTGCATTGCCACGATATCAAAGCAATCTGCGGCGCCGGTACCGTACATACGCTGCAGAAAAAGAAAATCGTTGAAGGCATTGCCGGGTGGTGCTGCCTCAGGCTGCAAGACGATAGTCGAAGCCAGTGCGCCGTTGATAATCACGACGTCCGCATCGGCTGCACGGGCGGCAGCGGCAGCGGTGCACAGGAGTTCGCTGTAGTCTTCCGGGCTGATGGCGTGGTTTCCCCATTCGGGATAGATATTGGGCTCATTCCACAACTGATAGTACCGAATCCGCCCTTTATATCGATCCACAAGGGAAGCCACGAAATCAGCGTAGTCCTGATAGTCGTCGGGAGGCGCATAAGGGCCGATCTCATTCCCAGCTGTGCGCGTCCACTCAGGCGGATTGCTCACCCGCACGATCAGTTCCAGGCCGTATTGTTCCGCTAGATCGACGATGTGGTCATATTTCTGCCAAGCAGAGCGGTGGGGTTCGTGGCGGCGGTCTTCGAAATCACCTTTGCCATGGATCTCGATATCCTCCCATACGAATTCCTGCCTCAACCAGCGGAATCCTGCTTCAGCCGCCATCTTCACCACTGCTTCTCGCACATCAGGGCTTGGTTCTTGATCGAGGAACACATTCACGCCAAAGGGATTGACGCCACTATGGGCCGCCGCTTCGGTCTCGGCCAGATCCAGCCCCGGCCGCATTAGATCGGCGCTGAGATCGGTAAGACCTTTGATTTGTGCAGATAGACGTTCCTCTCCCGTCAAGTCATACAACGTTCCCCCGCGCCAGAGCAATCCTACGATCAGCGCGCAGGCCAAAAAAGGAATGGGTATGAACAGGATAATGGCGAGTTTTCGCAGGGTCTGGGGAGGGAATAGCATGTTGGAACCGGGTAGAATGTAATGCAAATGAAGCCGAGCGGGGCGGGCTCGGCTTCAGGTTTGACAGATTATACGACTGTGATAACAGTATCAGCGACTATCGAAATCGACAACAGCTTCATTGCAGCCCTTTCCAGGGCCGGTGGTTTGGAAGTTGGCCATCTCTGAGATGCGAGCACCTCCCTCATTGACGATCCAAACATACCAGCTTCCCGCTTTAGGGCCTGCAGCGTTAATGATATGGCTGTAGTAGCCGGGATTCCAGTTATTGTAGCCTTCGTGCGGGCCGCTGATCTGTGGATCCACGACCCAAGGGCCATCGGGCGCATAACTGAAAGCCACTCGATAGCCGTTAACCGGTGTGCCACCTTTGTAGACAGTGCCCTCGAACCAGTTGCCTCCCTCTTGCCGGCGGCACTGCTGCACAATGGCGATATTGAATTCTTTTGATGGTGGTTGTGTTGGCGCCGGTACCGGCGTGGACGTGGCTGGCGGGGGCGGGGGCTTGGTGGGGGCCGGTGGAATCGAGGCGACCACCTGAACGGTATCGATCTGGCCCTGTTTCTCTACCAGATCGTCAATGATCCAGGCGCTCTTGCCGTTGAAATCGATCTGCCACCAGTTGCCTTTGGGGTTTTTGCCGGTGATAACAAAGGTCTGGCCGTTGCTGGCGCTGCCGACAACATTGTATGCGACGCCGGGGCCGTTACGAACATTCACTGAAGCCCGGGTGATACTCACCGAAGGCGGGACGGGCGTTGGTGTGGGTGGTATAGGCGTTTCGGTCGGGGGCAGGGGCGTGGGAGTCTCTGTGGGGATGGGGGTGGGGGTATCGGTGGGGAGCGCCTGGGCGGCTTCAGAGGTAGCCGCTGTCTGGTTGGTATCGGCATCCCATAGATGCTGGTTGGCAAGCTGACCTGCGGGTGTAACGGTGAAGGTCGGCTTGGGTGTCCGGGTTGGGGTGGGTTGGGGCTCTTCGCCTTCGCCAAGCAGTGCACAACCTGTTAAAGAAAATAGTAACAGGAAGCTGGCGAGTAGGACTGGCCATTTATGGATAGACATAGGTGTAAGGTGACCTCACGTGATAGGCACGTACTCAAGATCATCGACGATTTTTTTGTCGATTCTGGTCTCTTGTCTGACAGGGTGGAGGGGTGGCAAGGTGACAAGGTGATCACTTTGTCAGCAAGTCGATTATTCCGGCGAAGTCTGGAATAGATGGATTAATCGTGGGAAGTTACGCAAAATGATCGATAGCTTTTTGTCGATGTGTATGGCACGTAGCAAGCGGCTAGTTTGAGTTTGTTTACAACCGGACTCGCATCTGCGACCTGCGACCTGCCCCGGCGGGGCCTGATCGGACAGATCAGTAGCCTCGTGCTGGCCGGGATCATGTCAACAACGGCGGATTATAGCAAAGGCTGGGGTAAAAGAGAAAAGGGTTGGGTCTTCACATACCATGACGACAGCCATGCCGCCAATGTTCCTGGTTGGCTTTTGGATATCAAAAGGAACTGATTCTATCGGATTCTGTGGTTACCTCTCATGGTGTCACTCCTTCGGCTTCGCTCAGGACAGGCCTGAGCGAAGCCGAAGGAATGACACAGGCAGGATAGGAGTCGCATCCACAGAATCCACCAGAACCAGAAAAGGAAAAATGCAAAGGGTAAAAGGCAAACCGGGTAGATACGACGCAGCTTCATTCAGTTTTGCCGCCCGAGCACCTCTATGATAGACTTCAAGGTCGCAATCATCGAATCTGACTGAGGGTGCCTTCGGGTGCCTTCGTTTTATGAAGATAAGGTAAATAGAACATGTCCTACCTGCTGAAATCATTGGAAGACCAAAACTTGAAAGAGAAGGCCCCCGAAGTTCGTATTGGCGATATCGTCAAGGTGCACAACCGCATCGTCGAGGGCAAAAATGAACGTGTCCAGGTATTTCAGGGCACCGTCATCGCCCAGAAGGGCAAAGGCCCCTCCACAAGTCTTACTGTGCGTAAGATCGGCGCTCACAGCGTGGGCGTAGAACGTATCTTCCGCCTTCACTCCCCACGTGTCGAGAAGATCGAGATCGTGCGGCACAGCAAGGTGCGCCGTTCGAAACTGTACTTCCTACGTGATCGTGTCGGTAAGAAAGCGCGCCTGAAGCAAGTACGCCGCTAGGTTTTCTAGCCAATTTGTAAGCGGATATCTAAATGAAAGGCGTGGGCCACTAGGCTCACGTCTTTTTGTGCATCTAAGGCACATGATAGCACATGGCACACATTGTTGCTTCACCATCTTCGTAATTATCTTGAAAACGGAGCGCGGTTGAACCGCTTGGAGAGTGCGTGTTAGCCAACTCGGTTCCAACCGCTTGTTGGGCGGCTGTCATCATCGCGCACTATACTTGCTTTTAGCGGAGAAGCTAAACGGCCGACCGTTTAACATCAGGCAAGATTCACCATTCATCTTCATTGAAAAGCAGACCACTAAGGAACGTAGTTCCTGAATATGAGGGGCAGATAAACAAAATCAGTGAAGACTATGTACTCATAGGCGCCAATGTCATACCCTGCGCCAGAAGGGCGAGAATGTCCATCGATATCGTTGGCAGGCGCATCATTAGAGGAACCTTTATCAATAGCCGGTGAATCTTTCTGAAGATGGAAATTTGCTCCGGCAGCGTTTACGAACAGAGGATCCCCTACTACATAGTCGGTGCCGCTGATGGCATAAGTGTCTTCCTGAGTACCATCAATTAAATTGTGATCTACGGTCAGAGAGACTGTTGATTCGTTTACAATTTGAGATGTTGGATTCTGGCTAAAAGTGTTATTTCTGACGACGATGTCTGTCACGTCCGGATTTTTGTTATAGAATCCCCCGCCCCAACCACTAGAGCCATTATTGTAAACTGTATTGGTAACCGTTCACTCCCCCCCTGCGAATCAGCTAATCCTCAAGCAGCAGGTAGCGGAATTGGAGGGGGAGCGTTACCCTTGCGACGTTCAGCAATCACCTCTG
>JAAENG010000540.1 GCA_024224665.1 Chloroflexota bacterium | reverse complement strand
TTCATCCTCCGGCGGACCTGGCAAGAAAACATTACCGAAATAAATAATTAACCTTCATTAGCGCTTTTGCGCTGGGGTCACGACGATGAATCGCCTACTGCAAACCGTACATTTACTTTCGCCGAAATAGACTCGTATGGGTTCAGGTGATGGAATTGCTCAGACTGATGATCAGGGAGATCACGAGAAGGATCGACGCAATTGCCAGCAGTGTCGTATTCTCACGTATGGCATCAAGCCAGGTCGGATCGGCCACACGATAGATCCCCCCTGGCGTCACAACCTCATGGGAACTGAAAAGCAGATCTGAAAGGTCCTCCATAGAACCGGGTCGGTCATCCGGGTGCATGGACATCGCTGCGGTGACCGCTCGTTCCGTACTCGTAGAGATGGCAGGGTTGATGGTGCGAGGAAGGGGAAGGCTACCCGGGCGCAAAAAGCGCTGGCGGGCGTCGGGTGGGGCTTTAAGCGTCAGCAGATGATACAGAGTTGCGCCCAATCCGTATATATCGCTCTGCGCATCGGTATGCCCGGTGTCACCACCATATTGTTCCAGTGGCGTGTATTGTACCGTGCCCCGGCCCTGTACGACTGTTACCGTACGGCTATCGTCGGCATGAAGGAGTTTGACAAGCCCGAAATCGACGAGCTTGATATGGCCGGTGGGGGTCAGTTTGATATTTGAGGGTTTGATATCTCGGTGAAGAACAGGGGGTTTGCGGCTATGGAGATAGGTAAGTGCGCTACACAATTGGTCGGCCCACCCCAAGATTTGATTCTCTGGCAAGAACCTGTCTCGACGTCTTGCCTCGTCGATAATCTCTTTCAAATCCAAGCCGGGCACGAAATCCATGACCAGATATTCTCGGCTATGCTGCGTAAAATAGTCACTGACTTTGGGAAGGTTGGGGTGATCGAGGCGGGCAAGAATGCTCGCTTCCTGGTAAAACTGTTCCTGATAGGCTTGCGGCTCATCTTGAAAACCGACCATGCCGGGTAAGATCTCCTTGACAGCGCAAAGTCGGCCGGTCAGTCTCTTGTCGCTTGCCTTATAGACCGCACCCATACCACCCTGGCCGATCAGATCAATCACTTCGTATCGCTCACGCAAAACAGAGCCGGAGGGGAGTGTAGGGGTAGGCATGATTCAGAATGTGTCGGCCGGGCGTAGACTCTGCTTCCCAACCATCACAAAACAGAGCGAGTGGGTTCTGGCTGAGATTCAGGAAGGATTCGATCTGTAACAAATGGCAGCAAACCGCCCAGGAAAGCAACAACCAGGGCGCCGGCCGTTCCCATCTGATTTTGCAGAAAATCACTGCCAGGAAGCCATCCTAAGGCGTAAAGAAGAAAAGCGCCCTGTGCACCGATGACCGAGATCAAGAGGTTTTTGACAACAACCGGGCGGGATCGATGATCGCTTTTAGATAACAGATAGTGCAGAGATGCCGCAATCATATTGGCGACTAGAACCAGAAGAAAAACGGTCAAGCTGATCCGTCCACCCGTACCGGAACTGGTTTCAGTGGCCGCTACCATAGGCGTAGGTGTTGGTGTAAGTGTGGGCGTAGGCGTGGCAGTCGTCGTGGCGGTCGGAGTTAGTGTTGGGGTGTCAGTAGGTAAAGGGCTGGGGGTTGATGTGGGTGTCGAGGTCGGTGTCGCCGTCGCCAAAGAGGAGCCCGCCTCGCCACCGATGGTGAGAATGATAGGTGCATCCGAAGCAGCACCATCGCCGGCGCTGGCAGAAAGCTGCAGGCTGCCAGCACGCTCGATGGTTGTTTGGGTGGTGGCGAAACCATCGGTGGTGGGCTCTTGCCTTCGAGGTAGCTCAACCCCTGCCTGCTGGTCTAGGAAACGGAATTCGACCAGTGTGCCATCGGGTACGACGTGGCCGTTCAGATCCAGCACCGGCCCCGCCCGTAAAATAACCTGGTACCCAACATCCAGGTCAATGCTTTCGCTACCTGAATGCAACGCCACCGGTTCTTCCTGATCCTGTGACTGAGTGTACAAAGTCAGGGCAAAGGGAATACCGGGATCGGGCTCTAGTTGGCGGTCGAGTTCGTAATTGACACCGGCCACGCTGACAGGTAAAGAACCGGATGGTGTCAATTCCCTAAAAAGCGTACGTACTGCCATTTCCAAAAAAGATTCGACTTTGCTGTAGAGGCCGTAGTATGCGGTTAGTTTGCCGATCTCGGTATCGCTTAAGAAATAGGGTGCATTGAACGCGAAAACGATCAGCTTTTTATCTCGTTGCACATCAGCCCTTTGGTCGAGGAAACGTTTGAGAGCGGTCGAACTGGGATAAGCCTCTTGATCTACATCGAGCATGGCAAAGACGATCCAGTCAGAGTCATTGATCAGACCATTCAGCTGCTCAAATCGCTCAAGGGGGAGCTGCTGATCGGGCGGGAAGGTGGTAGGATTTTCAGTCTGCCGTAACAGCCTGTCCAGTTCATCAAAACTGGCGCTGGCGATCAATTCAGCCCGAACTTGGTCGCTAGCCGCCGGGCCATATAAACGCTCGACAATCTGCTCCAGGGCATCCGCCGGGATGGCTGGGACACTGGGACAGGCAGAGCAATCACCCAAAGGTCGGGCGTCGGTAAAGATGAGCACTCGTTCATCTGGCAGGGGCGGGCTCGGCAGGCGGTCGGCGATCTCGGTCGCGCCGGGAAAAATGAGAGTATTGGCCGCTCTTGCCACCTGCGTGACCACATCGGCCTCTTGGTTGAGCGTTCCGGCCAGGTTCTCTGGAGATCGCTGCGTCTCTCCCCAATCCAATTGAGGGTACAGCTTTAGCTTGAGCCGAATAATACGTTCTAATGACTCATCCACCCGAGCGCGAAAGGCAGGATCTTCAGCATACTTCTGACGGAAGAAATTGATGGCATCTTCCATATTTGCGAGTTGTGTACTCCACACCCCATCCCGATCAAACTGAGAGAGGATCAGAAGATCGTTCCCAGCCAAGAAAGCCTCTTGGGTGACGCGGCGTGTGGGGAAACGATCGGGCTCGTAAGCCTGATAATAGCGCTTGAGCGCACGCACACCCAAGGCGTCAGACACCAAAATGCCTCCTTGCGTACGCCAGTCATCGAACCCCTCCATGATTGTCTGCAATTCTGGCGCCAGTGAGATCGGCGGTGTGAGTTGTCTGGGGTTTTCCTGAAAACCTTTGTAGCGCACATGTGATGTCAGCAGAGCGTTGGTGGTTTCCGCTTTCGAACCAGCTTGTTCGGTGACAGCCTTGAAAGGCACCAGCTCTACCTGCTGCAAAGCTGATAAGGGCTTTTGCACAGTCGCCACTTCACGATCCGGCCGGCGATCACTGCCCCCTTGTCCGGGAAAATGTTTGGCGACTGTAGCGACTTTATCCCCTGACCCTTCGTGTACACCACTGATGTAAGCCTGCCCCATCTGAGCCACCCAATAGGCATCACCGCCAAAGGTACGGGAACCAGGATAGCCTTTGAGTTCAGGGCGAGGATTGTCCAAGACATCGAGCGATGGGCCAAGAAGCAGATTGATGCCTACCGCCTCTAATTCTCGACCGACGATTTCACCTACTTGTTCGGCCAGATCTGGATCATAGGTGGCGCCAATCGCCAGATTATTGGGCACGGGTGTGAAATCTTTTATCAGACCCGTATAGGGATAGCCATCTCCTTCATGGTCGATGGCTATGAGCAAGGGCAGGCCGGGTATGGTACCCAAAGTGGTGACGGTATCGTTAATAGCGCCATCGGGTAACAGAAGGGGCGTATCCAGATCACGGAAGGCGTAGGTCTGCAGGTCGTTGTTGAGTCGAAGAACCGTCTGCGGCGTATCTCCCTCATTCCTAAAATTCTCGTTGGCTGGCAACAACACCACACCCCCGACATGCTGATCCCGGATCAATCTGGCGATATCGCTATTTGGCCCCGTGTCGCTGCCGACGAAAGTAACGAGGAAGAGTTGCCCCACCCGTTGCTCTGCCGTCATATTGTCGATAATCTGCCGTATCAGATCATCGATTTGCTCCTCAGTCGGATCAGCTTGGCTGATCCCTTCTTGGGCAGATGCTGTAGAGACCGGCAGCAAAACAGTTGCCAGCACAATGAGCCCAACCAAAATCAACGAGAGGCAATGGCGTGATTGCATACTGCGAGTATAGAAGTGGCGCTGGACGGTGTCAAATGTAGGCAATAACGTGTGGTTATGTGCGTAGCGAGTATCTTTTTGCAGCAATCGGCGTCTTCACATGTAGCCTTTTCGCCTCGTACTCCTAACTGAAGGAATCATTATGTCTAAAACTCTACAGTGGTCTGGCATCCTCCTGATTGCAGCCATCGCCATCATACTGATGCCCAGTCAGATGCTGGCGCAGTCAGATGTTGAACCTCTTCTCATTGAATCGAAAGTTCACTATGCTCTGCCCGATGAAGAAGGGCCTGTCGAGATCACGGCGAATTTACATTTCGTGAATCAGGACCCCAAAACCCGGAAGAAATCGAACGGCCGCATGCTCTTTTACAATAGCATTCGGGTGCCGATTTCACCCGCTGCCAAGAACATAAAGGCCATCCGCGGTAATGGGAAAAAACTACGTACAAATCGCAAGGCGACGAATAAGGGCTTTGATATCCTGACTATCAACTTTGGCAGGCGCTTGCATTACAAGCAAGAAATGAACATAGACCTCAGCTACAAGCTTGAAGGGATCACGCAACCACATGATTATGTGTCGGCAAATACGGTTCTGCTCACAGCTTATCTTTTGGGAGATGTAGGCACCGTGAGTGCTTCGATTCCGGAGAGTGCAAACTACGATGTTGATCTATCCAGCTACCATTGCCGGTTACTAGAAGAGCCATCAGGTATGGGCGTGTGGTGCCCAGACATGACGGATCCCTTTGCCTACGCCTTTACGTTAGAGGCTGTCAAATCGGTTGCGAGCGAAGTGCTGACAAGCAAACCCATTTCCTTACAGGAAAAAGAGCTGACCTTGACGATCGTTTACCGGGAGGGTGAAAGAGAGTGGGCCCAAAAAGTGGCTGCCACACTACGAAAAACAATACCTTTGTTGGAAAAGATCAATGGTTTCCCTTATACAGGCCCGGGCAAACTCACGATTGTACAGAAATCACAGCAGGAGCTAGTTGGCTACGGTGGCCGTTACTTTGATGACGAGAACAAGATCACCCTCACCTATGGCGCCACACGCAATACAATCGTCCATGAAGCAGCCCACATGTGGTCTTCGCCCTATGGACAACGCTGGCTTGTTGAGGGCTGGGCCGAATGGAGCGCCCGCGAGGCGATACGGCGCGCCAAGCTAAAACCGGAGGAAGCGAGATCGAAGTTATCTGACTATGAGACCGAGGATCTGCCCCTCGACGATTGGATATGGTTGAGGGAGATCGATACAGAGAGTGAAGATGACCTGACGGGATTTGGTTATACCAAGTCTGCAAAGCTCATCAACCAACTTGTTAAGAAAGTGGGCCTCAAGAAGTTGAAGAAGATCAATCGTAGCTTCCTGGACGATGGTTCGGACTCTGTCGAACCCGCCGATTCTGAATCCTATCTGCAAGCGCTTCGTGATGCTGGATTTAAGGTCGAAAAGCTATGGAAGGATTTTGTCTATCATTGATACGTTTGCACACCTGCAGATCGACCTGACATTGTCAGCTTCTGTACAGCGATGTACAACCTAGCCAGCAATCACGGCCAGTTGCTTTCTCGAACAAAACGTTGTCTCTGATTCAATCTCCAGGAGCATGTATGCAGGATAGTACTGCCTTACCCGACCTGCGGGTTTTGCCCACAGCCGCCCTACTAACCCACGAAAACGCCGATCCCCGCCGGGTCGAGCGCCTGAGCAGAAGGATTCTTGAAAATGGCATTCTCAAAAATCCTGCCATCGTGGCGGCGATCCCAGACACGAATCGATTCGTTGTGTTGGATGGGGCCAACCGCACCACAGCTTTCGCACATGTGGGCATCCCTCACATCATCGCACAAGTTGTAAGCTATGAGGACCCGGGAGTGATGGTGGATACTTGGTATCATGTTGTTTCGGCTATGCCCTCGCACGACTTTCAGAAGTCGCTGGATAACCTAAGTGACCTGACGCTGGTGGCATGTACTCAGGAGCAGGCCCGAAATGCCTTATTATCCACTGAAGCCGTTGCCTACATCGTCTGTGAGGATGGCATCCGCATGGTCTGTGCGAGCGACGGAAGTGGTGTCCCGGCAATGCGACTACTCAACGATGTTGCAAATACCTACAAGGGACGAGCCGATATCTTCCGGGCATCGAATGATGTGTGGGAGATCCAGAAACCCTACTATCCGGAGATCACCGCCCTGGTCGTGTTCCCTCGCCTGATTCCGCAAGAGATCATGGCTGCAGCACAGAACGAGCATAAAATCCCCAGCGGTATCTCCCGCCATGTGATCCCGGCTCGGGCCCTGAATGTCAATTTCCCCATCGGCATTTTGATGGCAGGCTGGCCGTTGGAACGGAAGCGCGCCTGGTTTTCAGATTGGCTGATGGAGCGTATGGCCGCCAATGCCATTCGTTATTATGCAGAATCTACGTTTACATTCAATGAATAGTCCTAATGGCGGGCAGTCTGTATGGGCCGTGACAATACCAACACCACTTACCTCATGAAGACAGAATACGATTTATCACAAATGAAATCACGTCCCAATCCCTATGCAAAGCGCTTAAAAAAACAAGTAACACTTCGGGTCAACCCCGATGTAATTGACTACTTCAAGGAAATGGCGGAGGAGACTGGAATTCCATACCAAAGCCTCATCTACCTCTACCTGCAAGACTGCATGATGTCCCATCGCAAGCTCACTCTGCAATGGGTTTCCTCCTGACCGCGAGTACCAATCCCCTGTAGGCTGAGGAGTTAGTATGTCTCAATTTATAACACCGCTCGACCACGCCCAGGGCAGAGCTGAAAAGCCCTTCAAAACAACCTTTTTCCTCAGTGAGCGCTTGCTGGTAGGACTCAACACGTTGCTACCCGGCCAGGCCCAACCTCTTCACGATCACGCCGATCAAGATAAATTCTACCAGGTTTTGGCGGGGGAAGGACTCTTTACCGTGGGGGAAGAGAGCCGGTCTTGTGGTCCCGGCCAACTGGTGCTAGCTCCAGCCGGTATCGTGCACGGTGTGCAAAACGAAGGTACCGAGCCTCTGAGTTTTCTAACGGTGATCGCACCCGCACCTGGTTGAAAGGTATGGTCCGGGGAGACAGGGCACTCCCACCTCTTGAACACATCCCCAAAAACTGACGTACACCTCGACGGTCCGCTTAGAGTGGTAGATTTTTACGGAAAGTTCTCAGCGTTTCTTCCCACATAGAGGGTGTACAGGCATGTCCGATACCCTCCTCGATGAAATAGCTGAAATTCGCTTCGGCTCCCAGTTCCGCGTAGGCGTCGCCGATTGTTACCATCGCCTCACGCACTTCTTCGATGGGACTCAAAGCATCCTCGCTTCCGAAATTAAGGTGCAACGCTCTGGGTGCAATCAGGGCAGCGACATCGGGAATGTCTCCAAATGGCAAAAGTCCGGGAATGAAGTTGGAGAAAGAATGTAACAAGTGACGGCGATGGACAGCGGCATAAGTAGGTAGGCAGCAATTTCCCACCAGACATTTCAGGCGGGTTTCCCAGGGTCCGACCAGCCAGGTGAAGGTCGAGCCAAGAGAATGGCCGTAGCAGCCCAGACGGTCGAGGTCAACTTCCGGTCGGATGCAAAGATAGTCGACGGCAGCGAACATATCGAGGATATTTTTCCAGGCCAAACTACTACCTTCGACCACATATTTCAGATAAGCAAAACGCTCATAGGCCCCACCTTCGAGTCTGTCATCCTGGCGCTCTTCGAAACAAAGCGCGTCGGGGCAGATCACGACATAGCCCTCACGTGCTAACGCTACCCCGGCATGCTGGGTGGGGTCACCGGCCAGACCCGCTGGCTCACTCTTGCCAAGATCAAACTGGCCATTATGCTGGCGCCAGACTGCGATGGCAGGGGCAGGGCTGTTGGCATCGACACCGTCAGGGATCAGAACATAGGCCGGGATGCGATCGCCGGGTTCGGAAAGATAGGATACAGATTGCAGACGATAGCCCTCCTTCCGTCTGACCTCGCCCAGGATCGGTTCCAAGGCCGGTGGATCAGGCCATCCCTCTCCCAGACAATCAGAGAGTGCCATTCTAAAAAGTTCTGGCGATAACGTTCTTGTCATATTTTTCACTCCTGGCTTCGCCAACTATGCATCAATTCACGACAGGCGTCGGGAGCTTGCCGCCATAAAGCGGCCAGCATACAATGCTAACGGTCAGTATAGTGAGTTGACCCTTTATTTACAAACCCGCTCACATGATCTCCAGTTCATACAATTCCCCCGTAGAGAATCGTTCCTATGCACGCAGTCATCGCCAAAGAACTCAACTTACCCCTAGGTCAGGTTGCCGCTGCCATCTATCTGCTGGATGACGGTAACACCATTCCCTTTATCGCTCGCTACCGAAAGGAAGCCACCGCTGGGTTGGATGAAGAACAATTGCGACAGATCCAAACACGTCTGGAGTACTTGCGTAAGTTGGAGGCGCGCAGACAAACGATTCTGGCTGGAATCGATTCACAGGACAAACTCACACCCGAATTGGCGGCTCAGATCCAGGCAGCGACAACGTTACAGGAGCTGGAGGATCTTTATCTCCCTTACAAACCGAAACGCCGGACCCGAGCGACCATGGCCAAGGAGCGCGGGCTGGAACCGTTGGCTGACGCCATCCAGGCCCAGGACAGGAATCTCAATCCCGAGTTGCTGGCGGCAGAGTATCTAAACGACGAAGTCGCTGATATACAGGCTGCTCTGGCCGGCGCCCGAGACATCATCGCCGAACGTGTTAGCGATAATGCCGTTGTGCGACAACTGGCTCGGCGACGCACATTCGAGGAAGGTATTGTCGCGAGCAAACTCGCCGCCAAAGACGCCGATCTCGAAGGCCGTTATCGCATTTATCACGAGTTCAGGGCGCCTGTAAAAGCCATGGCCCCGCATCAATGGCTTGCACTTCACAGAGGAGAGCAAGATGGCAGCCTAAAAGTGAAGATCGAAGCGCCGGAGGGTGATGTGATCTTCGATATCTCCAATCTGTATCTGGTAGCTCGCGCCAATGACGCTTCTGAGCATGTGGAAATGGCGATTGTCGATGGTTATGATCGTTTGATCAGACCGGCGGTGGAACGAGATATCCGGGGCGGGCTCAGTGAGGATGCCGGAGATCACGCGATTCAGGTGTTTGCCACTAACTTGCGCAACCTGCTCTTACAGCCACCCTTGAAACAGCGCCCTGTCATGGGTCTTGATCCTGCCTACCGCACCGGCTGCAAAGTCGCTACTATCGGCCCTGACGGCCGCCTCTTACACACGATCACAATCTATCCCCACCCGCCACAGAATCAGCGTACGCAGGCGTTGGAGACCTTGAGCAAACTGGTTGCCGCCGATAAAATCACGGTGATCGCCATTGGCAACGGCACAGCCAGCCGAGAGACCGAGACACTTGTGGCAGAATTGGTGCGCGAAAAACCGGGTTTGGCCTATGTCATCGTCAACGAAGCAGGAGCCTCTGTCTACTCTGCCTCAGCGCTGGCCCGCGAAGAATTCCCCGAATTGGATGTGTCGATAAGGGGGGCGGTCTCTATAGCCAGGCGCTTACAAGATCCCCTGGCCGAACTGGTTAAGATCGATCCGAAATCGATAGGCGTAGGCCTCTACCAGCATGATGTCGACCAAAAGCAACTGACCAAGACCTTGGACGCTGTGGTCGAGTCGGTGGTCAATTATGTGGGTGTCGATGTGAACACCGCCTCGGCAGCACTGCTCAGCTATGTTTCGGGTCTGAGTCAAGGCGTGGCCAAAAATATCGTTGCCTATCGAGAGGATAATAGTCCATATAAGGCGCGAACCGAGTTGAAAAAAGTCAAAGGTTTGGGGCCAAAGGCTTACGAGCAAGCGGCCGGTTTTTTGCGCATCCCCGAAGGCCGCAACCGCCTGGACAATACCGTCATCCATCCCGAATCATATCCTGCAGCCAAAGAACTGTTGGATCTTGCCGGATTGAATCTGCGTATGACCGATTTATCAGGTCGTGTGCAACGATTTAAGCAGGAGAACGACTTGGCAGAGATCGCGGAGATGCTGGACATCGGCTTGCCCACGTTAGAAGACATTGTCGATGCACTTATCCGTCCGGGGCGGGACCCACGCCAGGATCTGCCAAAACCGGTGTTGCGTCAAGATGTGCTAAACCTGGCAGATCTACGAGAGGGTATGATGCTCAAAGGCACGGTACGTAATGTCGTCGATTTCGGGGCGTTTGTGGATATCGGACTCAAGCAGGATGGCCTGGTGCACGTGAGCAAAATGGCAGACCGTTATGTGCGAAATCCTTACGAGATCGTCGGTGTGGGGGATGTGGTGGATGTTCGGGTAATCAGCGTGGACGAGGAGCGGGGACGGGTCGGGTTGAGTATGGTTTTATAGGTGGTGTTATACCACGTATTAATGATTCGCAATGAGGCCAAGTTGCACGCGTATTGCTTGCTCGATCCGCCGCATCTCATCTGGACTAATTCTGCCGGCATGATTAACCAGCCGCCGTTTACTTGCGGTGGTCAACTGATCAGCTAGGGCTTTGCCCTCTCGACCATCAAACTCGATAAGAGCCTCACTAGGGTAAACGCGCCCAATGTTCGATGTCAGTGGAACAACCTGAACTCGATTAAGATGCCTGTTTGAGGCGTTATTGCTGACAATTACCGCCGGTCTCTGCTTCTGGATTTCGCCGCCAACGGATGGGTCGAAGTTGACCCACCAGATCTCACCACGCTTCATTTTTTACATCCCCAATAAGTGCATCTACCCATTCAACAGCCTCCTCTTCTCTGTTCTCTTCTTGCGCCATCTGCTCATAAGCAGCATCCAGATCGGGAGAGAGAACATAAGGCCGAATCAACTCTTCAATGAAGCGGCTGATTCGGCGAGGGCCGACGATGTCATACAACCCTCTATAAACTTCCTCATCAATAGTAATCGTCAATTTTTTCTGCATACGTTGGCCTCTCAGTAATACGTGTTTATGAAGGTTAATTATTTATTTCGGTAATGTTTTCTTGCCAGGTCCGCCGGGGGGTGAATCTCCCGGCTAGCAAACAGCGCCGGATCAATTCGGCGATGGGCTCGTTTTGTGACACTTTGGGTGTCAAATCAGCCCCTTTCAAGGGGCGCTGTTACGTAGCACCGGGAATTCATCCCGGTGCGGGCCTCGCAAACGCATAGGCTACATTACTGAGTTATTTTCTTAACTTTCATTTACACGTATTATCATAGCAGGTCAGGGAGTCTGGCACAATATCACGTTGGATCACGTCGATTCTGAATGAGACTGCGGGACCGAATAGGGACTGCGACTTCAGATGGAATCAATCAGCGCCATGCCGTTGGTCAACCCTATCAGGGCGACTTCAAAGGGTTCGGCCTGCTCTTCGGGGAGGCGAATGCGGTAGGTGACGTCGGCGGCATAGGTTTCATCGATGATCGATGCTTCGAATTCAGGCAGCATGCGTTGTACAGGGGTGACGCTGGTGTAATCGATCACCACCACGAGATCGACCGTGGGCACATACTCGACCGTTGCTAGAGACTCGAGCGCGTACTGCACCCCGCCGCTGTATGCTTTCACCAACCCACCCTTCCCCAGTTTGATCCCACCAAAATACCGGGTCACCACCGCCGAGATATCACCCAAGCCGCAGTGCTGAAGGACCGTAAACATGGGCCGGCCGGCCGTGCCATGCGGCTCGCCATCATCGCTGTACCCGATCTGGCTGGCGCCAGCGGGCGCGCCCACCAGGTAGGCCCAGCAATTATGAGAAGCGCTGGCGAATTCCGCCTTCATCTCGGCGACAAAGGCCCTAGCCTCCTCCACCGTTGGGGTATAGGCCAGGGTAGTGATAAAACGACTGCGCTTGATCTCTTCGCCTACGCGGTGTCGTGATGCGGGTACTCGATAGCGAGATTTTGACGACACTGGTCTGATATGAACTTCCTAATTAACAGTCCAAGTCTGAATCTTTAAACTGTTCAAGAATCTCTTTCAGCCTTGGGATTTCATTTGTGGCAACATCACGTGACATATATCAAGTCACCCTGAATTCGTTGCTTTAGGCGAGGCTTCAACATCTGTTCGGTCGCTAAATCTACTTCGCGCCCAAGTAAATCTTCTAAAAGAACTTTAATCGAAATACGCGTCAAATGTGGTTCGAGTAGAAAATCTGACAACGATATCAATATCACTGCTCTCACTCAATTCATCGCGAGCAGCGGAACCAAACAACGCCAAAGAAGTAACGCCATAACGGCCACTCAGTTCATCCTCATGTTGGTGCAGGTATTTGGTTATCTCGTGTCGGTTCAAAGAAGGCGATGCAGACATATGTGACCTAACTGCAATACATGCATGTTGCGATTAGTATATCCTGTAAGCAAAGTATACTACATTTGTGACCCTTTCGCTGCCTGACAAGTCAAACTGATATTCAGCAAAGATTACCAGACTGCGCTGAGAAAATCTGGCCATCTTGGACAGGTAGCAAGTAGCAGATCGCGGATTCGAGTTCGGTTAAAGACAAGGTTGAACTTGCCGCTTGCCACTCAAGTCGACAAATAATTGCATTAGTCAACGGCATTTCGAGCAAATGACTCAGTCCGTCTCACTGCGTAGATCAGCATCCTGAGTAGCGAAGGGTAGGGTATCGAAGGGTGCGGGTTAACGAAACCACGTACATCCTAACCTGCACCCTTCGATACGGCCTACTGGCCTACTCAACATGCTAGCCAGTGTTTAACGTGTTGATGGCCAATACAAAGTCGACAAAAAATCGTGGATGTCGACCCAGTAAGCCGTACAACACTTGCGGGATTGCACAACTTTTTTACCGATCAACGTTCCCGGATTGCTTACGTGATCTTGCTATACGGCTAAATCTGTATGCCAACAAGGGTTGCTCCACACTTTTGGCTGTGCTATGCTCAGATCGGCGTCTGTTACTGCCATCCGTCTCATCAGTAGCCCTCTATTCCCATTTTGATGATAGCTAGGTGTCATGGAATATCTGCCAAAGCCAACGCAAGAATATAATCCACTGGAGACCGCCGCCTGGTACTGGCTAGCGCATGATTCCGGCCTGGGTTTGCGTCGCGCAAAGGCGATTCTAACCGGTCAGATTTCAACGCGCAACCAATCACTACACGAAGTACTGGTGATGGGAGCAACGTATTGGGGATCGGCGCTTGATTTGTCGCCCGAGGAAATATCACTGTTAGAGAAACAGTACCAGGGGTTGGATGTGGTGGTTGACAAATTGGCGGGCTGGCAGCTTGAAGGGATTGGGCTGCTGCGCTGGAATGAACCCGGTTATCCTCCCACACTTCGCTCGCACCTAAGTCTCGAACAGCAGCCTGCCCTACTCAGTTACCGGGGCGAGCCGGGATTGTTAGATTTACCAGCCATTATGGCTTGTGCAGACACTGCTCCCAAGGAAGAGGTCGTCGCCTGGACGGTGCAGACTCTTTTCGAACTAGCGGGCGAGGGTGCGGCGCCACTGGCCGTGGCTCGCGCCGGCCTTGACACGGATATCGTCAAGGCAATGCTACAAGTGGAAGCTCCGTTGTTGCTTGTCCTGCCAAGAGGCCTGGCAGAGTATCAGCCCCCTGGCACGCTTCGAGCGGAGCTTGAGGCAGGTCGAGTGTTGCTGCTCAGTCCTTTCGATCCCGAGTATTCCCCACCTGCGGGTAAAGCCAATCCCATGCTACCTCATGCAAGCAGCTTTGCGCAGGCATTGGCGAACGCGCTGTTGCTGATCTCGCCGCCCTATCCGCAAAATCTCACCCCCGAACAACCCTGTTTCCTCCGACCTGATACCCCAAAGACCGTAGGCTGCCAGCAATATTACACCGATCCTGAATCGCTTTTCCTGGCACTGACAGAAACGCCAACGGCAGCGGCAATGGCCAACGTCCCTCACCCACCGGCGTCACCCCAAGAAGTACCCATCCCTGAAGCGGCCATCGATCCCGATGACTTGATCGATCAACTCTCGGCACTTGGCAATGTCCCCGAGGCAATGAAAACGCGTTTGCGAGCGCCTAAATCGCCACCTGATCCAATCTAATCGCCAATCTACCACTCACCATTCTTCAGTTACACCGAGCTTATGGACTGTCCCAACTGTGGCACCTGGAACCCCGACGACAAGCATGTCTGTTGGCGCTGCCAGACCGACCTACCAATACCAGAACCAAAAAAAGAACGTAGAAACCTCAAACTCTTCGGCCTGCCGGTCTGGGCGTGGGTCGTGGTTGCGATCTTGCTGCTGTTCCCCATGCTCTCGCAATGTGCGGGGCCGTTACTTGGCCAATGAGCATGCCGGCGTTACGCCGTGACCTGCTGATCTGGTTTGAAGAGAATGCTCGTGACTTACCGTGGCGGCGTGATCCCAGTCCTTACCATACCTGGGTCAGCGAGACCATGCTGCAGCAGACTCAGGTTACTACGGTCGTTCCCTACTACAATGCCTTTATAAATCGATTTCCGTACATCGCTGTACTGGCTGATGCCACCTTGGATGATGTACTAAAAACCTGGGAGGGGTTGGGCTATTACCGCCGGGCTCGCAATCTCCACAAAGCTGCCGGGATCGTTGTTTCGGAGCATGGTGGCGAATTGCCAGATGATGAACAAGCATTGCTAGCGCTGCCGGGTATTGGGCGCTACACGGCAGGGGCGATCCGCTCTATCGCCTTTGCTCTACCGGCTCCGATCCTGGATGGCAATGTCAAGCGGGTGATCACAAGACTGGATGATATCGAGGAGAATATCGACAACGGGCCTGTGGAGCGGAAGTTGTGGCAGCGCGCCTCCGAATTGGTTGACCCGAAACGACCTGGTGTTTTCAATGAAGCAGTCATGGAATTGGGCGCCACGATCTGCCTGCCTCAGAAGCCGCTGTGCTTGTTATGCCCTGTACAAAAGCATTGCCTGGCACAGGACAGGGGCACACAGTATGAGCGACCTGTACGCAATCAGCGGCGAAAGGTACCACACTATGATGTCGTGGCGGGAATCATCTGGCATGCAGGCGATTCTGAGCGCTTCATGATTGCCCAGCGTCCGGCAGAGGGGATGTTGGGTGGCTTGTGGGAGTTTCCAGGAGGCAAGCAAGAGCCGGGCGAGCATGCAGTGAATGCTCTGGTTCGAGAACTAGAGGAGGAGCTAGCGATAGAGGTCGAGGTCGGCGAGCACCTGCTCGATATCGACCACGCTTTCACGCATTTTCGTATCACTTTGCATGCGTACCATGTCCGGCACATCGGCGGGGAACCCCAATGTCTCGGTGTCGACGATTGGCGCTGGGTGACATTGCCCGAGTTGGATGGGTTTGCTTTTGCAAGGACCGACCGGCGGATTATCGAGGCGCTTCAAGGTAGGTCGGTAGGTCGGTAGGCCGGTAAACCTGTAGGCCGGTAAACCTGTAGGCCGGTAAACCTGTAGACCTGTAGGCCGGTAAACCTGTAGATCTGTAGAGTATCACCCCGTTCCCGGTTTTTGTGTCTGCTGGGTTACAGAAAGGCAGCGGATTCGGGATTCACGATAGGCGTGATCGATTCCACATCATCACTTAAATCTGATCCACTACCAGAAAAAGAGTACTGATCCATATGCGCGTATACCTCCTCTCCCCTTATCACACCGGCTCGCACAAAGCTTGGTCTGAGGGTTATGTCAAGAATAGCCAACAAGAAATCACGCTGTTGAGTATGGCGGGGCGATTCTGGAAGTGGCGCATGCAAGGCGGGGCGCTAGAGCTAGCACAACAACTGGAGCAAACAGCGAAAGAGGTGGGAAAAGCGGATGCCTTGTTGGTCACAGACATGGTCAATGTCCCCGCCCTGTTGGCCCTGGCCCGACCCTGGCTGGATGATGTACCCATACTGCTGTACATGCACGAGAACCAACTCACTTATCCCTCACCCCCGGGTGAAAAACGAGATCTTACCTATGGCATGATCAACACTCTGAGCATGGCCTGTGCCGATAGAGTCGTCTTCAACAGTCAATATCACCTGACATCCTTTTTCGACGAACTGCCGCGCCTGCTCAAACATTTTCCTGACTACAACCATCTGGAACTGATCCCCGACCTGCTGGCCAAGAGCCAGGTGCTGCCGGTGGGGTTGGATCTTGCACGCTTGCACAATTATCAACCCATCGAGAAACCGGCGAACGCGCCCTTGCGCATCCTCTGGAACCAACGCTGGGAATACGACAAGAACCCGCGCGAGTTCTTCGACGCTCTTTACGGCCTGGATGCACAGAACCTGCCCTTCGAGGTCATCGTTGCCGGCGAGAACTTTCGGCAGCGACCCCAAGAATTCGAGGAGGCAGAATCCAGGTTGGGGCGCCGTCTCATCCATTTCGGTTTCGCCGAGAGTCTTGAGGAGTACGCCCGCTTACTATGGCAGGCCGATGTCGTCCTATCCACCGCTCATCACGAATTCTTTGGCATCAGCATTCTCGAAGCGCTCTACTGCGGTTGCTATCCTCTACTCCCCCGGCGCCTGAGTTATCCCGAATTGCTTCCTGTCCCCTACCACGCCGCCCATCTGTACCAGAATGACGACGATTTGGCCACTAAATTGAGGTGGGCGGCAGGCAATACGGGCGCGGTACGAGCCACCAATCTACGCCAAGTCGTGTTAGCTTATGGCTGGCAAACTATGGCGCCCGTGTATGATAGAGTGTTTGCGGAAATGGTTGCAGCAAAAAGGTAATTTGAATCGATATGGATGCAGAGAGTCAGTCCTCAACATTCCAGAATCCACGATTGTCGCTCATCCAATCCTGAGAATCAAGGGGCATTTCCTTCTTGCCGGGCTGTACTCGCTCGTAGCTGCCATCCGCGAGCATTCGCCGTGATTTGACGTTATCCTGCAAGTGCACATCCATGACTTTTTTGAGGGCGGCCTTGATCTCGGGGTCTTTGATGGGGAAAAGCTGCTCTACCCGACGGTCGAGATTGCGAGGCATGAGGTCGGCGCTGCCCATAAGGATCTCCTCATCGCCATTGTTGTAAAAATAGTAGATGCGGGGATGTTCCAGGTATCGTCCCACCACCGATGTTACCTCGATATTCTCACTAACGCCGGATAGACCGGGCCGCAGACAACAAATACCTCGCACTTGCACATCCACTTTGACCCCGGCCTGGGAGGCTCGATAAAGAGCTTTGATACACTTTTTGTCGGCCAGTTGGTTCATCTTAAAGGCGAGATAGCCATTGCCATGTTTCTTGTGTTGTTCGATCTCCCGGTCGATGCGTTTAATCAACTCTTTGCGCATGGTGCCGGGTGCGACCAATAGCTTGCGGTACTCCAACTTGCGCGAATAACCGGTCAGCGAATTGAAGAGATCGGCTACATCGGCGCCGATATCAGAATCGCTCGTAAACAGGCTCATATCGCTGTAGATGCGTGCAGTCACAGCATTGTAGTTGCCGGTGCTCATGTGCACATAGCGCACAATGCCATCGGGTTCCCGCCTGACGATCATGAGCAGTTTGCAGTGGGTTTTCAAGCCTAACAAACCGTAGACGACATGCACGCCAGCCCGTTCCAGCGCGCGCGCCCAGACGATGTTGTTCTCCTCATCGAACCGGGCCTTTAGCTCCACAAGAACAGCTACCTGCTTGCCATTTTCGCGGGCTTTCATCAGTGCCTTGACGACCGGTGCGTTCTTTCCTACACGGTACAGCGTCTGTTTGATCGCCAGCACGTTGGGATCGTTCGCGGCCGCGTGCATAAAATCAAGCACAGGATTGAAGCTGTCGTAGGGATGATATAGCAAGATGTCCCGGCGCCGAATTACCGAAAAGATGTCCTCACCTGTGGTCAGTGGGAGGGGCAGCGATGGCGAGAAGGGCACGTCTTTGAGATCAGATCGTTCGACTCTCATCAATCCCATCAGATCGGCCATGCCCACAGGGCCATTGATAGTGTAGACCTGGTAGGGCTGCAAACCCATATTCTCGACCAGGATATCACGCACATGAGCCGGCATGCTGCTGTCCAATTCCAGACGAACCACTTTACCGAAGTAACGCGAGCCCACCCCCTCTTCGATGGCGGCCAGCAGGTCGGCGGCTTCATCTTCCTCGATCTCGATATCAGCATCGCGTGTCACCCGGAACGGGTACGCTGCAACGACTTCCAAGCCGGAAAACAGCCTATCCAGGTTGTTGGCGATAACTTCCTCGATCCACACGAAGTTGTCGGCTTTCACTTCAGCTGTCTCTAGGCCTTCGAAAATATCAGCGCGTTCTTCGCTGGGGATGCGCAACAGGCGGGGGAAAAGGCCCGGTACCTTGAGACGAGCAAAACGCTCCCCGCCCTCAGGGTCCCTGATGACAACGGCCAGGTTGAGGCTGAGATTAGAGATATGTGGGAAAGGATGGCCGGGATCAAATGCCAGAGGTGTGAGCGCAGGAAAAAGTTCCTGCTTGAAATATTTGCGCAGAAGCTTCCGTTGCTTGCCTTTGAGTTCGTCATAGCGGAGGATACGAATACCCTCCTGTTTCAATTTGGGAAAGACATCATCTCGCCAGCAGGACAATAGCTGTTCGAGCACGGGTTCCAGCGTGCGCCTTATCCTCACCAATTGTTCTGCCGGCGTCATGCCATCGGGGGGGGCTTCGATAGTGCCCACCTGCAACTGTTGGCGTAGACCGGACACCCGGATCATAAAATACTCATCCAGGTTATTGTTGAAAATCGATAGGAATTTGACACGCTCCAGCAAAGGATGGCTTTCGTCCATCGCTTCTTCCAGCACGCGGTGGTTGAATTCCAGCCAAGTCAATTCCCGATTGAGATACAGTGTGCGATCGTTCAAATCGATCCCTGTTTGCGCCGAAACCACAGCTGCGTCATTGCCTGCTGGCAAAGATATGGAATCAAGCACGTTGATCATGACTCCACCATTTGAAACAAGGGTCTCATCCTCAATCGAGCGTTTCGAAACCGTGCCAAGATCGACGACCGCGTTGGTATCCATCTCGCCATCAAGCGGCGCAGGAACAGATTCATCCACGTACGTGATCGATTCAGCATCAAGCAGTTGCTGCGCTTGAGTAATCCACTCGGCATAGTCGGGTCTGCGCCAAGCAGGCGCCGCGATGATTTGTTCGACCTGATCGGGCGTACTTATGGCAAGATCGGCTAGATTATTGATATCACTCTCGCGCAACGTCTGCGCAAACTGTGGCCCGATACCCTTGATAATTGTAATATTTATAGGAGACATGGTACATCCTATCGATGAGACAGCAGAGTCATATTGCGTGTTGCGTATTTCGTTCGAGTCTTACCACATAAAACACGCACCGCGCACCGAGACGATCATTGAAACTGCTCTTTGGATCATATCCTTGATGATCTCGATAAGCTATCTCTATATATACCATAATCCCCCTGTCGAGCCAAGTCATTACTTGCTAACTACCAGCAAACGCTCGCTTGGCGGTTTGAGCCGGAACTACGCTGGGTAGGTAGAGGGTTACTCCGCAAAATGTGCGTCGTGTGCATTGATTGTCCAGACCGAACCTGCTCGGCTTTGGTCTCGTGTAGACCTGTGGACCTGTAAACCGGGACGCGGCCTCAGAGCGAACATGGAGGTGCAATCTGCCAGGTTTCCTGGTTTACCGCATAAAATCGGAGCTACTGAATCTTCAATCTTTGATCGGAATGTTATGCGCCCGCCGTAAAAATCTGATTATGACAATGTTAAATTCCCGTAAATCGCGCGTTCATAATAGCTGAAGAACCCGAACGGAATCAGGCTCACAGCCCCTTCTCACATTTTTCACTATTTTTATAGTGTAATTTGACAGAATCGAACAGGCCTGCTAAAATGCATCCCGGTCAGACCTCCACACTCACTGTGATTCTACCATTTTCCTATGGCTTCCACCTTATTACGACTCGATGATTCGCCGCGTGGGCAGATCATAAAACTTATGCAGAGGCATGGCGCTCTCAGCATCAAAGATCTGCGAAACGAACTGGGCGTCAGTGATACGGCCGTGCGCCAGCAGCTTAGCTATCTATTAGCGGATGGATATATTCGCTCGACGACATCTGAACGAAGCGGCCCCGGTCGCCCGAGCCATCTTTATGAGCTTAGCGAGGATGCTCGCAATCTGTTTGCTTGTTACTGCGAGGACCTGGCTCTTAACCTCTATAACGAACTCCTGGCGGATCAGGGTCCAGCGGTTGTGGGGCGATTGTTAGATCGTGTAGGCCAACGCATGGCCAAGCAATACCAGCACCAGATCAAAGGTCAGGCTTTGCGTGAGCGCGTCCGCTCTTTTTCGCAGGTGCTGGATGAAAAAGGCATTATGTCAGATGTCTCACAACAAGCCGATCTTATCATCCTTAACGAGTATAGTTGCCCATACCACGAGATCGCTGCTAACCATCGCGAGATCTGTGAGATGGAACAAGATATGATGTCGCAGGTTCTCAATGCAGATGTCAAACTCACAGATTGTATGATGGACGGCAGCAACAACTGTGCCTTTACAGTGCGTCCCAAAGAAGAGATTAGAATACTGGAGATCAGTTAGTGTCTGCAACAAGGGCAGGCGCCGATCTTTATCGACCTGAATGTAGCAAAAAACCAGAAACCAATTTCCTTAATCAGAGGAGCCCAAAATCTTATTATGACCGCAGTTCTAGAAGTTAGAGACCTTCACGTCCGCGTTGAAGACACCGAAATCTTGAAGGGCGTTTCGCTCATCTTACGTCAGGGCGAAGTCCACGCTCTCATGGGGCCAAATGGCTCCGGTAAGAGCACCATGGCCTACGCTGTCGCCGGACATCCCCACTACCAGGTGACAGGTGGAGACATCCTGTTCAATGGCGAGAGCATGTTAGAGCTCGATCCAGATGAGCGCGCCAAGTTGGGTATTTTCCTCGCTTTCCAATATCCTGTCGCCATCCCCGGCGTCAGTTTCGCCAATTTCCTACGCGCGGCCGTTAGCAACGTGCGTGGGTACAAAGATCGTGCCAGAGAGGCAGCAGCGCAGGATGGGCAAAGCAAGGTAATCGGCTCTGAATTGATGCCGATGCGCGAGTTCCGCACTGAATTGCTTACCAAGATGGACAGGTTCAATGTCGATAGATCCTTCGCCCGCCGTTACCTGAACGATGGATTCAGTGGTGGCGAAAAAAAGCGTGGTGAAGTTTTACAGATGGCCATGCTCGAACCCAAGATCACCATTCTGGATGAGAGTGACTCCGGCTTGGATATCGACGCCCTGCGCATCGTATCGGATGGCATCAACAAGCTGGTTGCCGACGGCATGGGCGCCCTGTTGATCACGCATTATCAGCGCATTCTGAACTATGTGAAACCGGACAAGGTCAGCGTTTTTTATAATGGTCGAGTTGTACTCACCGGCGGCCCTGAAGTTGCCCACATGCTAGAAGAAAAGGGGTACAGCTGGGTCGAAGAAGAAGTGGCGGAGAAGGTGGTTGCATAAGGGAGTTGAGTACAGAGGACTACCAGTCCTCAAGTGTCTAACTCTTTCAACTTTACTCCTGAAACAACACTCGATAAAGAGGCAAACTTATGGCAACTGAACTTGATCGCCAGGCCCTACAAGGCGTTAAAGACGATTATGAATTTGGGTGGAGTCAGCCCGAAGACTATACATTCAAAGCCCGCAAAGGGCTCGATCACGATATCGTCGACCAGATCTCGGATATGAAAGGTGAACCGGACTGGATGCGAGAATTCCGCCACAAATCGTTGGACATCTACCTGTCCAAACCTGTCCCTACCTGGGGTGCGGATCTCAGTGGCATTGATTATGACGACATCTATTACTACATCAAGCCCACACAAGATTCGGGCGAAACCTGGGATGACGTACCCGACGATATCAAGAACACATTTGAAAAACTTGGCATCCCCGAAGCGGAGCGTAAGTTCCTGGCCGGCGTCGGCGCCCAGTACGAATCGGAGATGGTCTACCACTCCTTGAAAGAGGAATGGGAGAAGCTTGGGGTGATCTTCGTAAGCATCGAAGATGGCTTGAAGCACCACGAGGAACTGTTCAAAGAGTACTTCGGCACCATCATCCCTCCCACAGACAATAAATATGCAGCGCTTAATAGCGCCGTTTGGTCAGGTGGGTCCTTCATCTACGTGCCCCCCGGCGTCGTGCTGGATATTCCCTTGCAGGCCTATTTCCGCATCAACGCCGAAGCACTCGGCCAGTTCGAACGCACCATAATCATTGTGGATGAAGGCGCCGGTCTCCACTACATCGAGGGCTGCACCGCCCCCACCTACGCCCGGGACAGCTTACATAGCGGCGTAATCGAGATTGTCGTCAAGAAAAATGCTCGCTGCCGTTACACGACCATTCAGAACTGGTCCAACAATGTCTATAACCTGGTCACACAGCGGGCGCTGGCTTACGAAGGTGCGACCATGGAATGGGTAGACAGCAATCTTGGCTCGAAAATCACCATGAAGTATCCCGCCGTCTTTATGCTCGGCGCGGGCGCTCATGCCGAGATCCTCTCCGTTGCCTTCGCGGGCAAGGGCCAGCACATGGATGCCGGGGGCAAAGTCGTGCACGCGGCGCCCAACACCTCATCCAAGATCATCTCCAAGTCGATCAGTAAAAATGGTGGGCGCTCCTCTTACCGTGGCCTGCTCAAGGTCGGCAGAGGTGCGACCAACTCCAAATCACAGGTCGTCTGTGACGCTCTGTTGCTCGATCCTGAATCACGCTCTGATACCTACCCCTACATCGAGATCGCCGAAGATGATGTCGAAGTTGGACACGAAGCATCGGTTAGCAAAATCGGCGAAGAACAGCTCTTCTACCTGAAAAGCCGAGGAATCAGCGAAGATGAGGCCGCCAGCATGATCGTCGGTGGCTTTATCGAGCCACTGGTCAAAGAGTTACCGATGGAATATGCAGTTGAATTGAATCGCTTGATCCAGCTTCAGATGGAAGGAAGCATAGGGTAGGAGAACGAACGTGACCGTTAAAGAACTAACAGTAGATAGTTTATCGGCCGCTGCCGCTCAGGCGACCAGCGACCGTTACAATGAACCCGAATGGCTACGTCAGGCCCGCCAAAATGCCTGGCGCACCTATGAATCAATGCCGTGGCCTAGCGGCAAAGAAGAAACCTGGCGCCGAACCCGTCTCAGCGGATTCGATGTGGATAGCTTCTCATTGGTAACTGAACCCACCCATCAGTATGGCTCGCGCGCGGAATTACCCGACGACTTGGTCGCCACACTCGATAAAATCGATAGTGCCGGCGCTCTGATTTTCCTGGATGGCAGCCTGATCTATGCTGAACTCGATGCCGAACTGGCGGCAAAGGGCGTGGTGTTCAGCGATTTGCGGTCATCTTTGACAACACAGGCCGAGTTAGTGCGGGCGCATCTTGGCGGATTGGTACCGGCCGGCGAAAACAAATTCGCTGCCCTCCACTATGCCTTGTGGCAGAATGGCACCTTCCTCTACGTCCCCAAGAACCTGACTGTCGAAAAACCCCTTCAAGTCATCATCAGCTTGAGCGAGGGAACGGTGGCATTTCACCACAGCCTACTCATCGGCGATGAAAACAGCGAACTGACTGTTGTCGAGGACTATGTGGGCGCAGCCAACGGCATGAGCGACAGCGTCGCCGAAGTCTACCCGCAAGCCGCGGCCCGGCTGCATTACCTGCGCCTGCAAAATCTGGATCCCAGTGCCTGGAATTTCGCTACCGTGCGCTCCTCGGCCCAGAGGGACGCACTCTATCGCCACTTGCAGGCATCCTGGGGCAGCAGTCTGAGCAAAGTCTGGATCGATCTCAACATGGAAGGGCCAGGCAGTCATGGCGAATTACTTGGGCTCTATTTCCCGCAAGGCCGCCAGCATATCGATCATCACACCAACCAGAATCACAAACGGGAACGTGCTACCAGTGATCTCCTCTTCAAGGGCGCGCTGGATGATAGGACCCGCTCCGTTTATCAAGGCATCATCAGGGTCTGGCCCGATGCTCAAAAAACGGACGCCTATCAAAAAAACGATAACCTCATTCTCAGTTCGGGAGCTCGAGCAGACTCTATCCCCGGTCTGGAGATAGAAGCCGACGATGTCCGATGCACGCATGGGGCTACCAGCGCCAAAGTCCAGGATGAGTATTTGTTCTATCTTATGGCCCGTGGTCTCGGCCGCAGAACGGCTAAACGGATGATCGTTTCAGGCTTTTTCGAAGAAGTGCTCAACCGAGTACCAGTTTCCGGTGTCCGTGAAAAACTGGTAGCTGAGATCGCCAGACGAGTTGGGCTGGAATGAACGGAGATTAAGGATTTAAGATTCAAAATAGGCTCACATCAATCATCAATCTTCAATCATCAGTCTTTGATTTTACGACAGTTACGAAAGCCCGGCGTCACATGGCATCCGGGCTTTCTTGTTCATCTGGGAACTATGATACCATGAGCGCAATTACCTTACCCGAAACGACTCTATCGATGCCCACCGTTAGCGACATTCGCGCTGATTTCCCCATCCTAGATATCGAAATCCATGGCCATCCTCTGGCTTATCTGGACAGCACCGCCAGTTCCCAAAAACCGCTGCGAGTCATTGAGGCGATGGATAAATACTATCGTCAGACGCACGCCAATGTGCACCGGGGCGTTCATACCCTCAGTGAAGAAGCGACGGCAGCTTATGAAAACGCGCGCTTGCGCATCTCTCGCTTCATCAATGCAGCCAGCCCCAAAGAGCTGATCTTCACACGTAATGCCACCGAGAGTCTCAATCTGGTGGCGTATAGCTGGGGCAGAGCTAACCTTGGCCCGGGCGATGAGGTGCTGATCACAGAGATGGAGCATCACTCGAATATCGTGCCCTGGCAGATCATCTGCGAGCAAACGGGGGCGACGTTGCAATTTGTGCCGATCACCCCCAAAGGCGAATTAGATGACGAGGCGCTGGATACGCTGCTGAGCGAGCGTACCAAGCTCTTCGCCTTTACCGCCATGTCCAATGTATTGGGCACGATCAACCCCGTAAAGCAATTGGTAGAGAGAGCACATGCGGTGGGTGCTATCACCGTGGTCGATGGCGCACAGAGCGTGCCCCATCTCGCCACCGACGTTCAGGATCTCGATATCGATTTTCTGGCGTTCTCGGCCCACAAAATGTTAGGCCCGACCGGTATCGGCGCCCTCTACGGCAAGCGATCGCTGTTGCAAGCCATGCCCCCCTTTATGGGTGGTGGCGATATGATCCGTGAGGTAAAAATGGAGGGTAGCCGCTGGAACGATTTGCCCTACAAGTTCGAGGCCGGCACGCCCGCCATTGCCGAAGCCATTGGTTTTGGTGCAGCTGTTGACTACCTGGAGGATATCGGTATGGATTGGGTATCGAGTTATGAGCATGAGATCACCGATTATGCTTGGAATCGACTGCACGAGGTCGAGGGACTGCGGGTGCTGGGACCCGGACCCGACCGGCGTGGGGGGATCCTCTCCTTCGTGCTGGGCGATGTCCACCCGCACGATGTAGCAGCGATACTTGATATGGAAGGCATCGCCGTACGTGCCGGGCATCACTGCGCCCAACCGATTCATGACCACTACTGTATTTCAGCCACCAGCCGGGCCAGCTTTTACATTTATAACACGAAGGAAGAGGTTGATAGACTTGTTCCTGCCCTAAGCAAAGCTAAAGCCCTGTTTGAATTTTAACCTAAGCCACAAGTATTTTTCTTCAATTTCTACCGACAAGAGAGAAGGATCCAACGACTTAACCCCTTATGGACGATCTTTACCGCGAAAACATAATCGATCACTATCGTTCCCCTCGAAACAAAGGGCATATCGAAGAACCTGATATTCACTACCACGATGTCAATCCCTTCTGTGGTGATGAAATCACCATGGAGTTGAAGCTGGATGGCGACCGTATTGTGGATGTGGCCTTCGACGGTAAAGGCTGTGCCATCAGCCAGGCCTCGGCCTCGATGCTCACCGAGGAGATCATGGGCAAAACCATGGATGAGGTCAAGGCCATGGATAAAGATGATATTATGGAGATGTTGGGCATTCCTATCGGCCCGGTACGTTTGAAATGCGCCCTGCTTTCGCTCAAGGTACTCAAAGCAGGTGCTTGGGGTCTAGAGGATTGGCCGGAGTAGGCTAAAAACTTCGCCTTCGTCCCTTCAACGTCATGGATTACTCCATCGAATTCAAACCTGGGGCGGTGAAAGATATCAGAAGTATCGATCGCCAACAGGTGAGACGAATCCTGATTAAAGTTGAACTCATGTCTCATGACCTACAAGGTGATATCAAGCGGTTAACAGATTTTACACCTGAATATCGTCTTCGCGTTGGCGATTATCGTGTTCTATTTGAAATCGATGATGAATCTATTGTTATTTATCGAGTACGGCATCGCAGAGATGCCTATCGATAAGGAGGACCAAAAGTGTTAGATTTGAACCCTCAAATCTTAATTCAAGATGGCAAAAAGGCATTTGTAGTGTTCACCTATGACGAATTTTTGCAAATCCAGGAAACGCTAGCTGACCACGATGACCTCCAAATGTTGCGAGCGGCAAAGCGCGCAGAAAAAGAGGAGCCGACCGTCGGCCTCGAAGTACTGAAAGAAGAGTATGGCCTTAACGGTTAACCACCCGTTATTGAGCTTAATTCATGCTTGGTCTCATCAAAATAGCATCACTTAAAGAAGAACCCGCCAGCGCTCGCAAGGTGGTCTAGATTGTGGCTTCACCTTAAGATGGAGTTAATACCCATGTCTGAGAAACAAAATGAAAGCCCGGAATCAATCCCCGGTATCCAGGAGATCCCGGCCGCTAGTAGTGGCCCCAGCTCTGAAGATATCCGTGAAACGTTAAAAGCAGTCAAAGATCCAGAATTGATGCTCGACATCGTCAATTTGGGTTTAGTTTATGAAGTCAAGCTCAACCAGGACCGCACAGTGGATGTCGATATGACCCTGACCAGTCCGGGCTGTCCCATGGGACCTCAGATCCTCGGCGATGTCCACCGAGCGATTACCCAGCAGTATCCTGAGATCAAGGATGTGAATGTGAATCTGGTCTGGGCGCCGTTCTGGAATCCAGATATGATGAGTGAAGAAGCGAAGGATGAATTGGGCTTTTTCTAGCTGTTGGCATCTAAATGCAGTGCTAAAGCGCTTACTACAAACCGGTATTTTGTCGAAACGTAGTCTCTGTGCTGCGTTACTTCTTGCCGGCGCGGCGTCGCGGCGCCCGTACCCTGTAAAAACCTCACCCGCAGCGATCTGACGCCAGAAATCGAACCGAATTGACCTCACAGCCGGCGCGATCTTGCCAACAACAAGGTCCATCACGACAATGGCGCCATGATCTTCTCCCTTCTGGCACAACTATGCGCCATCCTTATCGACCTCTTACGTATCGCCCACCTGTCCAGCGATGACAAAGACCTTGAGATCCTGATCCTGCGCATGCAATTGGATGTGATGAAGCGCAAGCACAATCAAGTGGTCAGGACAAGCAAGAAAGACCCGATAGCGTCTGGATCACGCAGCAGGCGAGAAACATGATGTGGACACTGAATAAGCGTAAGACTGTCACAGATCTGCGTTGTTTGATTAGAGACAATGACAGTAAGTATGTCTCCTCCTTCGACGCAGTATTCGAGTCAGATAGAGCATCGATTGGTTTGGCATTGCCATGGGCCTGATTGGATGTGCGGGGCAAGTGTATAGCATCAGACCGTCACTGCGGTTCGTTCTTCGCGCCCCTACCGGATTCATGAATGCTTATTGGTCCTCTCAAGGCGCTTCGGCTTCGAGTACTGACTGCATATGCCTGACGATTCGCTCTGATGGACGACTCGTTGAACCTTGATGCCCGAACCCGACTGGTATCTGAGCTGTCTCCATCAACTTGGGCGAGGTATTTACATCCTACGGGCACGACAACAGAGAGTATTAGGGTACCGCGCATATTCGACTTTGTTGGCGAAGTCATAAAGGCGCAGCCAGCGCCGCAAATGGCGAAATGCGTGTAGCACCAGGTCGGTCACCAATTAACCAAGCAGCAATTCGCCGTAAGTTGATAGCCGAAGCTGTGGCGATGTGCTGCAAGCGAGTGCGAGCTAAGCCGCGATTTCTGATTAGAAAAGCTCTCACAAGACTTCGCCAACAAAGTCCATATTTGCGCAGAAATGTGCAACAGGGACCAGGCGACACTTAAACACACCATTTAAGTGTCGTCGAACCAAGCACCTGGTGTTATGCACTCAGCGTGTAAGCATGGGCAAATAGTGGTATAGATAGTCGTCGACTTTTACGTGACTTGGCGTTAATTTCCCAGGAAGTAGCCGTCTTGATTCAGTGTCGAAAATTCGGCTTTGCTGGAAACTGATACTGGTTTCACCAACCGCTTTTGCGCGTACGGTAACTATGGCTAAATCACCGTTACCGCTGACGCCTGGATGAGAGCCCAGCGTCAAGGCAGCAAAGGTTACATATCCGGTCTCATAATGGGTAAATGGTCCACCGGCCGTCCGGCCCGAACTTCCTAGGAATTCCGTTAATATCACGTCTTCGATGGCAAGAATATCTGGAGCAAATACCAAGCCGATCTGGAATGCGCCGACATCCATTGCATCTTCAAGCCGAATTGAGAGGGAAGTCGAATCTTCGGGAAGCATTTGTATTGTTGCTGGCAGGATGGAAAGACCAACATATGTGAAGGTCGTATCGGTTGCCGACATGCCCGAAGCCGTACTCGATATCTGGGCTTGACTAGCCCCAGAGAACAGCAGGAACATACCACAAATTGCTATCAAAACCGCTGATAGAGACCTTGACATCTTCATCCTCCTACGTCCTAAGTATAAAGTTCAATGTCATCCTAAAAGGTTAGTCGATCGCTAGCGTCGTACCAATCTTTGCCGACGCTAGCGTCTAAAGAAGCTCACCCTTAAAAGGTATGTAGTGCCACAATTCGACAGGATCATTGTACCACTGTTCTTTCGCTCATATTTTTTGACTTTCTTAGATTCTCTTACCTACTACATATTGCATATCGAATTATCAAGCTACTATATACAGGATGTGGATTCTCACCGCTGGGTGAAGCGATGTTCATCAGAGTGAATTCAGTGACAAAAAATCACGCAAGTTGACAATAAATTGCCTGGCGAGGACCGAATGCCGGTCAAAAAAGACGAATTCTAGATTTGGTGTCACATTTGAGCGAACCCAGAGTACCACACGGCGTTTGCTCAAATAAGCTACTGAATAGCAGGCATTAGTGCTTGTATTTCACTCCCCCTTTCCGGGCTTAGGTTATATAGTCCAGAAGGGGAGGAATGGATGTGACAATCCACTGACGAGATGGGTTAGCGAGATTGGAATCGCTTCCTATTGCACATTTTTGTGCGAATATGCGCGGTACCCTTAATTGTGCCCGTAGCGAAGTCTGTTCGGCGCCATTCTGCTGTCAGATCGCTTCATATGGGGTTTTTACAGGGCACGGGTGTTTGATCGTCAAGCGCTGCGTGCCAGCACAAGTTTTCTGGCCGCTTGCACCTCATCCAACCGCCCTATTGGCGCTTTGTGCGGCGCCGTGTGTAGCAACTCCGATTCGGTACGCGCTTCGCCGGCAATGTCGGCGAGCGCATCTATAAACGAATCCAGTGTCTCGATAGACTCGGTCTCGGTCGGCTCGATCATCATCGCTTCTGGCACGATCAGGGGGAAGTAGATGGTAGGGGGATGGAATCCGTAATCGATCAGGCGTTTGGCGATGTCCAACGTATGGATATCTTCTGCGCCTTCGAGTTTTCCCTGAATGATGACTTCATGCATGCAGTAGCGGTTGCCATGAGAAACCGGATAGTCACCCATTTCGGCCAGCCGTGCCTGGATGTAGTTGGCATTGAGCACAGCATCTTCGCTGATCTGGCGCAAACCCTCGGCGCCATGCATGCGAATGTAGGTATATGCTCGTATGATCACACCGAAATTACCGTGGAAACTGCGTACCCTGCCAATGCTGTGTTCGGGCCATTGCCAGACGAAAGCGCCCTCTACATCTGTCCCGACCACAGGTCCTGGCAAGAAAGGCGCAAGTTCGGCGACCACACCCACCGGGCCAGATCCGGGACCACCGCCGCCATGTGGTGTGCTGAAGGTCTTGTGCAGATTGAAATGCAAGACATCGATACCGAGGTCGCCCGGTCGGGTGATGCCCATGATGGCGTTGAGATTGGCGCCGTCGCCATAAACCAGGCCACCCGCTTCATGCACCAGATCGCAGATCTCGACGATATTCTGCTCGAATAGACCCAAAGTGCTGGGGTTGGTGATCATCAATCCCACCAGGTCGTCGTCGATCTCAGCCTTGAGCGCTTCCATGTCGACATTGCCATCCGCGGCGCTGGGGATCTCCACGACCTTGAGACCGCTCATCGTCGTTGTGGCGGGGTTGGTGCCATGGGCTGAGTCGGGTACCAACACTTTGTTGCGATGACTCTGTCCACGGTGGCACTGGACTGCGCGCATAATCAGCACACCGGTCAGTTCGCCGTGGGCGCCGGCGGCAGGTTGCAAGCTGACAGCGTCGAAGCCGGCGATCTCAGCCAACATCTCTTGCATGTCATACATCACCTGCATGGCGCCCTGCACGATGAGGGGGTCTTGCAAGGGATGGATGTCGGTATAGCCGGGCAGGCGCGCCATGCGTTCGTTGACCTTGGGATTGTACTTCATGGTGCAGGATCCCAGCGGATAAAAACCTATGTCTACGGCGTAATTCTGCTGGCTCAAACGCACATAATGCCGTACAACCTCGTTCTCACTGATCTCGGGCAGGGGCAGTTCTGCACGCAAATAGGCTTCAGGTATGGCCGTTTCAGGGACATCAGGCGCCGGCATCTCTACGCCGATACGCCCTGGCGCACTCAGTTCGTAAATAAAAGCTTCGCTCACAGCGACACCTCCAGGGGGATGATCTCTTCAGTCACTTCGCGCAAGGCATTCACCAGATCTTCGATCTCTGCCCGCGTGTTCATTTCAGTCACGCATAGCAGCATAACATTGCCGAGGTAGGGGTAATCTGAGCCGAGATCGTAGCCGCCGATGATACCGTATTCCTCTAACAAGAACTGGTTGATTTCCTCGACCGGACGGGGACAGCGAACCACAAATTCCTTGAAGAATGGCCGCTCATCCAACAGGTCGAAACCATGTAATTCTGCGATACTTGACGCGGCGTAGTGAGCCTTGTGCCAGCACAACTCTGCCACTTTGCGGAGACCATTCTTGCCCATGGCAGAAAGATAGGCGGCGGCCGCCACAGCATTCAACCCTTGATTGGTGCAGATATTGCTCGTCGCTTTGCCACGGCGGATGTGTTGCTCTCGGGTGTTCAGGGTGAGCACGTAACCACAGGATCCTGTCGAATCGGTGGTTTCGCCGACAAGCCGGCCCGAACTCTTGCGCACCAGTTTACTGCCAAAGGCGAAAATGCCAAGATAGGGTCCGCCAAAACTGAGACTGTTTCCCAGGCATTGCCCTTCGGCGGTGACGATGTCGGCCCCATAATCGCCTGGGGGTGTAAATAACCCCAAGGCGATGGGATCAGTCGCCACGCAAAGCAATGCACCCTGAGCGTGAACGGCGTCGGCCAGGTCTTGCATCTCCTCTGGGCTGTGCAACTGTCCCAAAAAATCAGGATTCTGTACGATGACCAGCGAGGTGTCTTTATCGCATTGGCCGAGAAGAGCATGAAAATCGTTATCCTGTTCCTCATCCCCGACGATGCTGAGACCCATGCCCTGGGTATAGGTTCGCAATACTTCACGGCTCATCGGGTGCAATGTTGGCGAAACGATGATTTTTTTGCGCTTGAGGCGATGCACGTTGATGGCCATGATCGCGGCCTCGGCCACGGCGGTGGCGCCGTCGTAGTGGGAAGCATTGGCGACATCCATGCCGGTCAGGGCTGTGATCATGCTTTGATATTCAAAGGTAGCCTGCAAGGTGCCCTGGCTGATCTCCGGCTGATAAGGTGTGTAAGCGGTATAAAACTCGCTACGGCTGATCACGGTATCGACCAGCGAAGGAATGAAATGGCGGTAGGCGCCCGCCCCCAGGAAGTTGGCAAAGCGTCCGAGATGGGCGTTTTCACCGGCGATCTCTTCCAGCTCGCGCACGACCTCCATTTCGGTTAGAGGGTCGGGGAGTTGCAGGTCGGGATATCGATACTGTTCGGGGATATCGGCAAAAAGGTCGTCGATTGTATTTATACCGATAGCCGCCATCATCCTCGTACGTTCAGTGTCGGTGTGAGGGATAAAGCGCATACTATTCCTCCTTGCTTTCCACGAAAGCCTGATAAGCCTCCGTGTCCATCAAACCTTCCCATTCACTCAGATCACTGGGAGCGATTTTGAAGAGCCAGGCTTCACCAAAGGGATCGTCATTGACATGTTCGGGCGTATCCTCCAGCGCTTCGTTGATGGCGACGATTTCACCGGAGATGGCCGCAAATATATCGGCAGCAGCCTTGACAGACTCAACTACAGCGATGGCGTCACCGGCGCTGACAGTGGCGCCGACTTCAGGGAGTTCGACGAAGACGATATCTGATAATTGGTCTTGGGCGTAGTCGGTGATACCGCACACGACCAGGTCATCTTCTGGGCGAGCCCATTCGTCGTTATCTGTGTAACGTGCACCTGCATCAAAGGCGTATGCCATTGTATAGCTCCTGTTGTGAGGGGTGGGGCGGGAATTTGGGATTTTGGATTGCGAATTTGGGCGTGGTTCAGAATCAGTGAACAACATCTTAACAAATTGATGTTCTCAGGAATAGAGATTGAAGATTGAAGATTGAAGCTCAACCAAACTGCGACTTGTCTACTTGATCCTTGTCTACTTAGTCCTTGTCTACTCGGCTGTGCCTTTGCATGTTCAGCGCCGGTAGGCAGGTGTATAAAAGGGGCGACTTACCACTTTCGCTTTTTTTGGTTTGTTGCGGATGATCACGGCCAGTTCAGTGCCCAGACGATTGTGAGGGCGGGGGACGTAAGCCATGGCCAGAAAAGAATCGAGCGTGGGGGATTTCATGCCGGTGGTAACCCAACCGACGATCTCATCCCCCGCTGCCACCTGATAATGCTCGCGCGCTACGCCGCGGTCGATCATCTCGAGGCCAACCAGTAAGGGTGTGTTCTTTTCGAGTTTATTCTTGAGGACAGCCTCCCGGCCTATCCAGGGACCCTTATCCCAGTTGCAGACCCAACCCAGGCGCGCACCAATCGGTTCTACTTGCGCCGTAATCTCGTGACCGTAGAGCGGCAAGCAGGCCTCGAAGCGTAGGGAGTCTCTGGCTGCGAGACCGCAGGCCATCAGCCCTTGCTCTTTTCCCGCGTCCAACAGCATTTCCCACAGGGTGGCAGCCTTCACTTCGGGAAAGAACAGCTCATAGCCGTACTCACCCGTGTAACCTGTAGCCCCGATCAGGGTTTCTATTCCGGCCACTTCACCTCGGGCAGCGCTGTGAAACCCCACCTGATCTAGATCGATCTCGGTCAGTTTCTGCAAAACGGTCTGCGCCATGGGCCCTTGCAGCGCCAGCATGTAGGTCGGATCGGAGATATCGCTCAGGTCGCAATCGAAATTGACGATATGGGTATCCAGCCAAAACAGGTCTTTCTCCCTATTGTCGGCATTGACGACGATCATCCACTCCTCGGGCAGGCGGTAAATGAAGATGTCGTCGATGATCGTGCCATCACTGTAGCACAAGAAACTGTATTCGGCGTCCCACACAGCCATCTGGCTGACGTCACGGGGCTGGACATATTGCAAGAATATCTCGGCGTCCGGCCCCACAAGGCGAAATTGGCCCATGTGGTCGATATCGAATAATCCGGCTGCCGTGCGCACAGCATTGTGCTCGACCAGCGGGCCTGCTGTATATTGCACCGGCAATTCATACCCGGCGAAAGACACCATGCGCCCGCCCATGGCTACATGGCGATTGTATAGAGCTGTCTGTTGGAGTTGGTTCACGAGGGAGTCCTAAGGAATTGAGGATTGAGGATTGAGGATTGAGGATTTCAGCTTGCGACTTGCAGCTTGTGGTTTGTGGCTCGGGGAAATAAAAAAAGAGAGCCAATGGGTTATAGAAACCCGGCTCTCTACTCTGTCCTGAAACCTGAGAGTTTGGCAACGGTGATGGCACCATCGCTTTCCCCCTTCGGTGTGGGCGTTCAGCGCTGAAACGCCCAACTCTCCAGAGTGCTGTCGGCGAACGATCCTTTTTGCCTGAGAGATTGGCTGCTCTGTCCGGTAACAGATCAGCTTGCACCTTCGGCGTCCGACCTGCTTTTTAGGTCGGCTCTCTCCCGCACGCGTCGGTCAGCATATGATAGATTTATTTATCTCTAGTTTAGCATCAGGGTGGGAATTCGTCAATGATTTCTTTTGGTGGATGCAGAGAATGGAATGGTTTTTCGGGGCCGCCGAACTGTGCCAGGATGCAACACGCTACTTAACGATATGCCACTGCACGGCAACGCTGCTAGCTTGTAGAATTGCAAAGCAATGACGGCCTCGGAATGAGCAATGCCAAAACTCCCTTGTTGGAGTATATGGCAATAAATTAGGCGTTTGATCCAGTTCAAATAAGTTTGTTCGGTGCGATAGCTGTATTGTTTAAGACGCAGCCTATTGATGACCTGGTCGAGCAGGCGGGGGAACTCTTCAATCATAGCAAATACGACCCGATATTTTGACAATAGTGGCCGGCGAGTGTACATTCTTTTTACGCAATACCGCAAAAGTCGGCAGGTAAACCCTTATTTTACGGGTAATTCGTCCTTTCGTCTTCCGCCTCCCGGCTGAAGCAGCAATTCCAAATACGGCAATTTTGCAGGGATGACAACCTCAATTTAGGTGCGAGATTG
>JAAENG010000539.1 GCA_024224665.1 Chloroflexota bacterium | reverse complement strand
GGCATCAGGGCTCGGCATGGCAGACGTGGCTAACTGCTGGGCCCGCTGCAGGAGAGATAGGGTTTCTTTGTGATTTTTCTGTTGCTCCAGCAGGTCGGATACGACGGGCAAGGCCTGCTCCAAGGTGGCACCGTCGACTAGTGTCCCGTTTGGTTAATTCGCTGCATTAATCTTAGTTCGATTAACCGCTTCAATGATGACTTCGGCACGCTTGGTCCATTGGAAGGGCTTGGCGATTTCTTCATTGTGAACCTGGATGTATCGACGTATTTCATCACGCAGTTCTTTCACACTGGTAAATACACCTCGGTAGAGCGAGCGTCGTTCCAGTTGCCCGAACCAACCTTCTACGGCGTTGAGCCAAGAGGCACTGGTGGGGGTGAAATGGAGCTTGAACCGGGAATGTTCAGCCAACCATTTTCTTACTTGCTCCGTTTTGTGTGTGCTCGAGTTATCCAGGATTAAATGCAGATCCAGGTGACTCGGCGTTTGCCGGTCAATCTGACGAAGGAAATCCAGAAACTCTTTTGCACGGTGGCGTTGTGTAATACGGCCGATGACTTCGCCTGTGGCAATATCGAATGCCGCATAGAGACTGGCCGTGCCATGGCGTTTGTAGTCATGAGTCCGTCTTTCGATCTGCCCTGGCTTCAGCGGGAGCATAGGCTGGGTACGATCCAACGCCTGAATCTGTGTCTTCTCATCAACGGATAACACCATCGCATTGTCCGGTGGGTTCATATACAAACCGACAACGTCGACAACCTTCTCTGCAAACTCAGGATCATTGCTGATCTTGAACGTTTTCAGTCGGTGTGGTTTAAGGTCCGCACTCTTCCAAATTTGTTGGACCTGCCAGGCGCTGATGCCGGCGTATTTGGCCATCAGGCGAATACTCCAATGCGTCGCCTCTTTGGGGATACGTTCAGTGGTCGTCTTCAAGACCCAATTTATCGTTTCCCGGGTTAACTTGGTGGGCTGTCCGGATCGTGGAAGATCTTTCAATCCTTCCAGTCCGTCTGTGCTATACCGATTACGCCATTTGTAGACCGTTCCGATGGCACAGCCAAGTTTGTCGGCAACCTTTTCGGCATTTATGCCCTTGTTGCTGAGCAAGAGAATTTGGGCTCGTTGTGCGAGAGAACGACGGGTATTTGAAGCGCGTAACCATGCGGACAATTCGTTACGATCTTCGCGCGATATAGAGTAAGTGCTGTGGGGTCTGGCCATGGCCAGATTATACCACTATTACTCATGCGAATTAACCAAACGGGACACTAGCAGTGCATCGCCGGCATCCTGTGGCAACGGCAACCGAACTTCCCGGCGACCCTTGCCAAGCACCCGAAGCGTACCTTCGTCCCAATCGACATCTTCCAAGCGCATGTTGACGATGTCGCCTGCACGTAGGCCGAGCCGG
>JAAENG010000538.1 GCA_024224665.1 Chloroflexota bacterium | reverse complement strand
CCTATGTTGCCCTCTTCTACCTGTCCCCTTGCAGGACAAGCCTCGTTAGGGCAAAATTGCTCTTGCGGGTTCATGATGACCTCTCTGATGATGTGATAGTTTTCAGAAAGGTTTGCTCATGAACCCGTTTCCGTCAAGTTTCGTCATACTCCAAGTTCAAGTGCGGTGCTACCTCAGCGAGCAATTCGGCACGTTATTCTGTCCTAAGTCCTTAACTCGTAACCTCTGCCTCCCGCAACGCCCGCCACACCCGCTCAGGCGTAAAGGGGATCTGGCGGATGCGCACACCGGTGGCGTTGAAGATGGCGCTGGCAATGGCCGGGGCCACACCATCTTTTGGGATCTCGGCCACTGCCTTGGCTCCGAACGGGCCACTGGGCTCGATCGTCTGTACAAGGGTCACATCTAATTCGGGCATCTCGTCGGCGCGATAGATTTTATAAGGGCCAAAGGCGGGATTGACCATGCGGCCATCGGCGTCATAGACCATCTCCTCGCAATGGGCATAACCCAACGCCTGTACCATACCACCCTCCACCTGCCCGCTGGCCGTAATGGGATTGATAGCGACACCGCAATCCACGGCCATGGCCAGCTTGTTCACCGTCACTTGCCCGGTCTCGATATCCACCTCGATCTCGGCGAACTGGCCCGCAAAGGGCGGCGGCGAATCATGCGAGACGTACGATGCCGTGGCCATAAGCTGGCGCTGCTGATCCTGATGTAACGAGTGCAGGGCGATCTCTGCCAGCGAAACCGAGTTGCCGTTGGGGGCGAAAGCGCGCTGATCGCGCAGCACGATCTCCGACCAATCCCGCAAGCCCAAGAGAAGACCGGCGCGTTCTTTGATCTGTTCGCGCAGTTCCTCAGCCGCTTTTTTCACCGCTGTTCCAGAGATATAGGTCGTACTGGAAGCGTAAGCACCGGTGTCAAAGGGGGTGAAATCGGTATCGCTCGAGTAAATGACCATATCGGCCAGGGGAACACCCAGGACCTCGGCGGCGATCTGCGAGAGCACTGTATCTGAGCCCGTACCTAAATCGGTGGCGCCGACCAGAAGATTGCAGGAGCCATCATCATTGATCTTGATGCTGGCAGCTCCCATATCGAGGCCGGGAATGGCGGAACCATGCATGCACACGGCCATGCCAATACCCCGGCGGATGTTGGGCCGATCAGGTGGCGCAACCCAACTAGGATCCTCCCTCCTGTTCCAGCCAATGCCATGCATGCCCTGGGCAACACATTCGCTCAGACCACTGGTGGTGACCAGAGGTAAGGTCGAGACATCAGCTTCACCTTCACCCAATTGCGGGGCGATGTCCATGGGATCGCCGACTTTGACCCAGTTCTTGCGTTTGAATTCCAGAGCATCCATGCCCAGCGCTTCGGCGATCTCTTCCATGTGGCTTTCGAGGGCGAAGAGCGCCTGCGGTGCACCATAGCCACGATAGGCGCCGGGTACGGGGATGTTGGTATATGCCACCCAGCATTCGAATTCCTTGTTGGGGCAGTTATAAGTGCTCAGGCCGCGCATCCCGGTCACTGTTTGCACGGTCAATCCATGCGTGCCATAAGGGCCGGTATTACCGATCACGCTCATCTTTTGCGATACCAGGATGCCATCTTTGTCGACGCCCGTCTTGAAGGTGATGGTCTGGGGATGGCGTGTGCGACTTGACATAAATTCTTCGGCCCGGTTCAACTCCAGTTTGACGGGCTTACCGCTGGCAATGACCAGGTGTCCGACGATGTCCTCGACCAGCATCTCCTGTTTGGCGCCGAAGCCACCGCCGATACGGGGTTTGATCACACGGATGCGTTTGACCGGTAGGCCCAACAGGGGGGCGACCATACGGCGGGCGTGGAAGGGCACTTGGGTCGAGCTACGCAATACCAGCCGTTCGTCTGGATCCCAGTAGCCGATGCAGATGTGTGTCTCGATAGGTGTTGGCTGCACTTGATGGACACGATAGGTATCTTCGAAGATCCTATCCGCCGCTTCGAAGCCTTGCTCGACATCGCCCACGGCGGCATGGATGAAGTGGCTGATGTTATGTTCGGCATCGTAGGCATCTTCCATATCTGGCTCATCGTGGATGACGGGCGCGCCCTCTTTGATGGCCTCATTTTCGTCAAAAACGGCGGGAAGCACCTCGTAAGTGACCTTGATGCGCTTGATCGCTTCCTCGGCCAATTCTGGAGTTTCGGCCGCGACGGCCGCGACCCGATCGCCCACATGCCGAACTTTGTTGTCGAAGCTGACCTGATCCCAGGGTTTGGGGTTGGGATAAGATTGCCCGCCTGAGCCGTAGCGAATGCGCTGGATATTTTTGTAGTGGATGGCGGCATGCACGCCCGGCAGGGCCAGCGCCTCACTGTCGTCGATATCGACGATATGGGCGTGGGCGTGGGGGCTGGTCAGCAGTTTGCCGTGGAGCATGCCACGCATCTCGAAATCATCGACAAAGGCGGGATTGCCCTTGGCCAATTTCAGGGCGTCTACTTTGACCTCGGGCTTGCCTACCACTTTCAGATCTCGAGCTTGCGGGGCCACCACGAATTTAGGCAATGCTTGTCGCACCGCCCGCACATCGGTGCCAGCACCGCCCGGGAACTTCGGCGTGGGATCACTCGATCCATCACCGCCACCCGACCAGTCATCCAGATCCCCACCGGGCAGGACGATGGGCGTCATCACCTTGGGTTCGATAGGTGTAGGTTTTTCTCCCCGCATGATGGCGGCCGCTTCCAAAATGGCCTGCACAGGCTTGGCGTAGCCCGTCTCACGGTCGAGAATGCCGGAGATCGCATCCCGCACTTCAGCTTCGGACGGATCTGCGTTCTGCTCGATCAAAGCTTTGGCTGCCAAAATCGTCGCCGGCGTAGCATAGCCTGACTGAATGGCGCCGGTGCGCATAAACGCTTCCTGAATCGGGTGCAGTTGGGTTCCCTGCGATAGACCTTCGACCGTTTCGATGCTGTGACCATCGGCCTGTGCGGCCAGAATCACATCGGCGCTGACTAGCTTGCCGTCGAGCAAAATGGCAGCAGCGCCGGTCTCGCCGGTGTCGGAACCGTACCGCACGCTAAAATAGCCTTCACGTCGTAATACAACGCGCAGGTTCTCGTGGGGTTGGCAGGTGATGATTTTGTCGATGCCGTTGATTGCTATATTGATTTGCATGATTGGGTCACCTTAATTGTGGGAGGCTACATATTCTTGTAAGACCTCGTCCATACGCGATTGCCAGCCCTTGCCCTGCGATTGGAAATACACAATGACTTCAGGGCTTAGGCGGATGGAGACGGGGACTTTTATCGGTTTCTTTTGTGGGCCACGACCGCGCCGGCGCCATTCAACCACCCGTGGAACCACCTCAGCGACTGGCCGGGCGCGCTCAAAGTCTTCGATATCAGCAATTGGCGCTGCATCCGCATCGGTAGGGATAGCCGCATCGATTTCACTGTCAGTCAGTGAATCGACATATTGCCAGTCAGTTTTTGATTCTGAATTCATAAACGAATATCAACTATTGATTCACTAAATGTATATGGTGTCAATCTTATCTCGTCAACCAGAACTGAAAGATACCCTCCGCCGAGCGACAGATAGCGACTTTCTTGTTCGTCATCAAGATAAAATGATATCGATTCCGTTTTGCTCATGAACACTGAAAGCACGAATGATCCATTCACTTCATACAGACGATGCTTATTCTCCTGGGCAGCCTGAAGATGTAACTGATGCTCAAAGAAATACTCGCGTTGCGTAGAAGATATCGCCCAGAATCCTGAGCTTGCGCGGATATAAGGAAGGTTTTCAAGAAAGACGCAATTGTTATAGACCTTTTGGTCACATTCATTGAATAACCAGTTCTTTTTCAAGTATCTAGAAATTCTAGACAGTGAAGTAGACTTCCAGTCGCTGTGCCATCCATGATTGCCTAGCTGATACGCGAACCTGTCGGATAATTTGCGTACGGCAACATACGCGCCTGGATCGGTTAGCTGTGGATGGAAGTGGTCGTAGAAGTGCAGTATCCAGTCTTGAGTAAGCATTTTGAAAAGCTCTTCAGATTGAAGGACTGTGATTTTATCGCTCGTGTCAATATAAAATTTCTCGATTCCAGGCTCATCCAAATAGCGTTCACGGATACATAGCCATTCAATCGTCTCAAAGAAGTACTTTTCACTCATATTCGGGCTATTGACATGGTCCTGTCACTCAATCTTCTAAGCGATTCAAGACACGACCTGACAGACGCTCTGCCATCTCTCGGCGATACTCGCTACTACCTCTAAAATCGGCAGGCGGGTTGAGCGAGGCTACCTGGTCGGGATCGATGAGGATGGGCGAGTTTGCGACACCACAGAGGGCTAAGAGGATCTGCCCACCACCCTTCTTGCGGGCCACGGCGGCGACGATAGGTTTGTCTGCCGGTGTGCGCGCCACTCTGTCAGCAGCAGTGGTTCCGCCCGTTGCTACCGATATCTCTGTGATGATACCGCCCGCTAGTGAGCCGGCGATATCTGCCAGGAAATCTGACAAAGCCACGGTTCTGGCTCCACCGCTGTTCTGCACCCGCACATCTGCCTCGAACACCAGCAGTGCTGCAAGCAATTCACTTTCAGGATCGGCGCCCACCACGACACCACCTAGTGTGGCTTGATTGCGAAAGGTATTGGCGCCCTCACGCCGGGCGGTGTCGCGCAGCAATTCAGGCGTGTCCTCCCAATCGACGATAGACTGGAGACGAGTCATCGCCCCCATCGTTAAGCGCTCTCCATCATGTCTGGCGTAATCCAAACCGGTCGCCTGCAAATCAACAACTTCATCTACCTCCTCTGGTTTGTATGCATTGACATACGTCCCTCCTGCAATGACCGCCATAGTTACACCAGGGCGAGCCAACAACTCGACAGCTGCCCCCACGCTTTGCGGACGGTGATAAGATTTGATTAGTGTCATAGCATGCTCCTTCGCACGGTATTGGTTTACGTATAGTTTAGACGAAAAATCGTTTTTAGACTATGTTCGGGAGGACGTTCAGATGCACTAGTTCATCGTGGCGCAAGTAACTGTACGGTTCGTAGTAGGCGATTCATCGCCGTGACAGGTGCACAAAAGCGCTAAAGCGCTTTCTACAAACTGCCTCCTTTTGCACCCGCTTGCATGCATTTATAAGGAATTGATCCACGCGGCAGCCATCATCGGGCTAGCAGCGCCTCGGCCTCATCCACAGTACGATTCTGATGGATCAAAGCTGCGATAGCGGCGGTCATGGCTGTGGGGTTCTCTGCCTGGAAGACATTACGGCCAATGGCAACCCCTGCGGCTCCGGCATCGACCGCGTCCCGCACCATGTGCAGCGTGCTCACTTCCTCACCTTTGCTGGGGCCACCCGCTACGATGATGGGTACAGGCGCTGCCGCGACGAGGTCTCCAAATGCATCCTTGTCCCCACAATAATTTGTCTTGACCACATCGGCGCCGATTTCCATGCCGATACGGGCAGCATGGGCGACGGCATCAGCCTCGTAGAATTGATTGCCGGGGGGCATCATCTCGGCTACAACCGGCATATCATAGCGGCGGCTGGCATCGATCAAGTCGGCCAACCAGCGGTAGATCTCGATATCCCCGGCCCGGCCAAAAAAAACCGAGACCGCGACGGCATCGGCATCCATACTGAGTGCGGTTTCCAGAGAGGCGATGGGTGTCTCCTGGGTGCTCTGTTCGCTCAGGCCTGCGGTGAGACTCACGCGCAGCACGATGGCAACGGAGGGTGGCACCACGGCAGCAACGGCTTTGTAGAATCCTGGTGAGATAAGGAGGGCGTTGGATCCACCTTCGATCACTTGCTGGACGATCATTTGCGGTCGATTTAGACCTTTGACAGGGCCAATCCAGCCGCCGTGATCTAAGGGTGAGAGGAGACAACGTTTGTTAGGGCCTACGAGCAACCGATCAAGTCTTCTTTGTTTGCCGATCATGAGGATTTCCTTGCTTTGAGTGGTTTCAGGTCAATGTGCCTGCAGCAAAATCTGCCAGGCTTTGGTATTGTCGAAAAAGTTTTGTGTAAGTTGATGATAACGATTGTTGGGGGAGCAGGTAAATGTGCGGTTCCTCAAAGGTGTTGGCCAGTAGGGTACTGAAGGATTCTGTGTTGCCTAATGCCAGTCTACAGTGCGCGTAAAGAGGACGGGTGACGGTTTCCTCGCCCGCATAGCTGACCACGGGCCGTTGGCATACATCGGCGAAGATCTGCGGCCAGCCGGCAACGGTTGATCCACCACCTGCCAAGGCGATTTCATCGATGGCAATGCCTAACTCGGCGGCGATCTCAATGATATGGCGCAGGCTGAAAGCGACACCTTCCATGGCGGCGCGGATCATATGGGGGCGGCGGTGGTGAAGGGAGAGGCCGTAAAACGTACCACGTAGGTCGGGATTCCAGTAAGGACTGCGTTCCCCCATCAGATAGGGCAAGAAAAGCAGGCCATCGGCTCCGGGCGCAGTAGAGCGAGCGAATGCCAGCATTTCAGCGAATGCTGTTTCACTGCCATACAGCGCCGAATGTGCCCAAGTCAGACATGCTCCGCTGCTCGAAAGTATGGCATTTAGCAGGGAATAGTGTAGAAAAGGATTGGTGTAAATGCGATGGTCGGGATCACTAACATGCTGGCCGTCAGGCAAAGGTGAGGAGATCATACCCGAACTGCCCAATGAGCAGGTGAGGCGGCCGACACGGGGCGGCGCTGCTCCAATTAGGGCCAGGACATCTCCGGCGCCGACGATCACCCGAGCTTTGGGCGATAATCCCAATTGTCGTGCGATCTCGGGCAGCAGAGCACCGGCATCTTCATCGGGAGCGGCCAACGGTGGCAGAACGGACATATCCAGGCCGACGTAGCTCGCGCGTTCCTCAGACCAGGTTCGCCGCTCCCAATCTAGCAATCCGGCGCCGGCTCCTTCAGTCACATCGGTCATAAATCTGCCCGTCAGGCGATAGCGCAGATAATCTTTGGGCCAGAGCAGTGTTCGGGTATCGCCCAGAATCTCTGGGCGATGGCGTTTGAGCCACAGCAGTTTGGGCAGTGTGAATGTCGTGTTGATGTGATAGGGAGGGAGATTGAAGTGGTCACAGAGTTCCTTGGTCTCCGCGCCGGCTCGTTGGTCCAACCACAACAGGGTCGGGGTGAGTGGCATGCCGTCGCCATCGAGCAGAACGGGCGTGTGCATCTGGCCGGTGACGCCAAGGCATGACACCGCCTGCAGATTGTGGCCCTTGCTGCCTAATTCGGCGAGCGCTTCGATAAGGGCCGACCACCAATCGGCGGGATCGCACTCGGCCCAGCCCGGCTGTGGGATGTCGTACTCGTATCGACTCTTCGCCGATGCAAGCACGCGTCCGGCGTCAGTGTAGAGGACTGCCTTCAGCGACGATGTTCCGACATCGATGGTAAGAATGGTGGGGGCAGTCAATCGCCGTTCACCTCGATCATGACTTTTAGCCCTGCCGTTTGCTGCACCAACTCAAATCCGCGGCCCAGCTCTTCTAACGGCAGAAGGTGACTAATTAGGCTCTCCGTATCAACCTGTCCACTCTCGATCAGGTCCAGGGCGCGGCGCATGTCTTGCGGTGTGCTATCGGCCGATCCTGTCAACACGAATTCGCCATAGTGAATGAGGTTGGGATCGATTTGCAACTCATCTCGGGGATAGATTCCGGCAAAAATATTGAGTCGTCCTCCGGGCGCCAGCAGGGCCAGGGTTTGTTCGACCAGGCGTGAAGAACCTACAGCAACCACAGCAGCGTCCACCCCCCAGCCATCGCTCACCTCTTCTACCAGCGCCGGTAAATCCTCTTGGCTGGGATCGATGGCCCAATCGGCCCCAAGTTCTCTTGCCTTTTCCAGTCTGGCCGGAACCAGATCACTGGCGATCACGCGGGCGCCGAAGAGGCGGGCGACTTGCATGTGCATAAGGCCGATCGGTCCCACACCTGCCACCAAGGCCACATCGCCCGGCTGGATATCCAACATGTTGATGCCCCGCCACACGCAGGCCAGAGGTTCCATAAATGCCGCCGCTTTCAGGCTTGTATGCGGGCGCAAGGGATAGATGTTCTGCTGCGGGATACGGATATAGTCGCCGTAGCCACCACCATATTGCTGAAAAGTAGGATATTGGCAGCGGTTCGAGCGCCCCCTGCGACAGGCCCGGCATACGCCACACTTGACAATGAAATCGGCGACGACCGCTTGGCCTATCTCAAGCTGTTTGACCTGATCCCCAATTGCGGCGACATAACCGGCCGTTTCGTGACCCAGCACCCTGGGGAAAGCGACCGAGGATTTGCCTGTAAAAGCCCGGACATCCCAAGGACAAATACCCGTGTAAGCAACTTTGATCAATACATCGTTGTCGCCAGGTTCGAATAGGGGATTGTGGCGTAACTGCAACTGCCCGGGGGTTTCGCTCCACATCTGGCGCATGGTTTTGTGATTCATTGGACTAACCTTTGGCTGAACCCATTGTCAGCCCTTGTACAAAATAGCGGTTTAGGAAAAGTGTGATGATCAGGGCGGGGATAATGGCGAAGATCGACATCACCGCCATGGTGCCCCAGCTGATCTCCACAGCACTGAAGCTGGCCAAAATGCCTAAGGGAATGGTCTTGGTTTTGGGCGAGGTTAGCATCAGGGCAAACAGGAAATCGTTCCAGGAAAAAATAATGCAATACAGCGCCGAGGCCACGATGCCCGGCACCGAGAGCGGCAATGCAATACGTGTAAAGGCTTGGAGCGGAGAAGCACCGTCGACCAGCGCTGCTTCCTCTATCTCCTGAGGCACATCTTTGAAGTAACTGCGCATCATCCACACCACAAAAGCGGCGTCGAACACGGTGTCGAGAATGATCAGAGAGGCGTATGAGCCCAATAGATGTAAATCGCGCATCACCAAATAGAAGGGAATCAACATGGCGATGGGGGGGATCATCAACAATAGGAGGAAGAAGTAGGCTGAACTATTGATCAGCGCCGATTTGCTGCGAGCGATGGCGTATCCGGCCGGCACGCCCAGCAACAAGGAAAGCGTGGTCGCCCCCGCCGATACGATAATGCTATTCAATAGGAAGCGGGGGGTTTGGGTGTTTTGGAGGACTTCGACAAAATTCTTGAGCGTATAATCAAAAAAGATCCATTTGGGAGGGATGGTGAAAGCTTCTCTCCCGAATTTGAATGATGTGGTCAACAGCCAGAAGATCGGCATCAAGAAAAAGAGGATCGCCACGATCACCAAAATAGTGCGCATGTTGTTTTCGAATGTGGATGTTTTCATGCGGGCATCAACCTCTAAATCTGCTGCCGTTCCAGCACGATGACATACAGGATGGCCAATGCTGCGACGATGACCAGCAAGATATTGGCCAGAGCGGCGGCGGAGCCCATCTTGAAAAAGACCATGCCCACCGTGTAGATGTGGTAGTTCAGCACAGTCGTAGCTGAGCCAGGACCGCCTGCGGTGGTAGCGTAGATCACGTCAAACACCTTGAATGACTGCATGGTCCGTAACAACAACGCCACTAGAAAAGTGGGCTTTAGCAATGGCAGCGTGATGTACCAAAAACGCTGCCAGCGAGTCGCCCCATCCACTCTTGCCGCCTCGTAAGGCTCTAAGGGCAGACTTTTTAGTCCGGCCAGAAAAATGACCATGAGCAGTGGGGTCCATTGCCAGATGTCGATAATAATCACCGCCGGCATAGCGGTCGAGAGTTCACCCAGCGGACCCCGTCCCATATCGATACCCAGTTGTTTGAAATAGTAGGGAATGACGCCGAAATCGACGTTGTACAGTGACTTCCAAACCAATCCCACAACCAGGGGGGGGAGGGCCATGGGTACCAATATCCACGCTCTGGTCGCTCGCATGATCCGATTTTCACCGGCCAACAGCAGAGCCAGACTCAAACCGAGGAGGATCTCAAAGATCACCGTCCCCGCCACGAAGACCAAGGTACTGGAGATCGCTTTGGTAACATGCGGGTCTTTGAAAGCGTTTAGATAATTGGCCAATCCCAGGAATGTACGTGTCTGATCGGGGTCTGTCAGCCTGTACTTGAAGAAGCTGATATAGAATGAGAACAGAAGTGGGTAGATGGCGATCACTACCACAAAAATCAACAGTGGCGCCAGCAATAATAAATAGTGTTTTTCGACAAAAAATGGGGAACGATCTGGTTTCCTGGCAAATCGGTTCGTCACGAAAATCTACTCATGTGTAGGTTAGGTCGGTTATAATGCGCGTGAGATTTCCCGATTGATACATTTCTGATTGTCATTCTGAGCGGGTTCTCGAAGTGAATTTTATTGAGGTACGACGGTCCAAATCCATAAAAACGCATCGAGAAACCAACTCCAGCGAAGTATCTCGCTTGATCTCTAAGACGAGACTCTTCGCTGGAGCTTTGTGGCCATGGAGTTGCATGTTTGATCCGCTCAGGGCGACATGTCCGTTCAGATACTAGACGTATCGGGCTGAACATAACGTCTCAGGCGCACCATACTCTTGTCAGGCAATGCAATTGCCTTTGAGCAATATCTAAATCCTTGATGAAAGAGTCATGAGTAACGCAACTCTTTAGGCAGGCTATTAGCGTCTATCGCAACTACTGCAATGCAGCCTCGACTTGCGCTTGTGCGCTTGCAAGTGCATCTTCGGCATTCATCTCTCCGACGAGATAGGAATTGACTGCCGTACCGAGTGCATCCTGAACGATACTGTACTCGGGAATGCGGGGCCGGTAGTCGCCATCGCCGTTATCAAAGGCCTCCAGCAAAATCGGGAACCAGGGATATTCTGCTACGAGTTCAGGATCTTCCAACGTACTGCGGCGGATGGGTGCGCCGTCGTTGCGGATCCATTCTTTCTGGATTTCCGGGCTAGAAAGCCATTTGATGAACTCCCAGGCTGCGTCGGCGTTCTGGGAATCAGCATTGATGCCGATGCCCCAGCCACCAAAACCGTACTTGGGTTCCATGCCCTCTGTCACCGGGGCCAGGGCGATATCCACATTGCCCACCACGGTCGAGATATCTGGATCCTCGTAGCCAGCGCGAGCGATGCTCCAACCTTCCATTAAGGCAACATTACCGGTGCGGAAGGCAGTTTCGCGTTGATCCCACCAGTAGTCGGTCGCTCCGGGTGGCGCATATTCGAACAGTGATCCGAAGAACTCTAGGATCTCCACATTTTGTGGCGTATCGAGTGCTACATTGCCATCTGCGTCCAGAATCGTCCCACCATGTTGCTGCACCCAGGCCATATAGTCTTGAGCCACTGCCGGACCTCTGGCGCCCAACAGGGCCATGCCATAGAAGTCATTGTCGGCATCGGTCAGCATCTTTGAGACCTCGAGAAGCTCTTCCTGCGTGGCTGGAGGCTCGATACCGGCTTCTTCCAAGATATCTTTGCGATAGTTGAGGACATTGGCGTAACCGGCCAGAGGGTAGGCCCAGTGTTGACCTTCCCATTCTCCCAGCGTCCAGGCCACGGGCAGAATGTCGTCTAACGCCAGTTCCGCTTCATCGCGCGCCATGTAATCATCCAATGGTACTGTATAGCCGTTCTGGGCATACTCACCCGACCAGACGATGTCCATGGTCATGAGATCGTAGTTAGCTGTTTCGCCCACGAAATCGGCGGTCAGCTTCTGGTAAAGATCAACATAGCCCAATTCATCCAAGGTGATCTTGATCCCCGTTTCCTCTTCGAACTGTGGGATCAATTCTCGAAAACCGGTGATGAACTGGTCGGTCATCGATCCCAGCACCAATTCGGTTCCATCAAAAGGTTTTTCGTCCGCTGCCGGCGCTTCTGCGGGCGCTTCGGCAACAGGTTCTTCTGCGGGCGCTTCAGCCGGTGCTGCAGGGGCTGCTGGCGCAACACATGCGGCCAGAATGAGAGAGAGTAGGACAAAGAGAGTACCAAATTGTACTGCCGTTGTTTTGCTAATCATCTTGATTTTCCTCCAAATAGTCAGCTAAATCTTGCTACGGATATCAACGAACAGATAGAGTAAGCGCTTTTTCACCTCCTTGTGTCATAGACATGAATCTTAAGGGGGCTTCGGCTCAAGAGCGTTGGGATTGAAGGGGGGGCCGAAGGTACATCGTAAGGTGAATTGATATGACTCGATTAGGTTACTTACCCGTCTCCAAGATAGCAGCGGCCTGGTCTACCGTAGCGTCCTCATGAATGAGTGAAGCAATGGCCGCGGTCATCGCTCTCGGATCATCTGCCTGGAAGATGTTGCGGCCAATGGCGACGCCTTGGGCGCCGGCATCTAGGGCTGTGCGGATGGTGGATAGCATGCCACGCTCATCGCCCTTTTTGGCTCCGCCCAGCATGACGGCAGGAACGTAGCAGGTGCTGGTAACGCGCTCAAATCCCTTGGCGTAGGGGATTTTCACCCAGTCGGCGCCCAACTCGGCTGCCACTCGGGCTGATATGGCGATGCTCTCGGCGGTGCGATATTCGGGGGCGCTGTCGAATCCGCCGGGGACCATCTCGCCCATTACGGGGAGACCCCACCTGTGAGCCTGACCAATCACCGTCGCCAGCGTATGCAGTGTCTCTTCTTCTTCCGCAGCGCCCGGGAAGGCCGAGACAGCCACGGCATCTGCGCCCAAAAGGAGGGCATCTTCGATGGTGTAGAATTGCGAGCCCGGCCCCATGTTACCCAGTTTTGTCCCCCCGCCATCCAGGCGAAGGATCAGTCCCAAAGGAGAGATCTCTCGAGCAAAGCGGGTGGCGACGCCGTAGCTGGTGAGGATAGCGTCTGCCCCACCGGCAACGATTTGAGCCAGCACCTTGGCGGGGTTTTCAAGACCTCTGGCCGGGCCATCGATCAGGCCGTGATCCAAGGCCACGATCAGCACTCGGCCATCGGGTCGAAAAATGCGGTGGAAACGTCGAGTTGTCATAAGATTGCCATAGAAGATGTGTGGATTCTGAGTCGGCCATCGCGTATCACCCCACCTTCCGCCAATACGCCACCGTGAGCGACGATATGGTTGACCAGAAGGTCGCGTATAAAGAGGTTGGTGTATTCCTGTGGCAATTGACGTACATCGACACAGTGCTGTGTGACCGAGCTGTAAGCGTAGGTTTCCCACGATTTAGCGGGCCCTCGTAAGAAGCTGGTGGAAGCGACCAGATAGGAGCGGTTGAGAACCGTTTCGATGGATTGGCCCATCACGGAGATGTCTACAACCCTGGCTTGCACATATGAGAACCCCAAGTCAATGTGATATCGAATCTGTTTACTGAAGTGTAGAAATCCTCGCTCGGTATGCGGCCGATTAGGCCGGTCGATTCGAGAGGCGTTGTCCTGAAGCAGCGCTTGCAGTTGTTCGCCGGTCATGCGATAGAGTGTCAGGGTATCGGCAAAGGGCATGAGATTAAACCAATCGCCAAAGGTGACATCACCGCCGATGTCCAAGCCCCCGCGCACATTCGAGGCATCGATCATGGCGAAGTCGACATCGATACCCTTTTGCCTGCACTGTGAGACCAGGGCATCTGCAATAAAATTGGCCAGCGCAGATTCACCGGCGGCGAATTCGTTGCGCATATTATCTGTCCCAAGATCTTCAATCTCCGCCACACGACCCAACGACCGATCCCAATAAGGGCGAGCGAGGTCCACTAACGGCTTTACATATTCACTCTCGAATACCTCGTCGACCGGTAGATCTGCCGTGGCCGTCAGGCGCACATAGGTGACGGCAGCGACTTCCTGAGCCGTGATATCGACTTCACCGATAAACTGTCCCATCTTGCCTGCCTGCACGATGGGGATGCCGTTGACGATGTTTCTGGCGCTCAAGCCCTTCTCGTTGAGCACATTGTGAGTGTGTCCGCCGATAATGAGATGGACATCATCAGCTGAGAGACTCCGGGCGAGTTCCACATCACCTGCAATCATTACACTTGCACTCTGTTGCTCAAGGTCATAACCGAGATGACTGACGATAATCAGAATGTCGCATAAAGGCCGGATAGCGGGGATTAGATTTTGTGCTGCCTCGACCGGATCGGTGATCTGCAACTCATGAGTCAGTTCGGGATGGACTTGCGCCGGTGTGGTCAGCCCGATAAAGCCGATCCGCAGCCCCTTGGACACGAAGAGTGCTGCCGGATAGCACTGAGCAGACAGCTGAGATCTGCCGGTTATGTTGGCAGCCAGTATTGGAAAGGCGGCATCATGCTTGATAGCATGGGCGAGGATGGCTGTGCCTTTGTCGAGATCATGGTTGCCGGGTACGCCCAAATCCACTCCGGCTTGTGAGTACAAACGGTAGCTGGGATGCAGTTGATAAGAGTCACAACACTCGCCTAACAGTTCGTCGAATATGGCGCCGCCTATCTCATCGCCGGCTGTAATAGCCATGACAGCGGTGCGATCATCTTGATCATGTCTCTTACGAATGGCGTGAATTCTGGCAACCATGCGTGAGAATACAGGAAGCGTATCCTCTGAGGTGAAGCAAGCGAGGTGGCCGTGCAGATCGTTAAAATGTAGAATTTTCAGTCTGGCAGGCTGGGGAAGAGGTAGTTCGCTCTCAGGGATACGCACCCCTTCGGCAGAACTTATCTGTAGGATCGGACCCTTGGTTGCATCCCCTTCAAACAGATACATTGCAGAATCGTTCACGCCCAAAGGATTAGGGCTGCCGAGAATAATCTGAAGTGTGCCTGGTTGAGGTTGCAAGGCCACAGGTTTTGGAGTCAGTTTGAGGACAGAGTTATTGGCAGGTCAACGTATTTCGATCACATTACCTGCAGCTACCGAGTCATTCCGATGCCCGGCGTCGATGAAAATATCAGGCAATACGACTGAACATGTGATCGTGAATGGGATAAATGGGTCGTTCACCGGCAAAGTAGCGGCGCAGTTCTTCCACGGCCAATTCACCCATGCGCCCGCAGTCCTCGATGCAGCCGGCGATGTGGGGCATGACGACTACGTTTTCAAGCCGGCGTAAAGGACTATCGAGTGCAGGAGGTTCAGGTTCGGTGACGTCAAGTATGGCATAAAAGCGGCCTTTGCTCAATTCGTCGATGAGTGCCGGTTCATCGATGAGAGTACCCCGGGCCGTGTTGATCAGCAGGGCGTTGTCTTTCATCAGTGCCAAACGCTTCTGATTGAGCATTTTGATAGTATCGGGCTTGGCCGGTGCATGCAGGGAGACGACATCTGCACGACGGAGTAACGCTTCCAACTCAACTTTTTCAGCACCTATATCCGCGGCTTGCTCAACGGAGATAAATGGATCGTAAACCAGCACATTCACGGCAAAGTTCTGTAAGAGCTTGATGACATGCCGCCCCACATTGCTGGCGCCGATGATGCCTATCTCTTTTCCAAACAGCTCACGGGCCGGCCACCAGCGTGATTCCCGCCAACCACCCTCTCTCACATGTTGAGCGAGGGGCCATGCTTGTTTCATACCTACGATCATAAGCCCTAGAGTGGTTTCGGCCACATCCACCGCCAGGGCCAGGCCGGCGCTGGTCACCTGCACATCGCGCGCCCACAGCGCCTCCGATACAAAGCGTTTGACACTGCTACCCATGTGCGCCATTGCTTGCAGATTGGGGGCAGCGGCCAGCACATCGGCGTCGATTTGCGCCACATCCCAACTGGTGATAATGGCATCGGCGGGGGGCAGGAGGGTGATGAGTTCGGTTTTTGTTGCTGGGTCGAGGCCAGGATGGTGGATGACCTCGGCAAAGGCGTCGAGCGATTCCCAGGCAGCCTGGGTGAACATTCGTTGGTAGTGGCTTTTACCTATGGTGATTGCAATGGTAGGCATGATTGGCAAGTAATACTATTATGAGCGATTTGATTTCGAATGGGATTCTTGTACGGTCATCACGGTCCAATCATCTTGATCTACCGGTTCTGTGGGACTCTCGTATTTGACTATACTATCTCGTAGTAGGCGATGTTCCTGACTACTGTCAGTTGCTTCATTGGCAAGAACGATGATTTCCACAATTGATCCTACTGGGAAAGGAAGTTTTTCTAGTTGAAGTACACCAACTTCACTGATAGTCGTAGTGGTTCGGTATGCTAGCATGAGATACTCCAAACTGAGGGGAGAGGGACAATCTTCGATAATCTAAATTACACCTTAGGAAGAAAGTAGAGTCAGTTCAGATCATGGTCGCAAATATGCACAAATCAATCAAACGCGTGCTTACGATGGCCGAAGCGTTCGCCACCGTCAACACAGAGCATGTCGCCTGTGACGTAATTGGCGCGCACGAAATAGAGCACGGCTTCTGCGATATCCTCGGGCGTTCCCCAGCGCTGGAGCAGGGTCATACCGGCGACATAGTCGATGACTTCGGGTGAGTAATCGGGCGGGGGCAGCACCGGGCCGGGGGCGATGGCATTCACGCGCACAGCCGGAGCCAATTCCAGCGCCCACTGCCGGGTCATGGCCATCAAGGCCGCCTTGCTGACACTGTGGGCGAGGAAATTGGGCCAGGGTTCCAGGCCAGATAGATCTACAATGTTGATGATGGCGCCCTCTCCTTTTGTCAGCATACCGGGGGCAACAGCGTTGGTGCAGTAGTACGGGCCATTTATGCCGATGCCGGTCAGGCGATGCCACTCACTATGGTCGTCGGTAGGGAAGGGGGTCTCTTTGTAACGCGAAGCGCTGTTGACGAGGATATCAACCCCCCCCAGCCGTTCCTTGACCAGCCCAACCATCGCTTCGACTTGCTCTAGATTGGCGATGTTGGCCTGGACCGCAAGCGCTTCAACGCCGAGTGCCCTGGCCTCGGCTACGGTCTCATAAGCAGCTGTCGAGGATGAGTTGTAGTTGGCGACGACGTTAGCGCCGGCATCAGCCAGCGCCAGGGTGATCGCTTTACCGACGCGTACTGCACCGCCGGTGATGAGTGCTGTTTTTCCGTTTGGGTTCATGGTTTGTTAGGTGTACGGTTTTGGTTAGATTTTGTTGCGTGTTGCGTGTTGCGTGTTGCGTGCTGCGTGTTGCGTGTTGCGTGCTGCGTGTTGCGTGTTGCGTGTTGCGTGTTGCGTGCTGCGTGCTGCGTGTTGACAAATCTGATCTCTGACCTCCGCCCTCCGACCTCTGACCTCTGACCTCCGACCTCAGCTAACGACGACGCCGGCGCGGGCGAATAGACGGGTGCAGGCCTGGCGGGCGCGTGCAAGGAGGGCTTTTTCGTCGAGAATGGTGATCTCTTTGTCGCGCATGAGAATGCGGCCATCGACTATGACGGTGTCAACATCACGGTTGCCGCAGTTGTAGACCAGGGCGGAACATACGCGATGAACGGGCATCGCCAGAGGAGTGTCGAGATCGGCCAGGACGATATCAGCTTTCTTGCCAACTTCCAAGGAGCCGAGACGGTCCGGTTGTCCGAAGGCAATGGCTCCTCCTCGACAGGCCATGCGCAGTACATCTTCCGGCTTCAGGATCATGGCATCGAGGGTGTTGACTTTGTGTAACAGGGCGGTGACCTTTAGCGTCTCCATCATGTCCTGGCTGTTATTGCTGCCGGGTCCATCCGAAGCGAGTGCTACGGTGATGCCTTTTGCGCGCATTTCCGGCACCCGTGCCACACCCGATGCCAGATACATGTTGCTCACCGGGCAGTGCACGACCACAGCGCCACTCTCGGCAATGAGATCGAGTTCTTCGTCGCTGAGCCAAACACTGTGCACTAGCTGCATGCCTGGCGCCAACAGACCCAACTCTGCCAACCATTCGATGTGGCGATTGCCCCGGCTTTTCAGATTCATGTCAATTTCGGTTCTGGTTTCGGCGACATGGATATGGGTGCCCGCTCCCCAAGTCTGCGAGACAGCATCGGTACGCAACATGGTGTCGTCGCTGCAGCCCCAGGGGATGAGCGGGCCGAATTCAACTCGTATTCGGCCGTTGTCAGCACCATGCCAGGTCTGTCGCAGGCGAGTAGTTTCGGCCACAATCTGGTCGGGCGTTTCCATAAAGGCGGGGTGATAGTCCATATCGGCCCAGCCTCGCGCCAGCATGAAGCGGATCCCCACCTCTTCGGCAGCACGGCAGACGCCGTCGTCGTTGCCGGGTTCGGTATGAACGTATTGGTGATCGATGACGGTGGTCGCTCCGCCCCGCAGGTTTTCGATAAGTCCCACCATCGCTGCCACGTAAGCTTCTTCCTCGGTCAAGGCTTGGGCGACAGGCCAGATCGCAGCTTTCAGCCATTCCAGCAGAGGTTTGTCGTCGGCCAGGCCACGGATGAAGCTCTGGAAGAGATGTGTGTGGGCGTTGATCATACCCGGCATCACCGCCATGAGTTCGGCGTCGATGATAGTGTCGGCTTTGCGCGCCGCAGCCGGCGCCTCTCCCGCTCCCAGCGCCACGACCAGATCGTTTTCGACGAGTAGATAGCCGGGATTTAGTATTCGGTTGGCGTCATCTACCGTAACAATGGCGCCATTTTCGATTAGGAGTGTGCTCATTTGTAAAGAACCGTTTTAACCATTCGCGTGTCATTGCGAGGGACGACCTTCGGTCGGACGAGCGAAGGTCGCCCTTGGCAATGACATCAGACAATGCGGTAGCGGAGGGGTTTTCCTTCAATGTGGTTG
>JAAENG010000537.1 GCA_024224665.1 Chloroflexota bacterium | reverse complement strand
GGTGCGTGGTGCGTGGTGCGTGGTGCGTTAAATTGTTGTCGATCCTGAACTTGGGGTCTATGTAGACAGCATCGGTGATATTGGGTCAAGTGCGTTCTGGTGAAAGCCTATCCGTAAAGCTAGAGTTTCTGTGATTTCCGCACAAACCTCGTCAAGAAGACTTACGCAATACAAGGTGCGCCACGATCCTACTGTTCGCTTATGGGAATTGCCGGCACCTCGTCGAATCTTATCGAACGATTTTGTTCTGCCGACATGTAAGCTGCTTCGACCACGCGCAATGTACCCAGATTATCTCGCACGTTGGTTTCGGGCATACCGTCCTCTTGAATGGCCGTCATCAAAGAGGCGATGGGTCCGATAAAGGCATCGGGTATCCATTTGCCCTCCAGCTTGGCTTCAAATTTCTGGTGGGGATAGTGAGGCCTGCCGCTCCAGTACAGGGAGTCTTCCTGACCATGCGGATAGTTGTACATAGCACCCAACGTGCCACTGATATGACCCTTAGTGCCAATAAAACGAAAGGTGGCGAAATACTCATCAGAATGGTTGAAGTGATTGTCGGCAATCAGGACCTGCAGATCGTTTTCATAATCCATGATCGTGATCGTCTTGGTTTCGCCGATGATGTCACCCTGCAATGGGTTACGGGCATGCCGGCTGGTGATCCAGATAGGATCGCCAAAGAGCGACCGCATGGCATCGATATAATGAATACTATGGAACTGAATCTCAAGTCTCGGTGCATTGACCAGCCATTCCCACATATTCCAGGGCGTATTGACGCTGACCTGGATGCTGGCGTCGGCGACTTGACCAATCCAGCCTTTACGGATCAGATCCTTGGCGCCTCGCAGTCCCTGCCCCCACCGTAACTGTTGATTGACAGCCACTTTCAGCCCGGATGCTTCGCCCAGTTTGACGATCTCGGCTGACTCACCCAGATCCAAGGCCAGTGGTTTCTGGCAGAGCAGGTGCTTTCCAGCTTCGAGACAGGTCCTGACAATGCCAAGTTGATGTTGGGGCGGCACCGCGATCTCAACGATTTCGACAGCGGCATCGTCGAGCAACTGCTCAAGGCTGTCGTAAACATGTGGGATCTCGAACTCCTCGGCCACGATCTCAGCTGTCGGCCTCTGTAAATCAAAAGCAGCCACGACGTCGAGCCGGTGCTTCCGATACGAAGGCATGGTCGCGTATTGCACGATACCGCCCGTTCCCACAAGACCGATCCCATAATTGATTTTTGGCGGCAACTTTGGCTTGTAATCTAGTTGGAGGAGTGGATCTGTCATGGTGACCTCCTGGGTGATAACGTGGTGCGCAGGAAATCTGTGTGTCAAGTCACGCAAAACGCAATATGCAATACATTTAGGCAGTCACGCGCCGCAACGCCTCAAGGATGTGTCGGGTTCCCGGTAGCGCCTCATCTTCAAGCACCTGGCTGTAGGGGATGGGGATATCCATTGCGCCCACCCGCTCGATAGGTGCGTCAAGATAATCGAATGCGCGTTCTTGAATGAGCGCAGCTATCTCGGCGCCTATGCCCAAGCGCCGATGCGACTCGTGGGCGACCACCAATCGGTTAGTCTTCTTGACTGAGTTGACGATGGCATCGACATCCATCGGAACCAATGAGCGCAAGTCGATGGCCTCGACATCGATACCCTCCTCTGCCGCTTCCTCTGCCGCTTCTAGTGCAAGGTGCATGGTACGAGAGAGGCTCACCAGCGTGACGTCGTCGCCGGGGCGCCTGACCGCCGCCTTACCCAACGGCACCGTATAGTCCTCGACCGGAACCTGACCCTTTGTACCATACAGGAGTTTGTGCTCGATAACGACCACGGGGTTGTCGTCTCGCAGCGCGCTCTTGAGCATGCCTTTAACGTCGTATGGCGTGGAGGGAATCGCTACCTTTACGCCGGGCATGTGCGTAAAAATGGCCTCCAGGCTCTGCGAGTGCTGGGCGGCGTTGCCGCGACCGCCACCCTGTTGGGTGCGGATCACCATGGGCACTGACACGCGCCCGCCCGACATGAAGCTCATTTTGGCCGCCTGATTAAATATCTGATCACTGGCCACCCAGGTAAAATCCGCAAACATGATTTCCACCAGAGGCCGTTTCCCGGTCATTGCCATGCCAATGGCAGCGCCGACGAATCCGGCCTCAGAGATCGGCGTCTCCACCACTCGTTCGGGCCCAAATCGATCCAGCAAGCCCTCCGTTACCTTGAAGACACCGCCATAGACGCCGATATCCTCGCCGAGCAGTAGGATGTTCGGGTCCCGCTCCATCTCCTCGATAAGGGCTTCTTTGATGGCCAGGGAGTATGTTATTTCACGCATTGAAAGTTGTCGCTCCTATTTATTGTTCGTGTTTCGTGGTGCGTGTTGCGTGGGTTTAGCGTCGAAAAATGGAACACACAACACGAGTACTCTGCACTGTCACTTATTTGGGTAGACTCACGCTGTAGAATGCCTGCGCTGTGCCATTGAGAATTCGCTCTTGTTCCTTGATCGGGCGCTCGGACAGGATTTGCTTGTACGCTGTCCAGGCCTTGACATAGCCGCCTGCCAGCACGGACACCGGCCAATCGCCACCGCACATACAGCGATCGACCCCGAACAGATCAATCGTCCAGTTGACCAGGTCCCGAACACTATCTGCCGTCCAGCCCTCCAAGTCACCGCTGGCTGTGCCCAGGCCGGAGATTTTGGCGTAAACGTTGGGATTCTGGGCGCAGATACGCATATCCTCGCCCCATTGGCCCGGTTCCCCCTCTTCGAATGGCGGCTGCGCCAAATGGTCGATTACCATTTTTAGATTCGGAATCCTCCCTCCTACAACAGACACGCATTCCAGATGCTCATGCGTGGTCGCTACCACATCGAAGGGCAAGCCGGCGTCAGCCAACAGTTGCAGGCTCTCGTAAATCGGTTCCTGCAGCAGCCAGTGAGAATCAGGTTCCCCATGGATGGTGTGGCGCATGCCCTTGAAATTGGGGTTCTGTGTAAATCGCTCCAGCGCCCTGCCGGTCTCTTCTGGGTTCAGCAGGGGAACCCATCCTACCACGCCGACCATCCAATCATGCGCATCGGTCTGATCCAGCATGTAAACGGTATCGGTATAGCTGTTTGCGGATTGCACCATGATGGTGGCAGTGACGCCCGCCTCCTCGATCTGCGGTTCGAGTTCAGCCGGCAGGTAGGTGCGGTAAAGTGGGCCGGTTTCGGGAACGATCCAGGGGTAATCGACCTTGCTCAGGTCCCAGAGATGTTGGTGGGTGTCGATGATGGGAATTGTCATTGCAGATACTCCTTTGTGGATCAAGGGTTACGTTCTAAACAATCAACTGTTGCCTGTTAATTGTTGATTGTTTAGATGCTTCGCATTACGCAAACACATACTTCTCAATCTCCTCAACCTTCGGCCAGGGGCTATCCAAAGCGAACTGTGCAATCTCGCCAATCTCAGCAGCGACTTCAGCTTTGATCGTCTCGATCTCCGCTTCACTGACGCCAAATTCTGCAATCAGTCGTTCGGGGAAGCGATCAATCGCGTCTTTTGCCTGCCATTCTGCCACCTCTTCTTTACTGCGATAGGGTTCGCCATCGCCAACCATATGGCCGAAGAGCCGGTATGTTTTGGCCTCGATAAAGGTGGGGCCTCCACCCATTCGTGCTCGCTCCACCGCCTCCAGCGTCTTCTCGTACGTCTCGATAGGATCGTAGCCGTTGATGATCATCGAGTGAATCCCAAATCCTTGGGCGCGCTCAGCCAGGGTTTCGGTTCCGATCATATCGGCAATGGGCGTCATCTCCGAGTATTTATTGTTTTCACAAAAGAAGATGACCGGTGCTTGCCAGGCAGCGGCAAGATTCAGCGCCTCCAGCAAGGAACCCTGGTTGGTGGCGCCATCTCCAAAAAACGTGATAGCTACCTGATCCGATCCGGTCAGTTTGGCCGTATAAGCTGCGCCCACGGCGATGGGAACGCCCGCGCCTACAATGCCGTTCTCGCCTAACAGGCCGATATTTGTATCGGTCCAGTGCATCGAACCACCGCGCCCTTTGCTGCATCCCGTTTCCCGGCCCAATAATTCGGCCATGGCTTCTTTTGCGTCCAAACCCTTGGCAATACAGACGCCGTGCCCGCGATAGGTACAGGTCATAAAATCGTCCTGGCGCAGGGCGAACACCGCCCCGACATTGGTCGCTTCCTGGCCGATGCAGGGATGGAGCGAACCGCGCAGTTCACCTTCCAGCGAGAATTGTACAGCCCGTTCTTCGAAACGGCGGATGAGAAGCATGGTTTTGTACATGCGTAATAGATCGGGTTTTTCTAGGGTCATGGATGATTGCTCCGTGTTGCGTGTTGCGTGTTGCGTGTTGCGTGTTGCGTGTTGCGTGTTGCGTGTTGCGTGTTGCGTGTTGCGTGTTGCGTGTTGCGTGTTGCGTGTTGCGTGTTGCGTGTTGCGTGTTGCGTGGTGCGTGGTGCGTGGTGCGTGGTGCGTG
>JAAENG010000536.1 GCA_024224665.1 Chloroflexota bacterium | reverse complement strand
TCGCTCTCGATCCTGCCTCACAACCCTCCGACAATATAATCTCTTTCCAGGCCGCCAAGCACAAGCGCCTACAGCCTATCTCCAGCACAAATCAGCAGGTCGCCTGAGCACGCTCTAACTCAAAAAGGACACACCCATATCAATTCATTGTAGGTGTCACAGTTTTTATGGATGACAACCAAGGGCTATTATAGCAATGGTGGGTCGGCAAGATAACGTACAAAAGTACAGGTTTCGTTCATGTACGAAAGTGCTTCGTTTTGCTCACAAGGAAAGTTGCACATTCGTACATGATGTGTACAATATCAGAATAAGTCTATTGCTGTATTGTCGGTCACAAAACGAGAGACTCAGGGAGAGACAAACCATGCAACTTATCCTATTGTTGGCGAGAGTTATCCATGTCATCGGGGCAGTGATCTGGGCGGGTTGGGTGTTTAGCAATATCGCTTTCCTGGCGCCCGCCGTTCAGGCATCGGGTCAGGCCGGAGGAGCGGTTATGGGCAATCTACTCAAGACATCGCTGCTTCGAGTCATGGCTGTTGTGCCGCTTCTGGTTGTCTTAAGTGGCCTGTTGCTTTTTTGGTTCCATACCGGGCATCTCAACCTCACTATCCTGGGCTCTTGGCAAGGTGTTGCCCTTATTATAGGGGCCCTGGCCGGTATCGCCGCCTTTTTAGAGGGCTGGTTCGTGATCAGGCCGGCGTCGCTGCGCATGCGTGATATCGGTGCGGAGATCGCACAGGCGGGAGGGCCGCCCAGTCAGGAACAACTTGCAGAGATGGGTGTATTGCGTGGGCGTCTGGCTAGTGTAGGGACACGCGGCGCTGTCCTTCTACTGGTGGCACTATTTGGTATGGTGCTGGGGTGATGGTCCCAAACGATTCCCCGTGAGGTTCCGAGTAGGTGATATTGAATTGTTGTCAATGTGGTGGTTTCTTTAAGGCAGAATAGATTCGCCAGGACAGAGCTTACGAGCGCCGCAGCAAGCGGGGTAGAGATCTGATTTCTGACGATCCCAAAATCCACGCTGCAATCGCGTACACTGCAACCGCTGCCCCACCGATCACAACCGCCTGAACCGGTCCCGACCAGCCCGCCAACACTTTCAGCAAACCGATTACGACGACGGTCATGATAGCACTGGCTGCCAATGTCCTGATAAGACTGCGCCCCACCCGGCTTTCCTCCCAACCACCTAACTTGCCCCGTAACAGCCACAATAAAATAACCATCTCCGCCAACGTCGCCACTGAGTTGGCCAGCGCCAGCCCGCCATGGGCCATAGGCCTTATCAATAGCAGACTCAACCCCACATTCACGACCATGGCCCCTATGCCAATGGAGACAGGGGTCAGGGTATCTTTGAGCGCGTAAAACCCGCGCGCCGTGATCTCGACCACCGCGTGTCCCACCAGGCCAATGGAGAAAAAGGCCAGGGCGTAGGCTGTCATTTCGGTAGCCCGTGCATCGAAGGCGCCCCGTTCGAGCAAGAGTGAAATGGCGGGGAAACGCAGCAGGTAGAGCAACACAGACGCGGGTATCGTTAAAAAAAGCAACAGGGCCAGGATGCCACCCAGCGTTTCCTGCATCGCTTTGCGCTGGCCCAGTGCCGCCTGGGTAGAGAATGTAGGAAAAGCTGCCGTGGCAATGGCCTGAGCAAAAATACCCTGAGGCAACAACATGATCAACCAGGCGTAATTCAGAGCGCTAATCGAACCTTCGACCAGATTCGATGCCAAGAAGACATTGACCATAAAGTTGATCTGAACCACAGCAAGGCCCAACACACGGGGTCCCATCAAACGCAGGACTTCACGTACACCGGGATCTTCGATACTTACTGAAGGCGACCAGCGCGCGTGGTAGTGGATGAGTCCGGGCACTTGAATCAGAAGATGCAACAGGGATCCTACCACCACGCCAATGACCAGCGCTTGCACACCCATAACCGGCGCCAGCAGCAGCGCCGCCACGATAATGGCCAAGTTATAAAAAACGGGCGCCAGCGCCGGCAACAGAAAATGCTGGAAGCTGTTGAGAATACCCATCACCAGACCCGACAGCCCGAAGATAATGGTGCTCACCAGCATCCACCGCATCAACCCAACCGTTAACTCCTGCTGTGCAGATGAGAATCCCGGGGCGATGACATGTTCGACCAGAGGCCGGGCGAAAAGTGCTGCCAGGATGGCAAACGCCGTGAGAGCCAACACCAGCAGGTTGGCCACCTTGGCCGCCAGATCCCAGGCGCCGGCATCATCTTTGTGGGCCAAACGTTCGCTAAACGTGGGGATGAACGCCGAGGCCAATGCCCCTCCGGCCACCAACACGAAGAGCAGATCGGGCAACCGGAAGGCGGCGAGATACGCGTCTAACTGGGCGCCTGCCCCGAACTGAGCACCTATCACCACCTCTCGTATGAGACCTAACACCCGGCTGATCACAAACAATACCATGACCAGGCTGGCCGCACGAGCGATACGATTCAGGGGGGAGGTTGTGGGGGCCACAAGGGAATCTGACACAGGGGGAAAGCGCTATCAGCTTTAAGATGTTCGGTAATCATAACAGGTTATGTTGTCCGGCGTCCAAACCTTTCTCACCGTAACGGTCAAGTCGCAGTACGAAACCCTTTTTCCCTTGTCAGGCCATGCGGAGTGGGCTACAATTCATTTGGCTGGCGCGCCCGTGTCAGACCTCACATCATCAAGAGGGATAAGCCATGACGAAGCTTGTCGATGAGCCACCCCGAACCTGGCAGGCCCGGCTCACAGCCGTACAACTTAAGGAAGAGGAATGGAAGGTGTTACGAGATATGATCGGAGATGGCGAAGCGGAGACTTTGGAAGAAGCTGCCCGTCTACTCGACTTCAAAGAACGTGAACTCGATCTCGGAGACACATTCTATGGCTTTTGACCGCAACGACATCCAAGATTTATGAGGCTTTGTAATAATCCTTCAGGTTCAACCAGATCACAGGTCACCTCTAGCGGTGCCCCCCAACCACACTAGCTCAAAACAATATGATGCTAAGCTCCCACTATATCATCCCCGCAACCCTTGATGAAGCCCTGGCCCTCCTGGCTGACAACGACAAGCAAGGTCCAACTCGCATCATCGCCGGCGGCACCGATGTCCTGGTCGAGATCGAGCATGGCGCTGATCCGCCACAAACACTGGTAGATATCTCGCGTTTGCCCGCCCTTGATCAGATCACACAGGTAGAAGGCCATATCCATATCGGCCCCCTGGTTACGCATAATCAGGCTGTCGCCGACCCACTCGTACAGGAACACGCCTGGCCTTTGCTGCGCGCTTGCTGGGAAGTGGGTGCGCCACAGATCCGTAACCGTGGCACCCTGGCCGGTAATGTTGCCACCGCCTCACCGGCCAACGATACGATCTCTCCCCTGATTGTTCTGGACGCTCGGATCACCCTGGCCTCGGTGCGAGGACGACGAACACTGCCGTTATCGCAGTTTTTCCTGGGTGTACGGAAAACCGCACTGGCTGCGGATGAGATCATAAGTGACATTATTATCCCGATTCCTCCCCAAAGCGCCCGGGGAACCTTCATCAAAGCGGGATTGCGGCGCGCTCAGGCCATCAGTCTTGTCAATATCGCCCTCTTGTTGGATTTCGATGGCGGGTTTGTCAAAGAAGCACGCATTGCCTTCGGATCTGTTGCCCCGACCATCGTGCGCGCTGCGGCCGCCGAAGCCGCCCTGGTCGGACAGGCGCTCACATCGGCGCAGATCGCCAGAGCAGAACAGTTGATTCAGGAGGCGATTCACCCCATCGACGATATCAGAGGGTCGGCCTCGTATCGGCGCCATCTGGCCGGGGTGATCACCCGGCGCTCGTTGCAACAACTGGCGGCAAAGGCCGAGCGAGACCGTTGGTTGGGGAACCCGATCATGCTGTGGGGCAAGACCCGAGGCCGATACCCTAGCACACCGACTGCTTCCGACCTCCCTGCTGGCTCTGAGGTCACCTGCACCCTGAACGGCCAACCCACCGCACTCGCCAATGCCGCTCATCTTACCCTTTTAGAGGCCTTGCGAGAACGGGCGCTTTTATCCGGCACCAAAGAGGGTTGTGCGGAGGGTGAATGTGGGGCCTGCACCCTGTGGCTGGACGGCATCGCCGTCATGAGTTGTCTGGTGCCGGCGGCCCGCGCGCAGGGGGCTGACATCGTCACGGTGGAGGGCATTGCCGAAAATGATCGTTTGCAGCCATTGCAGCAAGCTTTTATCCAGTCCGGCGCCATACAATGCGGCTATTGCACGCCCGGCTTCGTTATGTCCGCTGCCAACCTACTAGAGGAACACCCCCAACCCTCACCTGAACAAGCTGCCGAAGCCATCACGGGTAATCTCTGCCGTTGTACTGGCTATACCAAGATCATCGACGCCATTGTAGCTGCTGGCGAGTGGCGCTAACGTGGCCATACGATTTGCTCCAACCCGCAAAAGGTCGGCCATTCACCTATCAAAGGGATTGATTCGCTGGCAACAGAACTGCACAAGCAGTTTTGTCTTGCTTATACAGACGTATCGGTTCAAAACGCCGCAGCGCATCAAACGTCTGCAAACACACATTCGCATTCTTCGCCAAACACAAAAAAGTACCGTATCGATGCTGGCATGGTCGATTCGCCTGCTCTGCAAATGTCTGGATGTTTTCGCAGTTGGAGAACTTTACAATCTCTTCGGTCAGTTTCTGAAACCTAACACACGGCCCTTGACGCCCCTCGAACAAGCTGAAGCCCGGCGCGTCTTTGCAAATACGCTGCCCTATCGGCAGATTCGCATCGACGAATTCTCATTGTTGGCTGCCTTGGGAGCGGTGTTTCGGCTTGCTCAGACCGGCGGACTCAGACATCTTGGCGTTGTTATCGCCTACACCATCAACTTCACACGCCCTATTCATCCCGCACCGGGCAACGAAGACATGGCCTGGTTGATTCATGAATTGACTCACGTCGCCCAAATGGAACAAGTGGGACTGCAATACTACCCTGAAGCACTCTACGCACAATTCAGCAGCGGTTACACCTACCCTCCTGAAGCATTGGCGACATGCCGTCTCAGCGACTTCAATCGTGAGCAGCAAGGCGAAGTTATCCGCGATTATTATCGAAGCCTTTATCGGCAAGAAGAAGCAACCAGCATCTTTAAGCCCCTGATCGACGATCTACATACCGGCAGACTCTAAGTTGACAGGTCGACCAAGATCAACCAAAAACCCTCAATCTTCAGTCCTCAGTCCTCAATCCTCAATCTCCTATCCCCAAGAAACCACCATGAGAGCAATCGGTTCATCAATCCCCCGCTTCGATGCGCAGGCTAAGGTAACAGGCGCAGCACCCTATCCAGGCGATATCAACATGCCCGGACAACTCCATATGAAAATCCTGTTTCCCGAGGTACCCCACGCCCGCATCACTCGCTTCGATACATCTAGAGCACTGGCGGCGCCCGGTGTGGTGGCCGTGTTCGGTGCTGTTGATGTGCCCGTCAATGAGTACGGTTTGATCATGCCCGACCAGGAAGTGCTATGTGGTCGCGAGGGGGGAATCGTACGCTGTGTGCTCGATCAAGTTGCCCTGGTCATCGCCAAGACCGAGGCCCAGGCAGAGTCTGCGCTTCGCTTGATTGATATCGAGTATCAAGAATTGCCCAGTGTGTACACTATCGCAGGGGCCATGGCCCCCGATGCGCCTCTGGTCCATGCCGAAAAAGGGGATAGCAATGTACTGCTCAGTTATAAGATACGCCATGGGGATGTCGAGGCCGCCTTTGCACAGGCTGATGTCATTGTCGAACACAGCTACACAACCCACCCACAGGAACACGCCTACTTGCAACCTGAGGCGGGATTGGCGCACGTGCGTCCTGATGGCAAGATCGAGGTGATCGCCGGTGGTCAGTGGATGCACGAAGATAGGGAACAGACAGCTCACGCACTCGCTTTACCTGACGATCAAATCGTGATTCGTTATCCCGCTATCGGCGGCGCCTTTGGCGGGCGCGAGGACATGAGCGTGCAGATCGTGCTGGCTCTGGCCGCTTACAAAACGGGTAGGGCGGTCAAAGTGCAATGGACGCGTGGCGAATCTTTCCGGGGACATCATAAACGGCACGCCAGTGAAGCCACAGCAAAATGGGGGGCCACCCGAGATGGCCGGGTGATCGCAGCAAAGGTGGATGTCAGCACCGATGCCGGAGCGTATGCATATACGTCGACCAAAGTATTGGGGAACCTGGCCCTGGCCTGTCTCGGACCTTACGATCTCGCCAACGCCCATGTCGATGCCCGCACTGTGTACACCAACAATATCGCCGGCGGCGCCTTTCGCGGCTTTGGTGGCCCCCAAGGCCATTGGATCGCCGAGATGCAGATGCACCGCTTGGCTGAAGCGCTGGATATGGACCCTGTCGAGCTACGGATGCGAAACGTCCTGCAAGAGGGTTCGATCATTGCCACCGGCAGCCGTATGCCTGCGGGCGTCACGGTGGGCATGGTTTTGGAGCAGTGCGCCCAGGCAGCCGGTTGGGAAAAAACGGATACCGGGTGGAAACAAGTGGCTGAGCTATCTCAAGCAATGGATGTGTCACCCAGCCATCGCCCCTATTCGCTCGAGGCAGCGCCGGCGCGCAAAGCACATGGCGTTGGCATTGCCTGTTCATTCAAAAACGTCGGCTTCAGCTTGGGTTTTCCAGAGGAATGCTGGGCGACCGTCGAGTTACATGGAGAGGGTGAAATCGAACGCGCGATCCTGTACCACGCCGGGGCCGAAGTCGGGCAGGGGGCGCACACTGTTTTTAGACAATTTGCCGCAGAAGCGCTCGATGTCCCTATCGAACGCGTCGAACTGGCCGCTTCAGATACCGACGAAACGGACAATAGCGGTAGCGTCAGTGCCAGCCGCATGACCTTTATGGCGGGAAATGCCATCCAGGGCGCAGCCTTGCAGGCCAGACAATTGTGGGAAGATGAAGAAGATCGGCCCTGTGTCGCTACCTATCGCTTTACGCCCCGTCCCACCACAGGCTATGATCCCGAAACCGGCGCCTCTGATCCTAACATCAGTTATGGCTATTGCGCTCAAGCAGCCGAGGTTGAAGTCGATCTCGATACAGGGCAGATCACGGTCTTGCGCCTGTGGTCGGCCAACGATGTGGGACGCGCCATCAATCCTCAACTTGTCGAAGGACAAATCGAAGGCGCCGTTGCCCAAAGTGTGGGCTGGACCATCCAAGAAGATATTAAACAGGAGAAGGGACGTATACTCAGCGACCAATTCAGCACTTACCTGATCCCCACCGTACTCGATATCCCGGCCAAGATAGAACCTCTGGTGTTGGAATATCCAGATCCTCAGGGCCCATCCGGCGCCCGCGGCATGGCTGAGATGCCCTTTATCCCCACTGCGCCGGCCATTGCTGCCGCGGTTCATGCTGCCACCGGTGTTTGGTTCCACGATCTCCCGCTCACGCCCGAACGTGTGGCTATGCGCCTCAAGCACCATGCCTGAATAAACCTGGTTCGACAGGATTTCGTGTGGCCCTAGAAAACATGTGTTTCGTGTTGCGTGATATTTGCGCTAACGACTAGTAGGAGCCACGGGAATTCCGAAAGAGCCACAAACCCTTGACCAGTAGTGGCTTGTATGAAGCAAACCATCTACACTTTGGAGCATGACTATGAATTTGCCGATAACCCTTCAAACTGATGAAGAAGTTGTAACGCTTCTGCGCAGGCATCCGGTACGTGTTATTACCGAAGTCATTGGCACGTTGCTTGCTATCATTATTCTTGTCGCCGTCCTCTTATTTCTTAAATCATTGTTGAGCCTTGGTTTGTGGGATATTCTGATAGCCATCGTTGTGATCGTTGGTATCATCTACGCGCTAATGGCATTCTATCGTTATCAGAACGACATCTGGCTGATTACGACGCAACGCATCGTTGATTCGACCAAGCGTACGCCATTCAACCATGAAATCGCCTCTGCGGACCTTGCCAATGTGCAGGATATCAGCATCTCCAAACGTGGTATTTTGCAGACCGCCTTCAATTATGGCAATGTCAGATGCCAGACGGCCAGCCAAACGCAGGTTTTCACTTTCATTGGTGTGCCGGATCCTAATGCAGTCTTAGAACTGTTAGATGACACCCGTGATAAAGCCCGGCGACGGCGGCGGATGGATAGCGGCATCTAAGCTCGGCAGATCCGAATTCCGTTATAGTAAGCTTGAAATCATGATAGCCGAAACCCAAAAAACCAATGAGACCCTGGTTCTATGCTATTCTCCAATTTCGTAATCCTGGTACGCGGCGCCGGAGATCTGGCAACAGGTGTCATAGTGCGGCTGCATCGGGCTGGCTTTCCTGTCATTGCTACAGAGGTCGCCCAACCTCTGGCTGTACGCCGCACAGTTTCCTTTGCCCAGGCAGTATACGACGGTACCCACACAGTTGAAGAGGTGGCCGCCACATCTGTCGATAGCCCCGACAAAGCCCTGACCCTGGCAATGTCCGGCGCACTACCCATTTTAGCGGACCCTGATGATGGTGTTATCGATATCATCACTCCAACTGTTCTGATCGATGCCCGCCTTCTGAAGCGGCTCGGAACGACGACAATCGGGCAAGCGCCACTGGTCATTGGCTTGGGACCTGGATTTGAAGGCGGAAGCAATTGTCATGCCGCCATCGAAACCAATCGGGGGCACCATTTGGGCCGGATTTATTGGCGAGCTGCTACAGAAGCCGACACAGGGATTCCCGGCGCGATTCTCGGCTTCAGGGCAGAAAGGTTAGTACGAGCGCCGAGCGCAGGTGCGTTCCAAGCGACGGTCGATTTTGGCGATCATGTCGAACAAGGAGAACAGGTGGGGTATATCGACAAGGGTGGAGAAACAGATGAGATACAAGCGCCACTGGCCGGGGTGGTGCGGGGACTTCTCTATTCAGGCTTACCGGTCACAAAGGGGTTTAAGCTTGGCGACATCGATCCCCGAGACGATCCGGCGACTATCTACACCATCAGCGACAAATCATTGGCCATCGGCGGGGCGGTGTTGACAGCGATCCTCACATGGATGAATAATCAAGCGAATTGAGCGAAAACCGAATGGAGGAACATGTGAACGATAGAAAGCCAAGAGAAACTGTGCATGTTGTGGGAATTTGTGGCAGCCTGCGCCCAGATGGTTACACACACAGGGCCGTCGAGATCGCTCTGCAAGGGGCGAGAGAACGAGGCGCCGAGACCCAGCTAATCGATCTGAAAGCCTATGACCTCGTTTTCTGTGACGGCAGTAAAACCGAACATGAACGTGCTCCCGGCGTTGCCCAGCTTAGGCAGGAAGTTCATCAAGCTCAAGGCATCATTTTGGGTACGCCAGAATACCATGGAAGTTATAGCGGTGTGCTCAAGAATGCCTTAGATCTCATGGGTTTCGATGAATTTGGAGGAAAGATTGTGGGCATGATCGGCGTTTCAGGTGGAGCCATGGGTGCAGCCAATGCACTCAATAGCTTGCGGCTAGTAGGGAGATCTCTGCACGCCTGGGTGATCCCGTTACAGGTATCTGTCCCCCAAGGCTGGAAACAATTCGACAATCAGGGCCAATTGAAAGATGCTGTTCTGCAAGATCGTCTGAAAGAGGTCGGCCGCCAAGTGGCTCGCTTTTCCTATCTACACAATTCACAACATGCCCAGGAATTCCTGAACATGTGGGAAGAATCGCCGTCGAACCCTGGTGCTGATTGAGTTCATTACCCATGACTCAGATGGGCTAGGTCGTACAGACCATTCTCGATATCCCGAGATCTGATTCACATTCATGCCCGGATGCAAGATTGACCACATAATCTCCATAGAGGTATGATGGCATTGTAGAGAATCAATCTGCATTGTCAAGCAGATGGGAGGTCATTCATGTTGACACGATTGAAGGTATCTGGTTTCAAGAATCTAGTCGATATCGATGTAGAATTCGGCCCATTTACATGTGTAGCGGGGGCCAATGGAACGGGCAAATCGAACCTCTTCGACGCGATTCAATTTCTTAGTGCTCTGGCAAACGACTCACTGATGAACGCAGCGCTCTCGGTGCGCGCAGAAACAGGAAAAACCACAGATGTTCGGAACCTGTTTCATCGCGTTGGTAACAAGTACGACGAGGAAATGTCATTTGAGGCGGAAATGATCGTCCCATATTCTGGCAAGGATGATCTAGGCCAGTGGGCAGAGGCAAAAATCACTTTTTTACGTTATAGCACAAAGCTTGTCTATCGAGAGGATGAGACCTTGCTTAATCGGGGATCGTTGGAGCTAGTTCATGAGGAACTGACTCACATCAATAAGAGTGATGCTCCAAAACACTTCCATTTTAAGCCGAGTCGGGTTTGGAGAAACTCCGTCGTGCGAGCGAGGGGGCGCAGAAGTCGCCCCTTTATAGCTACTGTTGTAGACGAAAACAACAATCGTATTGTCAAGCTACACCAAGATGGTAACCAGGGACGCCCCAGATCGTACCTGGCGGCCAATCTACCTAGAACCATTTTGTCATCAGTAAATGCAATCGAAAGTCCCACAGCACTTCTAGCAAAACGAGAAATCCAGTCTTGGCGCCTTCTGCAATTGGAGCCTTCTGCACTACGAGAGCCGGATGAGTTTACTACCCCTTCCGGATTGGGAATCGATGGCTCGCACCTCCCTGCAACACTGGATTATTTAGCCCGTTCATATGGAAATGGAGGTTCAGATAACTCCGACAATGATGGTATGAATACTTGGGTTTATGATCAAGTGGCAGAGCGTTTGTCTGAACTCATAGATGATGTGGGCCAAGTCCAGATCGATAGGGATGAACGCAGACAGCTTCTTACCCTTGAGGTACGAGATCGTGGTGGCACCACCTTGCCGGCCCGGTCGCTTTCTGATGGGACACTAAGATTTTTGGCACTGGCGGTCTTGGCATTGGACCCCAACGCACAGGGCGTTATCTGTCTCGAGGAACCTGAAAATGGTATTCATCCTGAGCGCATCCCGGCAATGTTGCAATTACTGCAAGACATCGCGGTGGACTCGGAAATCCCAACTGACATTGACAACCCTCTGCGTCAAGTAATCATCAACACGCACTCACCATCTGTGGTCAAACAAGTACCTGACCAAAGTCTGTTGATCTCTGAGTTGAAGGAGTCGATACAAGGAGGTCGGAGATTCAAAAGCGCACGTTTCAGTTGGCTTCCAGATACATGGCGTCAACACGCACATCCCGATATTCCGACACTGGCACGAGGCAGACTATTGGCATATCTCAATCCTGCCGACAATCCAGACTATCACTCAACTCCTGATGAGCAAGATCGTAGACGAAGGGTTATCGATAGGCCAGACATACTGCAGTTGATTCTACCGGGCGTTGATCAGACAGAATGAATGAATTGCGCTACACACTTGTAAGTGACGGCAGTTCTGATGCCGCGCTTGTCCCCATATTGACATGGCTTCTTAGGACCCTGGGGGTCGAAATAGCGATCCAGCCAAACTGGGCCGATCTCGGACGTGCACCACTACCAAGCAAACCTTCGTTAGCGGATAAAGTAAGGTGGGGAATCGATCTTTATCCATGTGATCTACTCTTCGTGCATCGAGACGCAGAACGAGATTCAAGACTCAAACGTGTAGAAGAAATCGACGCAGCAGTTACAGAGGCAGCAAAAAGGGCTGTTGGAATACCGCCGGCAGTATGCGTAATCCCTGTTCGTATGCGGGAGGCGTGGTTACTCTTTGACGAGAATGCGATTAAATGTGCGGCGGGAAACCGCGCCTACAATCATTCACTCGATCTGCCGGACGTCAAGGATATCGAATCGCTTTCGGACCCAAAAACGTTATTATACAAACGCCTGAAACGGGCATCTGATCTAGGCACACATCGGTTGCGTAGATTTAGATCTCATCAAAAAGCACGACGCGTAGCAGAATACATCGAAGATTTCTCGCCATTGCGAGCATTACCGGCGTTCGCTGCCCTTGAACAGGATTTGGCAGTGGTCCTTCGGGCATTCGGTTGGTCCGTACTGGACACATGGAGTTAACTATTTCCCTTCGTGTTCAACCGCAAGATGTCATTACTTTCGTGGGCGCGGGCGGAAAAACAACAGCCATGCATCGCCTGGGCTGCGAGTTGGCTGCTGCGGGGCTAGGCGTGATCGCAACCACCACAACCCGGTTGGGGCTCGATCAACTGGATCTGTTCCCCACCTATCTCGCTAACCCGACGACGAGTGAGATAAGCAGGTCCCTCGAAAACACACCTTTTCTCCTCGTCGTTCGCGAGTTGGACGAAACGAAGGGAAAGGCCCTTGGCCTCGCACCCGATCAGATCGATGTGTTACAGGATCTTGCCGACGTCGTGCTGGTTGAAGGTGACGGTAGCCGGGGCTTGCCGATTAAAGCGCCGGGACCTGGTGAACCGGTGATTCCTGCCAGTACCACGCATCTGGTGTCCGTGCTCAATATCGCAGCGTTGGGTAAACCGTTAGGTCCCGACACTGCACATCAGCCGGAGTTGGTTGCAGGATTGGCCGATGCAAAGTCTGGCGATCTCATCACACCTGCTCTGGTATCGCGTCTTCTTCTGCATCCACAAGGACCCATGCGAGGGGCGCCGGTGGGGGCCGAGCAGCATGTTCTCCTAAATGGTTGCGATCTATTAGAAAGAGAGCGGAGATTAGAGACTGAAGATCCGCTGTCCGAATCGGAGGGGCAGGGGGTCAGGCCTGATTCTCTGCTAATTCGAACATTGGCAACGAGATTGGCGGCTGATCCGGCTATCGCATCGGTTTTGCTGGGGCAGGTTGCCTATGAGCCGCCGGTTCTGGCCAGCTATGGGAAGCTGGCTGCTATCGTTTTGGCTGCGGGGGGGTCCAGCCGTTTTGGCTCACCCAAGCAATTGCTGGATTGGCGCGGGCAACCGCTGCTACGACATGTGGTCGAGCAAGTATTAGCTACACCGGTGCAGCAAGTCTTTGTCGTGCTAGGCGCTCATTTCGAAGAAGTCTCACCCACGTTGCAGGGATTGCCGATCACACTTGTCTATAATCCAGACTGGGCACAAGGTCAGAGCACCAGTATGCAGGCGGGGTTACGCGCCTGCGCACCAAACACACAAGCAGTGCTTTTTGTCCTGGGTGATCAACCCTATCTCTCTGCCGATCTCACACGGCGATTGGTGCGTGAACATCAACGCACGCTTGCAACCATTGTGATCCCGCGCCTAAAGGATCGCCGTGGCAACCCCGTTCTCTTCGACCGCCACTCTTTCCCAGAACTTCTGGCCGTCAGTGGTGATACCGGGGGTCGAGTTCTTTTCGATCGATATCGGGATCAAACCATTTGGGTAGATGCAGGTCCAGAGATCTTGCACGATATCGATGTAGCCGAAGATGTGCAGCCGCAGTGATGGTTTGTAGTACATGGTTTGTAGTACATGGTTTGTAGTACATGGTTTGTAGTAAGCGTTTACTCAAAATTATCGACAACTTTTTGTCGATGTTTGTGGCAAGTGGTAGGTTTGCAAGTGGCAAGTTCAACCGTGTCTGCAACCGCACTCGCACCTGCGACCTGCTACTTGCTACCTG
>JAAENG010000535.1 GCA_024224665.1 Chloroflexota bacterium | reverse complement strand
GAAATAGTACCTGAAACCGTAGACTTACAAGCAGTAGGAGGGGTCACTTGTGGCCCTGACTGCCTGCCTTTTGAAGAATGAGCCGGCGAGTTATCGATACGTGGCAAGGTTAAGCCGAGAGGTGTAGCCGCAGCGAAAGCGAGTCTGAATAGGGCGTCTAGTCGCGTGTCATAGACCCGAAGCCGAGTGATCTATCCATGGGCAGGGTGAAGCGAGGGTAAGACCTCGTGGAGGCCCGAACCCACCTAGGTTGAAAACTGGGGGGATGACCTGTGGATAGGGGTGAAAGGCCAAGCAAACTCGGCGATAGCTGGTTCTCCTCGAAATAGCTTTAGGGCTAGCGTTGCATGTTCCACATTGGGGGTAGAGCACTGATTGGGTAAGGGGGCCAACAAGCTTACTGACCCCAGTCAAACTCCGAATCTCAATGTGCCAAGTGCAGCAGTCAGACCTTGGGGGATAAGCCTCATGGTCGAAAGGGAAACAGCCCAGACCGCCAGCTAAGGTTCCAAAGTCATTACTAAGTGGGGAACGATGTGGAGTTGCCCAAACAGCCAGGAGGTTGGCTTAGAAGCAGCCATCCTTTAAAGAGTGCGTAACAGCTCACTGGTCGAGTGATTCCGCGCGGATGATGTAACGGAGCTCAAGTAATGCACCGAAGCTGCGGGATTCTGTCAATAACCCAGGCGTTTACGTCCAGGGGACAGGATCGGTAGAGGAGCGTCGAATGGCCAGCGAAGCGGCGGCGAAAGCCAGCCGTGGAGGCCATTCGAGCGAGAATGTAGGCATGAGTAGCGAATGAAGAGTGAGAATCTCTTCCGCCGGATGTCCAAGGGTTCCTGGGGAAGGCTCGTCCGCCCAGGGTTAGTCGGGACCTAAGGTGAGGCCGAGAGGCGTAATCGATGGATAACGGGTTGATATTCCCGTACCGCCATATGCACGCCCAGACCGAATCCAACTTGCTAAGGAAAGCCCTTCGGGGCCTACCGACCCAGTTGGTACTAGGTCAGCAATGGAGTGACGCAGGAGGGCAAGTGGACCCGGGCGATGGTAGACCCGGGGCAAGTAAGTAGGGCGAGGCCCAGGTAAATCCGGTCCTCATAAAGCCTGAGATACGATACCGAGCAACATAATGCGAAGCCACTGATCCCATGCTGCCAAGAAAAGCTTCTAGCGAGTTCATATGGCGCCCGTACCCCAAACCAACACAGGTGGACAGGTAGAGAATACTAAGGCGAGCGAGATAACTTTGGTTAAGGAATTCGGCAAAATGGATCCGTAACTTCGGGAGAAGGATCGCCCCGGTAAGGTGATGGCCCTCGCGGCCGGAGCCCGATGGGGTTGCAGAAACCAGGCCCTAACGACTGTTTACTAAAAACACAGGAGCGTGCTAAG
>JAAENG010000534.1 GCA_024224665.1 Chloroflexota bacterium | reverse complement strand
GAGATCCTGACCATGCGCAAGCGTGTGCCCATGGGCCAAGGGACTCACCGCCAAGACCGGGATGATCCCCGACTGCTGGTGCGGGTTACCAAGGACCAGCTCGGCGATTTTGTTGTGTTGGGCCAAGAGGGCATCGACAACGATGGTGACGGCCGTATCAATGAAGATGGTTTGGGCGGCTATGACATGAACCGCAACTGGCCTAGCGATTGGCAACCCAACTACATTCAGCGTGGTGCTGGCGACTATCCCTTTAGCTATCCGGAAACCGATTGCGTGGGCCGCTTTATCATCGAGCATCCCAACATCGCTGCAGTGCAAAGCTTCCACAACTCCGGTGGCATGATCTTGCGGGGGCCTGGGGATGAGAGTGTCAAATACCCTGGGGCGGACATCCGCGTGTATGATGCATTGGGGGAAGAGGGCGAGCTCATCCTGCCTTTCTACCGCTACATGATCATCTACAAGGATCTGTACAATGTGCATGGTGGGTTTGTGACCTGGACCTATGAGGCCTTGGGCATTCTGTCATTCACCAATGAGCTGTGGGCCTCTCAGCAGTATTGGGGGAAGGACCGCGAAAAGACTGGCAATTGGTTCTCTTCACGAACGGAACATGCGCTTGAATTCAACGATTCCGTGATGCTCGGGGACATCTTTGTGGACTGGCATGCCTACGATCATCCGCTCTATGGTGAAATCGAAATCGGTGGCTTTAAGCATCAACATGGTCGAGTGGCGCCCTCTTTCATGATCGAGGAGATGCTGCATCGCAATGCGTTGTTCTGCGCGCGTCATGCGGAGGAGATTGCCGAAGTTAGCTTTGAGGAGCCCCAAGTGACCGAGCTCGGCAATGGTCTATATCGTATTACGGTCGATCTTGTGAATGACTCCATCATGCCCAGTCGCAGCGCACTTGCGGCCATGAACAAGATTGGAGTTCCTGATCGGGTAACCCTGGCAGGCAAGGGCATTCAAGTG
>JAAENG010000533.1 GCA_024224665.1 Chloroflexota bacterium | reverse complement strand
TGTCTGCTCTACTGGATCTCACTGGAAGTGCCTTCTTGGGTGTGGTTAGCACGGAATTAAGTCACCGCCTATTACGTCCAAGAAGGCCTTTCGTTTGACTTTAGCCGGTCAATACCGCCGAAACTTCGCCACTACGGGGTATACTCGCTACACCGGTGGCATCCGCTTCAGTCAGTACTCTGAAGGGTCTGACGAACTCTCCAAAGCCCAACGAACCCGCTCATGTTTACATTCGGCCGAGAACATGAAATCAAACATGCCACGGCAGTTATCGGCGGGCCTGAGAAAGCAGAGTTGCTCATCAACGTCATCCACGCGGTGCACGATTTCCTTGAAGGCGAGCCCAGCCTTGAAGAGGCCCTGAAAGCCATGCAGGTGGGATTCTCGGGGGGCAAAAGTGGAGTTTGGGAATACACCGGATCTTGGATAAGAAAGCTGGGCCAGGAATCTCCAGACGCACTAGAACTGTGGCGCATATTGGCCAGAGACAAAAGCTACCTCGTTCGATTCAGGGTTGCCTGTTTCCTGCACGACATGCCCCGTCAGTTGGCAATAGATCTTGGGCATTCTCTTGCAACAGATAAGAGCAAGAAGGTCCGTACTATGGCATTGGCAAGGCTGAAGGAGTTGGGCCAATGAATCCATTCCTCCGTTAGAATTCGGTGACTAGCGTGCAGATACGGTGTCAGTCACTCGATCGATACAGTCATACAGAGTCATACAGTGTCAGTCATACGTCATACTCATACAGTGTCTGACTCCATGTCGCCCACCAGCGACAGATAAGTGCCTGACAGCTCTGAACTTTGCCACAGCGGATAAAGTGCCTGGCCCCCCCCCCGTCGCCCAGCTACCCTTTCAAAAGCAATGGTTACCTGGCACTTATCTGTCCGTGATGAGCGACATGGAGTCAGACACTGTATACTCTGAGAGCGCAGGGTGGGTCGCAAACCAAACGCTAGCTGCTTGAAAATTGGAGAAAAGTGAGTGACGCGATATACTGCCCACACTGAATGAACACTACAGATGCTTTCCAAAGTCAACCATCCAGAATTCACGGCCCTCAAGGGCGACATTGAATCGCATCCGCGTCTTTGTGGTTACTACATTGTGGATCTCGTTTCGATCGAGGATTCTCGTGCTATTGGCATGCAGCAGGAGGGAATTCTTGAATTGCTCGTAGAACATTTCGATGACGACCCTAACGAGCCGGACCCAGAATTTGTGCCGGATCACGAATGGTCCGATTACGAAACAACCCTCGATCTCGCCCGTAGCCACACCATAAGGGCATTGGTTGGCGGCAAGGAAATCGGCCACACAGCTCAAACTATGCAGCACCCAATGGCTCGTGATTTGTTCGATCGTTTCACTGCAGTATGCGGATCGGGTCCTCGGTTCTATGTCGGCCTTGGGATTGGCCGACAAGAATTCGTCTTCCAGTACGGTGTGATGATCGTTGCGGACGACATGGCTGGCATCTTTTGGATTGTCGAGAGTGATTGAGAGCGAACCAAAATACGGCGTCATCTGTGAAAAGGCATAGATGACGCGGTATACTCAAGCCGGAAACCACGACACGGTGTCTGACTCCGTATTCACAATGAAGATGATCGCTGAAGAATGGAGGATAACTTTCGGTGCAATCCCTCCCTTGGGGCATGTCTGTCGAGCCGAACTCAATGATCGATGGTTTCGCATTCATAGCTTGCCTGAATCCAAGCGCTACCCCGAGGATGATTTGGAAAGACAGGAAATCTGTCGTCGGCACAATGAAGTAGCTACCCGTGTACTGGGCTTGAAAGAAGAGTGCATTCTGCTCATTGGGAGGTATTCAGAGAATCCGGATGGCGCAGAAGAAGAGATATTCTCAGATTGCACTCGCGCCTTGCCGCCTCAGCCAGAGCTGTTTTGGCAATTGGACGAGGATTCATGGATGGGTTTCTGTGGCGAGAGAACCACGTGGGTGCCTGGTGAATTTGACCAGTTGATTCGGGATGTCGCGGATGAGGAAGAGTACAACGTCCTGTTCTTCAGCCCTTCCAGGGCCTCAATCTATTCACCATATGATGGTGGAGCTGATCTGATACTGCCAATACCCGATTTGGTAGCCCCTTCCAAAGAGCGTTGGTCAAGCTGGCTCTCTGGCCGTGAAGATGGCCTGTGATAGTACGGTGCCAGAGCAAAAATCCGCCGGTAGGAACCAGGCGTGGCTCGGTACTCGTCTCGTTTCGGGCGTGCGGCCTATGGTCGGCGTGTTGGGTGATCGTTATAATGGCTAACCAGCTGGTGCAGACGGACGGGTGCATCGCGCCCGCCTCTGATCAGTGCAACCGTTAGGCGTATCGATGCATAACTCTATTGAAATTGACACAGATCTCATCACCGACTGGAAATCGTTTCATGCCACCTTCTCCTCGGCGATGGGCTTTCCCGACTTCTATGGCCAAAACATGGATGCCTGGATCGACTGTATGACTTCTCTTGATGATCCCGCTGATGGCATGACCGCCGAGCATGCTCCCCCTGGTGGCATTCTCGTCCTCAAATTGTCAGACGCTTCGGATCTTGCTAGTAGATGCCCTGAAATTTATGCAGCAATCGTCGAGTGCTCAGCCTTTGTCAACTACCGCAAGATTGAAGCCGGCGAGCCCGCTGTCCTTGCGTTGTCCTTCAACAAGAACACGTAACCTGAAGTCAGCACGCACCGGATACCGCACCGAGGCGGCGGATTCTCCTCTGGCTCGGTACTCCCCGCAACCAAACCGTTATGCGGGCAGATTCTGAATCATCCCCCACACCCAGAAGGAGCCCTGGAGCATTCGGTCAATGGGGTCAACCTTATTGTCCGATACAGTGTCTGACTCCATGTCGCCCGTCTGCGACAGATAAGTACCGGACAAACTGAAACCTTTGCGACTGAGGTGAGTCTATTCCACCATGGCGCGAAGACTCAGAATGGACGAACCGGATTCCTGGCACCACGTCATCAATCGTGGCATTGCGAAGCGGCCCCTTTTCGAAACCCGGGCGGAGGCGCGACATTTTTTGTCTCGGTTGGCCATTCAGGTCCGGGTAGGCCGCATCGAAGTGCATGCGTACTGCCTGATGACCACTCACTTCCATCTACTCCTACGGAGCCCGATTGGTGA
>JAAENG010000532.1 GCA_024224665.1 Chloroflexota bacterium | reverse complement strand
GGCCTCAGTGGTCAGTGCTGAAATCACAACGCCGCAGACTACCAACACCGAAACTCCCGTCAGCCAACTTCCTGCTTATTCCATCGTGAAGATCGTGACCGATGTGGGCGGGGAAGGAGCAAACGGTGTTGTGGATGCTGCTGGCGATGTGATCAGCTATTCGATCGTCGTCGCCAATACCGGCAACCTCAGCATTGCGAATGTAGTGATGAGCGATCCGTTGCTCAGTGGTGCTAACGGCGCATTGGTATCCGTTCCTGTCGAATCGTTGTCGACCGACGGCATCCTGGCCGTGGGCGAGACATTCACCTATACGGGAACTTACACAGTTCAGCAGTCGGACATCGATGACAATGGTGGTGGGGATGGTGATGTCGACAACGTAGCCTCAGTGGTCAGTGCTGAAATCACAACGCCGCAGACTTCCGAAACTGACACGCCGGTAACCCAGAATCCCCTCTACACCATCGTAAAAACTGTCACCGATGTTGGCGGCGATGGCGAGAGTGGCGTTGTTGACGCTGCCGGTGACGCGATCAGTTATTCGATTGTTGTGACCAATACCGGGAACCAAAGTCTGACCGGCGTGGTTTTGGCTGATGCGCTCTTAAGTGGTCCCAACGGTACTCTGGAGACGGTGCCTGCCGAATCGTTAAACGTCAACAGTGTTCTGGAGGTCGGAGAAACATTCACGTACACAGGGACTTACATCGCCCAGCAATCTGACGTCGATGACAATGGTGGTGGCGATGGTGACATCGATAACACAGCGACAGTGGTATGCGTGGAAATTCCAGCACCACTGGGTTCCAGTACCGACACACCCGTGATTCAGGACCCTGCCTACAGCATCTTGAAGACTGTGGCTGATGTCGGAGGTGATGGGCCATTGGGAGTTGTGAATGAGATAGGAGACACTGTGACCTATCAAATCGTTGTCGCGAATACAGGCAATATGACACTGACCGGTGTTGGGGTGAGTGATCCTTTGCTTACAGGTGCTCACGGCACTCTGGGGGCCGTTGCTGAATCGGGTTTAGTAAACTCCCTTTTGGATGCCGGTGAGACTTGGACCTATGTGGGTTCTTACGTGGTTCCGCAGGTTGACCTTGATGCATACGGCGGTGGTGATGGACTGCTGGAAAATACAGCGACCGTTGAAAGTTCTGAATTGCCAGATCAGAGCGATACTGTTTCGGTGGAACTTGACGTTTCAGATCTGAGCTTGGAGAAATCTTTCACTTATGTGGACACCGATAGAAGCCAGAATCTCAGCGGTGGGGATGAAGTGACTTTCCGTTTGAGTTTGTTGAATCAGGGGCCTGATGTTGCAACGAACGTCAGTGTATCTGATGCATTGAATCCCGGTTACACCTTTCTGACTTTCTCGGGGGATGGCAATTACGATTCCGCTTCAGGGGTCTGGTCTGCAGGTGACGTAGCCGTTGCCGAAACTGTTAACCTTGATGTCGTGGTCTCCATCAGGGCTGGCTTTGATCCAGTTGCGGGAGATTATGCAAATTATGCAGAGCTTCTAAGCGGTGATCAGTATGATCCTGATAGCATTCCTGGTGATAATAGTGATGGAAGCGACGACGATGACTCTGTTGAACCCTTGATTGCTGACCTGGCCGTTACGAAGGCGGTTTCCAACGCTGCTCCGCGTGTCGGCGAAACGGTGACTTTCTCGATCACCGTCACCAATGCCGGACCTGATGACGCTACCAATGTTTCGCTAGCGGATGTCGTGCCAAACGGCTACACCGCCATTACGAATGCCAGTGATAATGGGGTCGTGACCGCGGGTGGAGTTGATTGGACAGCTCTGGCCATTGTCGCGGGGGGATCCAAAGTCCTAACCTTTGATGCAGAAGTGGTAGGTGCATTTGAAGGTGTGGTCTATGACAACAGTGTCGAGATTACTGGAAGCGATCAGTTTGATCCAAATTCGACACCCGATCCTGTACCTGATGCTGACCCCCCTTCGGAAGACGATGAGTTTACAACCGAGGTGATTCCACTTGGTGACCTCTCTGGGCTGATTTTCTGGGATGTCGATGCCGATGGCCTTCAGGAGACCGACCAACCGCAGGTCAATGGCTTGACGGTCAATCTTTACAAGGACACTGATAGAGATGGAATCCTAGAACCAGGTGGCGATGATGGTGCTCCGGTTGCTGTCACCCTCACGGCAGATGATCTCTCGGGCAATCCCGGACACTACTCCTTTATTGATTTAGTCACAGGTCCCTACTTCGTTGAATTTGAACCAACGCCGGCGATGAAGCTGTCAGCAGCGAATGTCGGGGGTGACGAAGGCGTCGATAGTGACGCCGATCCCAATACGGGCCTGACTGGCTTGCGTGCCGTGTTGCCGGGCGGTTCGGTCACCGCCGTAGATGCAGGGATTTACGGCCTTGGAGAAATTGGAGACCGAATTTGGCATGATGTGAATCGGGATGGATTGCAAACGGCCGACGAGCCAGCAATCAATGGAATCCAGCTCGAACTCATCTGGCCGGGCCCCGACGGGGTTGAGGGAACCGGTGACGATATTTCCCTATTTACGGTAACGGAACCCGGCGTGACACCTGATGGTCAACAAGACGGGACTTATTCATTCCCGAACCTGTTTGAAGGCGACTACCGAATCGTTGCAACCCAGCCGCTCGGGAGTGTGCCGACATTTGATGAAGATGGCGGCCACGACAACACTTCATTGGTGAGTGTCAGTGCCGGCGATAGCCTCACAACTTTGGATTTTGGCTTCACTGGTACTGGTGGCCTTTCGGGATTCGTCATTGTTGACATGGACCGTAGCGAATCCGTTAGTGCACGAGATCTCGGTATTGGTGGTACGACGATTCTGTTGACCGGTGTTGACATTTACGGCGGGAACGTGGTGCGTGAAACCACCACTAATTCAATCGGATTCTACGAGTTTGCTGATTTGCTGCCCGGGAATTATGAACTAGTCGAATTGCAACCGGGTGAGTTTGTTGATAACGATGATTTTACCGGCGACCTTGGCGGAGCCGTTGGTGGTAATGATCGATTTGAATCTGTGGTAGTCGATGTCGATCAGTTCGGAGCGTTGTACAACTTCACCGAGTCCATCGCGCCATCCATGGTGTCGAAACGACTGTTCTTGGGGAACGCGGATGGAAGTCTGTTCGCCATCCCCGGTACACAACGCCTCACCAATTACGATCTGCAGGATCCAGTTTCCGCAGCTGATATTTATGGTGACACGAACGCCGATGGCTTTGTCACTGCTTTCGATGCACTGCGAGTCCTGAACTCACTGCAGCATCTTAGTGGCTCAAGAACAAGCGGGGCAGAAGGGGAAGTTCGTGCGATACTCGCACCACGTGCTCATCTTGATGTCAATCGAGATGGCGCGGTTACAGCAATGGACGCACTGTCCGTTCTCAATGTGATTTCAAAGCAACCGGAAACGGAAGGCGAACTCAATCCTATTCGCGAAGAGGTGTGGGAAGAATCCGCTGACCAGTTTATGGCAAATCATGAACAGGATGAAGAGGAGTATGATGCACTGCTGGAATTGCTGGCGTTAGAATCCAGTAAAAACCAAGGTTAACTTTCAATGCCACGTTTAGAGCCTCAGTGCGTTTTATACTCGATGCCCTTTGGTCAAAATCTAGGCGGAAGCAGCAATCGCAGACATGGCTCGGCAAACGATTTGCCGAGCCATGGGCGATAAGGGGGGCTGCTCAAGCAACCCGGTGTAGAAGCGCGGGGTTACCAGCACCATTCAAGGCCAAGGTCCAGGCCTTGCAACCAAACCCCATGGCTGTCGAAGGCGAACGCTGGCCGGGCCGGAATTGTTGGTCCACTAGCTCCCGGAAGAAAGTTTGTATTCACGACAGGATCAATCGCTGTGCCTGCTCGAGTAACGTCACTCCAGTACATGAAGTTGTAGCCAATGTTGGCCTTCAGATTGCAGTTGACTCGGTAGCCTAGCTGAAATTCACACGCAGGAATGATCGCAAAACGATCCCGTTGGTAGGAACCAATGTTCGAGGGTTGAGTTAGCAAACCACCTGCGGTGGTTGTACCGGTACCGGATGCCATGTCAGTCGTTACAGTTTGGCCATTGATGTCGACTTGCTGTCGGGTGTTTCCCAATGCCATTTTGAGAATTCCGGTGAATGACCAACGTCGCATTTCTTTCTCGAGTCGCAAGCCGATGTCGGCACCATGAAAAGTGTTGCTGCTTTGGAAGTCATCGACAATGTCGAAATGAGTTGCGGGCAGAGACGGATCAATACTCGTCAGATCTTCACCAATCGTTACGCGGTCGTCGAGGCTAGCGTAGCGGTACCCTACCAAGGCATCCAGTCTTCGAGACCCGCAGCAACTCTTCCTTAAATTTCTGACAAACCGGGCTCCAGCCATGCTGAAATTACTTTCAGCACGAATCAATAGACCACCCGCAATTGCACCAGAACCGGCTAATGGATTCGGAGCGGTCGGCAAGAAGGCTACAAATTCGACGTTGTTCGTGTTCGTGATGGCGTCTATATAAGGCCGTGAAAAAGTGTCCAGCCCACCGGATACAGCACCATGCTTGTCATTTTCCTCGCTCAGCCCGATGTAGTCAGCTTCAATTCCATGCGTTCTGCAGCAGTCGAACCAGAATCCACCACGCACACGAAGTCCAAGGCGGATGTCATCAAGAATGCCCTTGCCTCCGTACTGAATCGTGGTGTCTGCGTTGCCCAACGCGCCGGTTGATCCACGCGGAGCCCTGGTCGCAAGAACCGGAGTGTCCATTGGCTGGACCCACCATCCTAGTAGGTCCAATTCCAGCCAAGGTAACGCAACGTTGCAGTCATGACGGTTAAGGAACGAAAAGTTTCGAGAACGTTTTTTCCGGCAATTGTCATTGCAGTCGTCGCATGCAGTGCAGTCAAGGCTTGGCATTACAGGCGGTGCCATCAGCGGCATTTCAGTGCTGTCAGATTCGAGGTCGCTTGGTGACTCACCTGCAACGATGTCCTGAAGATTGCTCGCGAGTACGTTCTTGCTCGCGGTTCCGGTCTCTTCGTTGCCGATTGATGCCAGTGTTGGAATTGGCGCGTTTTCTTCGGTGAGCATCGAAGTCACTAAAAACGCAGGGGCTGATGGTTTCTCTTGTGAACCAGCCACTGAGGCCGTATCCCTCGACATTGTGTCTTTAAAGGGCGTAACTTCCGCGGCCCCTGCCGTTACGCCACCACCGATAAAAGCAGTCACGAGTGCGGATGATAGTAATTGGCGTATTTTGAGTGAGTGCATGACTATAAACCTTGGTTATCTCCCAGTATTCTTCGGTGGGGCGGCATCCCCCAAAGGGGTCGGAACAGGCTGCATAGATAGAACCATCCCCCTTTCCGGTTTCGTCTGTCTGGTCCCATTGATCAGTAACTATTTCCTGACCCGTTCACCGTGTACCTAGTCGTCAAACTTGCCGCAAACTTCCTAACGCAGCCTTCCTTGGCAACTTAACACTAGCCCTTGCACTCAAATGGGGGATTGCCTGTTTTTTTCGGCATTGAAGGGCGAGACTGCTCGAGCATGGTTATGACAGAAGGGAAAACGCACCATCGGCGATGGTGTCCGGGGGTTTCCCATTCGCGTTTCATGCTGGCATGCTTTAGTTGAGCGAAAGCCTCGCCTAGCGTTCAGATTCAGTAACTAGCCAAACAGTGCGTCGATGATCTTGCCGGAAGTGATTGCATGCGGACGGCCTTCGCGGTCCGGCAGGGCACTGTCAGTTGGGATTCCCAGAGCATCGACGATGGTTGTTCCGAAATCAATTGGCGTGACAGGATCTGAAT
>JAAENG010000531.1 GCA_024224665.1 Chloroflexota bacterium | reverse complement strand
GATTGCTATCTCCTCCAATATGGTGGAATCTCAGTATGCCTGCTGTGATCGCATCCCTGGTTTTATGGAACGACAGGGCTTGATGGCGTTTGTGCAGCTTGGCATGGGGAATCGACGCGGAGTTAACCACGGATTTGTTGTCCCCGAACATCATTGTAGGGGTCACGACAGGCACTCCTAGATATCGAAATGTGTCTCGCAGTTCGATGATCTGTTCTGTGCCGGTGCGGGCTGCTACGAATTCCGAGCCGAAGGTTGCTGTCTCGGCAGTGGACTGTAGCTTGGAGAACTGGTCAATCAGCGTCTGATTGGCGAGGTGTAGAAGACCAGTTACCGACTTGCCGCTGACCATGTCGTGGTACAGATTGGCATCCACGTATGTCGTGAACTGTACGCGTTTGCCCTTTGGCTCTGGGGCGTCAAGGGGTTTCTCCTCCTTGGCTCCTGCGTAGCATGTGTACTCCCAGTCGTAATGTTGTTCTGGGATGTTCGAGTAGTCGGGCTCGCCCGTTCGAACGCGGAGTACCCCTTCGCGCATCTTCCAGATGTACCCATGGATGCGTTTGACGCGTTCCATGTGTCCAACTCGTGGTGCAGCGCGAAATCGGGACATTGTCATGACGGCTGTAGCAACGTCGAAGCGTCCAATCTGGATCACCCATTGTAGTGCGCCGATGAGTGATTGGTAGAGTTGGATGCCGTCGATCTCCAGCAGGTCTGATGTGTCCATTTCTGGGTGGTCCCCCTTGTCTAGGGGTGAGGAAGCGGGCTTTGGCTTCTCTCCGAAGATACGGATGTAGTTGTCCGTCATCTTCTGGATGTACTTCTTCGGCGCGTAGCAAAGCACTCCGTCCTTGTCCCGGAAGAAGTCGCATCCCATGTGGAAGGATATAAATGGCTTGTGGGTCCTTGCTGACAATCAACAGGTTGTCCACGTATACGGCTATGTACTCGTAGTGGTCGCCCTTGTCTTGCATCCTGATGTCCTTCTCTGCGCGGGACGGGAAGAATCCCATTTGCCGTAGCACGTCAGGGAAGCGTTCGCTACATCTTAGGCCACTCGATCGGAGTCTGTATAGTGCCTTTGAAATGATGAGGCAGTGT
>JAAENG010000530.1 GCA_024224665.1 Chloroflexota bacterium | reverse complement strand
CTGCCCGTTTGCGCGAATACATCCTGGCATTGCGCCATATCTGGGATGTCTGGCAGAATCGAAGCAGGCTCAATTTCCGTGGCGAATTCTATAAACTGACACTCATGCCCCCCTTTTTCGACCCAGGACCCATCGATCACCCCGATATACCGATTTACATTGCCGGCGTGAATCAGCGGCTTTGTGAATTGGCAGGTGAACTGTGCGACGGCTTTCATGTCCACCCCTTTCATACTGTCGATTACCTGCGAGATCGAATCAGGCCCTGGGCGGCGGGCGGCGCAGCAAAAGCGGGTCGGACCCTCGATCAGGTCGAGTTCAGCACCACCGTTTTCGCTGTAGTCGGAGATAGCGAACGAGAAAGAAGCCAGAACCGAGAATCTGTTCGACGCCAAATCAGTTTTTACGCCTCAACGCCAAGTTACCGACCGGTCCTGGCACACCATGGCTGGGAAGACCTCAGCGAGCAACTGGGGCGTCTGGCCATTCGCCAACGCTGGGACGACATGCCTGCACTTATAAACGATGATATGGTCAACACCTTCGCGGTGACCGGCGATTGGGATAGCATTGGCCCACTGATCTGCAAGCGTTATCACGGCTTGCTCGACAGAGTGACGCTGTATCTGCCTTTTGCCCCCGGCTCACAAGACGATTGCTGGCGCCGCGCGCTCACTAACCTACGTGCTATCGCGGGATAGTATCGAATAGCAGTCCGTCGTTTTGATTGGGCTATTGCTGATAGCTCAACCTATGGCCCGGTTACCCGCGCCCGCACAACTTTTTCTTGAGTTGCGTCAAAAGCCAGAAGCCGTTCCGGCAAGAGGTTTTTTTCGACCGTCCATACAGTGAGTCGCACCGCCGTTCTTTCCAATCCTTGGATATCTACTTCAACAAAAATTGGGATGCAGACGATATCGATGTTATCTTCTTGTAAATAACCCCGGGCAATGGCGATCGCTTTGATGGCCTGGTTGACGGCGCTAGCGCCAATGGCCTGTACTTCGGCATATTGGCTCTCGCGGGTCACGCCAGCGATTGCACCCGCCACTGCCGTGGAACGCGACCGTGCTGAGACCTTTATGATTTCCATTGGGTCTGCTCCTTCTACGCTTGAGGATAGTGGGGAGGCGGGTATGAATGATAATGGATAATGCCAATGATCCCCGTAGTCGTCGCTGACCCGGTATCATGCTTTACATTGATTGACGAATTGAAAGAAACACTGCCAAAAATTAATGCTGTGCCTATTTTACACGACCAGAGAGTAGAGATCAATACAATGTAGCTGCCACACGAGCGTCGGCGCCCCTCTGCTGGATACTGTCGATCCATTCGCCCCAATAGTTACCACAAAATGGCTGAAATTGACTAAACCTCAGTATTACCCAGCGTAAGCTGAGTAGACAGCTACTCTAGCTGCCACACACGGATCTTCTTATCGGCAGCCCCAGCCGCCATCCACCGTCCATCAGGCGAAAAGTCCAGACCATTTATCACCTTGGTGCTGACCGGCAGTTCAAATTGAAGCGTCCAGTCGGATACCCTTCGAATCTGAACGAGCCTTTCCATGCTCAAGGCGACATGCTGTTCATCGGCTGAAAAAATGAACCCCCGAACTGGAGATGCCCCCTGTAGCGAGCGTGTCTCCGTCCAGGTCGCCGTATCCCAAAACTTGATACATTGTTCGTAGCCCATCGAGACCAGCGTCTCCCCTGCCTCGATGAAAGTGAGATTACAAACCGCGATCTCATGCCCTACCAGTGTTGTAAGCAATTCTCCCGATGGCAATGCATAGACCCAAATATCATCGCCTAGCCCTGAGGTTGCCAGCATCTGGCCATCAGGCGAGATTGCCACAGATACCAGGTTTTTCTTGCTGACTTTGATCCCGACGACCGGTTCACCTTCCAGGGTCCAAACCGCAATGCGCCCACCATACGAGGCTGCAGCCACAAAGGCGCCATTGGGGGCTATTTGCACAGCGGCTACTGTTTTCTTCCGGTCTTGCAACGTGTGGCGCACTGTGCCGTCCGGGAGATCCCATAGCTTTACTGTCTGATCAGTCGAGCCGGTTGCCAATATCGTTTGGTGCGGCGAAAGGGACAGACAATTGACGCTGTTGGCATGATCATCCAGTGTGCGAACCAGACGCCAGTCACCCGTTGACCAAACATTCACCTTGCTGTCCATACCTGATGAAATCAGGGTTTCGCCATCTTGTGTGTAACGCACATCAAGTACGTAGTTTTCATGCGCCGGAAAGACAGTTGGTGCGTTCGGCAATTGATTTCTCCATCGATGAGTGCGCCCTGGTATCTCTTTAGCCATCCTGCCAGTTGAGTTCGCGGTAGAGATACCAGGAACCTTTACGTTCCTGCTTCCTCGGTGCTCGATCATAATACAGATCAAAGAATTGTCCTGTATGCACGCGTACTCTGAAGTAGATGCGCCCCACACCCCAGGAGCCGCGAACAGCTGCTTTCGCGGCATTTTCAGGACGCATATTGTCGGCCATTCGCCCACGTCTCCCATAGTCGCGCCATTCGCTAATCAACTCCTCGATGGTGTAGACCTGTTCGCGCCACAGAAAACGGTCAGGGCAGCCAGGATCTTTCTCGAATACGGGCGCTGCCTCGAATTCAACCTCGATCTGTTCACCTATGAAATGGATGGGGGTAGGATCCATAAGCAAGTGATTACTGTGATTGGGAGAGAAGTTGGCCGGTAGGCTTGCCATCGATGCTGATTAGGTTGTTTTCCCGGCGATACACTTCCAGCCCCTCGACTCCCTCTTGTTCGTGCAATCGCACCAGCGTGGGTCGTTCCTCCATGTAGTCATAGCGAGGTACGGCAAATCCGCATGAATTCTGTACCAAATCCACATCCATCTCAAAGATCTGACGAGCCCCGACCTGTGGTGGGAACAATCCTACGTACAAATCCCAGCCAGGTTGGCCGGGATAGATGGCTCTGGCCCTGCCATACAGCCGTAAGATCAGAGGGTTGGCGTCGAAAGAACAGAACATCAGGGTCATACGATCGCTTTCCAGGAGATGGGCAGCCGTCTCATTGCCGCTGCCGGTTACATTCAGCCAGACGACTTTGTTCTCGTCTACAACATGCATGCTATCCATGCCCTTGGGAGAGAGATTGACCCTTCCATCCGCAGCCGCCGTGGCCACGAAAAACACATGCTGCTTGCTGATGAAATCCTGATATTTGGCGTCGATGCTTGTGTGATGCGGCATTGTGAGTTCCTCCCTTCAGGGTGCGCCTGAGGGCGCTTCGTTCTTTGAGTTAGACAGTGGCATTGTCTTTTTGAATAGCCATGATGTTCGCCAACTGATCGCCTACGTTAATAGTTACATCACTTGGCATCGCTATCATGCTCTGAGGGATTACGGCCACACCTGCACAAAGGCATTGTCCTGCACCTGATAAATGAAGATCGGGGGATTGACACGATCTCCCGCGTTATCGTACTGTACCGCACCGATCATGGTATCGATGTTGAGATCACGTAAGGCATCGGCAATATGATTGGCATTGATGGAGCTGGCCTTTTCGACCGCGGCCAGGAGTACTTCGGCCGCGGCATACCCGTTGATCGAATAGGTATCAGGATTGCGATATTCCACAGCCTGGTATGCTTCAATCCAGGCCTTGTCGGCCGCAGCAGAGGGGCTGGGACCAAAGGCGCTGATATACATGCCTTCGGCCGCGCCTGCTGCTTCATCGATAGTAGCAGAGAGAAACGCACCATCTGAGGCCAACATGGGGATGTCGATGCCCGCTTCTACGAGGTCGGCGCGCAAGTACGGTGCCTCGATCTCATAACCGGCATAGAAGACAGCATCGGGTTGTGCCGCACGAATGGATTCGACTTCCTCTAGATAGCGATCGCGGGCTTCTTCCACTTCGATGGCGAGCACCACATCGGCGCCACGGGCGGACAGCGCCCGTTTCATCTCTTGGAAAAGCCCCTGACCGTAAGCAGTGTTGTTGTAGAGGATGGCAATCTTCCCCGCGTTCAATACATTGACCAGGAAATCGGCATCAGCATCGGCCTGTACCCGGTCATTGGCGACAATGCGGAAAAATCGGTCGTAGCCTTTCTCGGTGAGGGCAACATTTGAAGCATTGGAGGTAATGACGACGATGGGGAGATTGCCGTAGATTTCCATGGCCGCCAAGGTCTCACCCGAATTGTAATGGCCGATGAAACCCAATACATTCTCTCCGCTTGCCAAGGCCGCCTGCACCACATCAGTGATCTCCAAGGCCACATCAGGGTCCGAGGCGTCATCAAGAGCGACAAGATTGACTTTGTAGCCGGCCACTCCCCCGGCCCGGTTCACTTCCTCAGCCTTGAGTCTAGCCCCGCCAACCACCGTTTGCCCGCCATTGGCCTGGAATCCGGTCATCGGCGCGGCGACATAGAGCGTTGCCTCTTTGGTGGGTGCAGAAGAGCAAGCCGTGAGAATCAGAAGGAAGATTAGGAACGTGAACAATGGGTACTTACGCATGGGATTCACTTGTGGAGAGTGATTGGGTGGCAAGGTGACAGGGTGAGAGGCCGGCAAGGTGAGGGGGTGATATGGTGACAAGGTGAATGGGTGGCAAGGTGAGGGGCTGGGGATGAGTTGTCCCTGACCTCCGATCTCTGACCTCTGACCTCTGACCTCTGACCTCTGACCTCTGACCTCTACCCTAACCCTTCATAACGGTAGTCATACACTTCGTTGATACTGTCGACCAGGTCTTGTAGGCTGGCGACTTCGTCGGTGACATCTTCGCTGAGTCGGCGGGCACGGTTACCGTCGATCTCACGACTGCTGCTAATGAGTAACAATTGCGAATAGACGGTGCCTAAGGCGGCGACCGAATGATCTAGCTGCAGTCCCGCTTTTTCCATCAAGGTGTCGAGTGCTTGCAGATTTTGCCATTGCCGATGTTTGGAGTCCAATGTGGCTGCCAGTTGCTGGCGAATACTTTCATTAGCCTCCAGTTTCATCTTCGCTTGCATACTACGCATGGTTTTAGGGACTTGCTGGCGATCTCGATTGAGTATGCCATCATCTTTATAAGCTTGTAGACGTAGGGCCAAACGATAGATATTGGACACCCACTCTTCCATCTGGCGGACACTTTCGCCCGTTCGTTCACGTAATCGTTCGCTCTTCATAGCCCCGGAGACTTCTTCGAGGCGGTCGTAGTATTCTAGCGCCCGCTCGTATTTGTCCCGAAGATCTTTATCTTTGATCAACGCAGGATCGTGATCTTCCCGAAACATGTCGGCGACGGCCTGGGTACGTTCCTTGGGATCACGGAGCGTGCTGACGACAATGCCCGCAACCCCAACGATACCGATCAGCAGCCAGGTCCACCAGTTGAACCAGGGCAGGGTCTGAGGAAAGGGCTGGGGGAAGAAGGCTGCCAGGAGCAATGATCCGGCAATGACTACAGCGTTCTCCGTGCGGAAGAGCGCCCGCTGTAGGATCGCCCGCTGCGCGCGTTTTTCAATATCTTCGTGGATGGGATCGGCCATGCGTATCAGTTGTCCAGATGATACATTGTCTTTGATGTATCTTGTCGGTATACTGAAACCTTAGTTTGCTGGCAAATAGTTCTTGGTGACAATTCCATACCTGAGCTACGCAGCGATTTTTTGTTGCTCAGAAATCACAACTTGCTCGAAGGAGAAATCCAGGATGTTTGCCATGGTTTGGGCGTGTTCCAAAGTGAGGGCGACCAGGTTACCATTCTTATCCAAATCAATCAGTGTATTTTCATTCAGATTTCTAGTTTCGACAACCTCATGCCTTGTTAGTTCTACATAGACGGTGTCTGAATCTGGGAAATATCGGATTTTCACTTATTTATATCTCCTTGAATCTACGATCAAAGAACGCATTATGAACTGTTTCACTATCTGGCAAGAGGATGATTCTCAAATAGCGACCGTCGGCCTCCGTTATCCTCGCCCAGCGTCGAATACGACCATCAGATTGAATCACTTCCTGAATAGGGTTTTTCATAACGTGCTCGATCCACTCATCCTTAATCCAGCTACGATCAGGCCGCATACGAATATGGTCAAAATATCGAGTGGTTTTGAGAGTCACTATGAGTCTTGCCCTTAAAAATACTGAGAAAGCAATCGGTAGAGTTCGCTAATGGTCTCGATATCACCTTCCCTCGCCTGACCGCCACTGACTTCTGCCAGTGCGTTCAGGACGGCAAAATCGGCGTCGTTGCCGTAACCTATGGCAAAGATGACGACCGGAACACCGCGATCATTCTCACGTGCGATCTCACTCATGAGATCGGCAAGATCGACCCCGCTGGCATTCTCCTGGCCATCGGTCATTGCTACAATGGCGTTGATGCGATCCGTGTCGCCCTCACGTTGCATGCGCACATAGGCCGCACGGACGGCATCCAATAATGCCGTATCACCGCCTGCATAAAGTGAGAGAATACTTTGCTCAAGAGTCTGGCGATGCACGTCATCTATGACAGCGAGTGGGATGATATTGTAGACAGTGCCGGCAAATTCAACCATGCCCACACGATCTTGCGTACCCTGGATCTGATCGACAAAGGTATCGAGGGCAGCGCGAACATTTTCGATTTTATCTCCTTCCATCGATCCTGACGTATCTACCACCAAGAAGACATTGGAAGGGCGCTTGGTGTACCACCAGGCATTTTGTACGACATCAACCACAGTGGGACCGGGCATTTGCAGGGTGGTCTGCGGCTCTTTGGGATCTACACCATTGGCAATACTGATGGGAGATCCGGGGCTATCCAAGGGGATTGAGAGATCGGCAGGGCGAAATCCACGTGCCAGGATATGCTTCTGCTGCTCGGGCCTACGCAAGAATTCGCTCAGTGCTATAAATGTACGGCGTTGGTTGTCGGTTATGCTGGGATCGTCGAGCAATGCCAGGGGATGATCCTCCCATAGCGTGCCTTCACGGGGGTAGATAGCGACCAAGGGATCATTCCCCGCCTGGTTGTGTTGAGCGACCAAGGCTTCCATCACAATCAGTGCATCCAGATAGTCACGTCCCTGGTCGCGCATCCGTTGCATAGCTGTCGCTTCGTTCTCACCATACAGGCTGATGGTGCTCTCGACATCCCGTACATAATCGAGCGTCTCTTGTTTTAGAACGTCTTCTTCGCTCAAAGCTCGAGTCTTGCCGGCGCCTGCGTAAAACTCGGCCAGGGTGGCAAGCATGCCGCTGGCATAGCTGGTGCTGGCATGGCTCCAACGGAAACCATCATCCTCCGCAGCGCGGGCCTGTAGATCAGTCCACCCGACTTGCAGGTTCGTTCCCCGCAACACCTGAGCGACCTCTGGCCAGGCGGCGATGACGATGGGGCTGACGGCGTAGCGCGAACTATCTGCCACGCGCCGGGGTGCGATATCGCTTTCGCCATCACGGTGTATTTCGGCCCAACGCAGATCCAGTTGGTCGAGCCACAGCGAAGCGTCCGGAGTCAGGGCTTGAAAGCCGGGTGTATCACCCAGAGCTGCTTCTACCATCTGGTCGGGGGCTAATTCTACCAGCCGTACCTGCATGAGTTCATCATCTGGTGAACGTTGGCGGGTGTCGTTGAAAGCCTGCACCAAATCGACAACCAGGTCTGCTTTTTCCGGAGAATAGGCAAGCACCAGAATAGCAGAGCTGGGATCGGTGATGGGCGCCTCGGGCGCTTGTCTGGAGGCTGAATCATCGACGCGATCCACAACGATGAGAATCAAAGTACAGGCGAAGCAAATGAAGACCAGGCCAACCAGAGCAAGGACAGCGATGCGGAGAAATGTACGATTGTTTTTCTGCTTCTTGCCGGTCATGAATCCACCTCTACCGAGCCACGTTCAGTTCGAACCAGCGCAAGAGGGCTTGCAGGACATCTCTATCAGGAGAACGCATGGCGCTGGTGCGGGGCACAACCGCTGCCACCCCCTGGTCCTGCCATTCTACAAAGGGGCTCTCTGCACTGTCGGTGACTGACACATCAGAACTGACTGGGCGCAAACCATACAGTATGGCTTGTTGTTGGATCTCTGGAGAGAGCAGGTACTGCTCGAATTCGAGCGCTGCGTTCTTTTGTAAGGCACTGGTCTCGGGCCCGATCCAAATCGTCATAGGGAAGTCAAACCATGTCACATAATCGGGGTAACGTAATACGAGGGGCTCGCCCCAGCGGTTGAGAATGCCCTGCATATTGTTCAAGAGATCGCTTTCCAAAAGTAAGCCGCCATCGCCAACCGAGTAACCGAAGAGTGCAAAATCCTCAGCCGTGTAGGCGGAAGCGCCACTTAGATCGGTGGTGGCGCTCAAGGTCTCTTCGAGCCAGGCCTGAAACTCGGGGTTGGTCACATCTTCGGTGGAGATATTGGGACGATCGTAGTATTCTCCGGCAGCCGCGATCATAGCAGCCAGACCCCCAACGTTCTTGCGCGGATCGGGTACCACCAGTTTGAAGAAGCCCCAGCTATCTTTGCCGCCCAACTCGGGCCAGCCTCCTTTAGCTGTGGCGGCATCATGAACCGTTTGCCAACCCAGATCACCGAAGGTTTCATCCAGAACGTCGGCGCGGCTTTGGTAAATACCCCAACTGCTCAGGCTCAGGGCCACCGGACGGGCGCGATACTCGCCATCGCTCAAGAAGACGTCTCGTCCCAGGCGTTCGTTGTAGGCAGCATTGGCCAGCTCGGGCAGATAACGGCTGTCAGGAATCCAGGCGGTGGGGAATCGCTCCATATCCTGCTTTTGTTCGGTGCTCAAGCTTACAAGATCAGTGCCCGTTTCCAGTGCTGAATATTCATTACGGTCGAATTTTCCCAAGGCAGTGAGGCCATCCATGGCGATGATCTCAACCTGGATTCTCTCCCCTTCCAGACGGTGATCCGCCTGATTAAAACGATCTGCCGCAGCGCGCACCCAGGGTTCGACTGGCAAGGCTGTGAGGATACGCACCTCGATAGGACCCTGAGGTGTGACGACCAAGGGTCGTTCTCGGTCGGTCGCGCGTAAAACGAGAGCAACGCCGACAATGAGGATGGCGATACCAACGATGGCGATAAAGACGATACGGCTTCGTTTCATGAAATTAGCTCGCGAATTAGTGACGCGGAGGAGGAAACTACTTGGGATGGGGTCAGAACTCCAGGTTGCTAGCCAGATCTCAACCAATAGTGTTCGCTACCCATTCTGGCTTCTTGCTTACGATGCTCATCATAGGGTATTCCAGCGATTTCGGCTATGTTTTCCGCTAGGTCAAGCGTGTGTCCTGCGAAAATCCAGATATCTGGTTGCAAGCTTGTGAGGATAGATGTTTGCCAGTAGCCGGGTCTGGGCAAGATGCAAACACCATTTATCTGTGCCCAAGCCACGAAGAAATCATTGTTCTGGCCGCCGGGTGATTGCGGATGCCCCAAAAAGGTGATGCCTTCTTCCGAAAGTACGAGCGAAAGGCGGCGGCTTGGCGTCCAGCTCTTAAGAGAGGCATAGAGGGCAGCGATAGCCATCCCCACCAGCACGAGCAAACTCAACCATAAACCTGTACCCTTGTAGCTGAGAAGGATAAGGATCAGACCGAGGCCAATGAGAGCACCGTACACCCACCAGCCTCGGTAGAGTAACGTTTCGTAAGTCATGCCTTTACATCGATCTCATTTCAGGGGAATGCAGGTGAAATCTGGAGACGCAACACGCTTTACGAGGCACAGCAACTTTGAACAAGCGTCAAAGTCATAAAGCAGCCGCATCACTCATGCCCAAACGAGCGCGGCGGGCAGCCAATTGCTGTTCGATCTCATTGGTTTCCAGCACTTCTTCCATCTGTCGATCGAGTTTTTGCGAATCGATCTCACTTTGGGCTGTGGCTTTGTCAAGCCGGCGCTGAATCGACTCTTTGATGTCTTCCATGCCCGAGGCTTCGGTGCTGACATCTCCGACGGCCTTGACCGCATCGTGGGCCGCTTCCTTGCTTTTTGCCAGTTCCACCATGGCCTGCAAGTGGATGCGCTCTTGTTTGACTTCAGTCAGCTTGGCTTCCAGGCGTAATTTGGCCTCTAGAAGCTTCTGGTATTCGGCCTCCTGGGCATCAGCTTGCTCCCGATAGGTGTCTGCCAGGCGCTTCATGGTGTTGTAGCGGCTCTGGGCGGCAATAGCCAGCTTCTCGTTACCTTCGCGTAAGAATAGATCAATGTTGCGATCCAATTCTTCGGCTTTGGCATCGAATTCGCGTTGCTTACGGCGTAAGGTCTTGGATTCACCGCCCACGGTGGCGGCGGCGTCTTCCAATGCTTCCAGGTTGTCTTCTACGCGGCGGATATACTCGTCTACAACCGCAAGGCTGTTGGCCTGGAGAGCCTGGTTGGCCATCCAATGTAAATTGGCAGAGATCAGGACGCTGACTTTTTCAAGAAGGGATGCCATGGGGTTTTTCTCCTACTATTAGACTGATATGTGTGGTTCGTTTTTTATTCGCAACATGCGAGTCAAAGTGATCACACCCCGTGTTAGGTGGATCGCACCCTTAGCTTAGCACGAGTGCGTGAAGTATCCTGACAGCAAGGTGACAAGAGACAGACAGGTTTTCAAAACGGCTTCATGCCTGGGTACAGATTCGTTAGTCGCTTACTCAAAATGATCGACAACTTATTGTCGATGTTTGTGGCAAGTGGCAAGTTCAACACTTTGTCTGCAATCGCGCTCGCACCTGCGACCTGCTACTTGCTACCTGCCCCAATGGGGCCTGATTTTCTCGGCGCAGTCTGGGAGAATTGCTAGCCTACCAGCTTGTAACCACGTCCGCGCACGGTGATGATGTAGTGGGGGGATGAAGGATCGGGCTCGAGCTTGCGACGCAGGCGGCTGACCAATTTTTCGATGGAGGCATCATAGATTTCATCGACATACTCTTCTCCCCACACCGCCTCGACAATGCTGTATTTGTCGCAGATCTTATTGAGGCGTCCGTAGAACAGCAACAGCAGTCTGTATTCGAGGTTGGTCAATGTTTCGATTGTCCTGCCCTCAACACTGACACTGCCCGATTCTACATCCAAACGCACCCCCTTCTCAGGGCCGAACTGAACGGCGCTCTGGCGCTGTACGTAATCCTCGAACAAGGCACTGAAAAAGGCGAATCCTTCTTCTCGTTCGATTAGCAGACCCTTGCGAACCAACTCGCGTGCTGCCTGCGCATTACGCACGCCACTCGCTCGAAAGAGCCCTTCTAGCACTGCTCGTTCAGCGCCGGAAAGATCTCGCCACATCTTCTGACATTCGGCACTTACGCTAATATCTTCCCTCAACTTATCCCTGACCTCGCGGTGAATAAGCCAATCCTGGCTGTCACTACGCTCCGTCTCGCCGGTGATGGCAGCCAGCCGGCGACAGGCGATATCGGTCAGTGAGGGGTGTCCACCCGCTTGTTCGAGCAAAAAATCGATATCATTATCGTCGAAACTGGCATTGAGGAGTTGCGCTCGGGTCGTAATGTAAGTGCGAGCATTTTCTTTGTCTAGTGGGCCCACGTAGTGTACATCGATGCCAAACAATTCTCTGAACTCATCCACCTGCTCACCGGTGCGTATGTCGGCCAGCCTGCGGTCAGTTGCAGTGATATAGGTGAGTGCAGCGCCGTAACGATCCTTCATCGCCCGAAGATTCAAGAACACGCGGGCGTCAAGACCCTCATATGCTCCATCGAATTCATCGAATATCAATATCGAACGTCGCTGATGGGCTTCGATCTGGGTTGTGAGCGCCCGGCTAAAACTCAAGGGGATATGGAAATCATTGGGTGGGTTCAGGAGTGTGTCATACGCTAGTTGTAATTCTGCTGTCAGCGCAGGTTCGTCATTTTGCAAGTCGGCGATGAAGACGCGCAACACCAATTCATAGAATGCATGTTCACTCTGTTCGAGCATACGGTTGCAATCGATGTAGAAGAGATTGAGATTGCCCTCCAGGTCGGGCCGAATCTCGGCCTGCAAGTCTGTCAGGCATAATTCACGTAGCAGATCTGACTTGCCCATATTGCTTACGCCCACCAGACTGACACATTGGGCATCGGCGATCCGCTCAAGTAAATAGCGTAAATCGGCAGGGCGAGGATGTTGTGGCATTAAGTTAGCTGCCCCCTGAGAGCAGTTGGCTCCAAATATGTATAAGATATTGAATACGATCGATGAATAATGTGATACGCGCCCCGGCTGTAGTTGCCAACAACGCACCAAATGCGATCATGAGTGCCCAGAAACCGTATTTACCAATAATCGATAAGAATAGCGAGGATCCAGTATTGCCAGTCTGCGAGCGTTGCTGGAAATAGACTAAGACAGCAATGCTTGTCAGCGTGGCCGCAACCACCGTGAGCGTATCTGCTGTCGAAGACGCCAGAGGCAAATAACTCATAGTAAGCGGCGCCAACAATTGTGGGATCAAGGTACCACGCAACGCCCCAGCCAACACCAACGCTCCCCCCGATCCTAACAACAAACCCAGAGGAAGTAAGCCCACACTGCGAATCGCGGCCGTTCCCGAGAAACGGAGCGCCAGCAAGGCAATAAGCAGCAGAGGGATGAACCAGGGTATCCAAGCCAGCGGATCAGAGGTTTGTGGGAGTGCAAATCCGGGTAGGAGGACGGTCTTCAGGGTAATGGCTGCAACATAACCCGCCAGCGTACCCAGCAAAAGATATTGAGCGGCACGAAAGGCGGCGTTGCTTCGCCAGACACGGCTAAATATAGCCAACGTTATTACGGTGGCGGTGAGCGTTCCCAGTAGTTCAGCCATCAATAGGGGCGGGTATGCGCATGTTATCTAAATACAGAGCGAATAAGAGTGATACAGACAACGCCGATCATAAGAAGATGTAACAAGGTTTGAGTGGTATGCTGTGACGCTGCAGGACCTTGTATGTGCAGCAATCGTTCATAGGCGAGGGCGTCGCCATAGCCGGACATAAGGGCGGCAATCTGATTGGTTTGCTCGTAGGGCCGTAAGACCGGAGCTACCGCACCTGAGGCGACAATAATAACGGGGATGTCCAAGCGGGTGGCGATCTGCTCCACCCATTCCTGGCTGGTGGCGGTCTCTGCACTGAATTCGATGATCAGGTCGAACGATTCCACCGTGTCGTCCGGGCCGAAACCCAATGCTTGAGCATTCATCGCCGAAAGGTTGGAGTCAGCGACAGTGGCCACCGAAAGTGAGCGCAAAGCAGCTGCATCACCAGGAATAAACCCGAGATTAACCGGCTTGGGAAGTATCGATTGAATGCCGGGTGGACGCAAAAGATCGAACTTCGCCATGGCAGCGGCAGCAACGGCGGGGCCGGTGGGTCGCAGGCTGACATTGGCGATGCGGGCGCCCTTTTGGTAAAGATGTTGCAGTATGGGCAGGGCGAATAGCTGCATCTCACCCTGGGTGGTGGGTTCATAGTCCCACGCCAACAGTACCCGTGGTCGCTCTGGCAGGATCTCGATATAGGTGTAAGCGGTTTCAACGGATGGGCGACGAGGAGCGGCCACATCGCCGGCCAGCGGATACCGCAGCCCAGCTATGACAAGGAGAAGGGCAAGCAAGGCCAGCACTAAGGGAAGACGAGATGGTTGCTTCTTGGCGGGTTCTTTATGGCGAACATGAGGCGGCAAAGGTGGTGGGGCAGCAACCCCCTGGCCTGGCTCCAACCGCGCTGCTGGTTCCACGACCTCTGATTCGGGTTCAGCTATCTGAGAGGCGGCGACTGCGGCGGCCACCAGGAGGGTGTCAACCTCAGGCTCGGTGGCTTTTTCACGGACTTCGATAGCAGACAAATCGACATTACCGCTCAACTGCCCCGTGCTAATGATGGGTTCTGGGGGGATTAGACCTTGAATCTGCGCCAGCAACCGCGGTGGAGGCAGCGTGTTTGCGTCCAACGGCTGAGCACAGCGTCCACATATTTTGGCCTCATCTGCGTTTTCGTGGCCGCAATTCGAGCAAGTGATCATGATTAGCGGTGCAGACGAGCGAGAACGGAAAGAACGATGCCAAGTGCAAGGCCGATCAGTACGCCCCGAAAAGCGACGGCGGCCGGGCCGATCAGTACATTATGCCGCAGTGCTGCCAACACCGGAAAGCGCTCGACCAAAGCGGGCGTCTGGCCGATAAGCACGATGAGCAACGTCGCCGCGAATAAAAACATGCCCACATCACGGACATGCAGGCGCCGATACAGCGCATAGGCCAGGAATATCGGCAGCAATGCGAAAAGAGCGGCCATACCCGGTGCTATAGTCCAACGATAGATCCATAAGCCCAAGCCATTGCTAAACCCTTCTGCCAGCAAACCGGCCACAAAAGTAACGGCGAATCCCAATACCAGTAACCCACTAGCCGGATTCTGCATCAGCCGCCGGGCATGTTGCATCAGGAGATGGATGGCAGCAAAAAGTAGACTGGCGCCCGTCAGCAACACAACCCATTGCAAAATGGGCTGGGCGATACCATCGAGGGTTGGGGATGGCAAAAAGTAGTTGAAAAAGATAATTGTCCCGCTCAACATGCCAAACAGGAGCGCCAGCCAACGCATAACCTTGTAATTTGAAGATCGCTGGGGAACCATAAAACGGGGTTTCTCTAGCCGACAAGGAGTCGGTATAAGAGCGGAATCAGTGCCAACAGGATAATGGCTGCTCGTAGCACGGGGAGTACGGCCAAGCGCGAGCCATCGAGCGCTTCTTCGGCAAGGCGGGCAGCGGGGTTCAACAGAAATAGGGAGGGACCGGCAGAGGGATCGACAGAACCGAGATGCTCGGGCGTTTCAGAGGGATCAATATAGGTGGGGTGATCCGCTGGGATATGCCCCTTTATAGCGGTATACGGTTTGTCCGGATCCAATAATGTCAGCGCCAGAGCAGTCTGGTCTGGCCCCAGATAACGGTTTCTGGCATTATAGACAATAAGCAGCGGATCATTGGTATCACCGGCTGCACTATCGAGAGAGGCATCCGGCTCAAAGCTGATACCAGCGGTCAGCGTGGTCGTATGATCGGTAGCCTTGGCAGACCGAGACAAATCGGCTTCAGGATCAACCATCAAGGAGCGATTGATCAGCAGAATGACGCCGATAAGCATGAAGAGTATGAGGCTGATGAGGTCAAGCAAAGGTAAGCTCTCGAGCTGGTTCATGATTTTGCTGTAGTCTGCTTGCTATCTGACTGATTCAGTTGCCGATTGGTATCCTCTTCTTCCCAGCTACTAAGCGTTTTCCCCCAGCCCTTGGCCTGTATCCCCGGTAGCAATGGATCCATAGCCGAGAGTACTTGTCCGGCGAAAAACCCCAGAGGACGATATGTTTCGGCGATAATGGCGGCGGGTGTCTGCAATTGGTGTCGCTGCAACCAGCGGCGCAGGCGAGGGAGATCGGCGCTCACAGTAGAGCCTCCACGAAATTGGCCCGATTTGAAAACAAGACAACCCGGCTGGAGAGGGCCGGGCTGTGGAAGTAGGCGCTTTTCATAAAGGTTCGCGGTGATGGAGGTATGGCAAGCGTGATAAGGCGTTAGGCGAATTCCCAGTTATACTGCGCCATTGGGGAATTCGCTTGAGGCTTTTTCAGATTGAAATGGATCATTATTCTGCCGAAAAAGCCTTTTCTAAGTATTTCGCCAATAGCTGTTTTCTGCAAATCTATCAGGGGGTGAATGAATCAACGTTTCTTCTTGGATTTGCGTTTTCGCTTGGGGGGGCGTCTGGCTCCTGCGCTTGCTTGTGCTGGCTGGGCCGCGTCTTGGGGTTGCGCTGCTGCACCATTGCCACCACCGGCGCGATCGCTACGCATATGGCAATCTTTGTACTTCTTACCGCTGCCGCAATAGCAGGGATCATTCCGCTTCAGGCGCGGGCCGGCTCGACGTTGAGGCGCCGGTTTGCCTCCGCCGCCCGCATTGGGATGTACTGCCCGTAGCGGTTGCTGCCGGCGTTGCTTAACGATCTCGATGTGGTAGATCTGGGTAACGATATCTTCTTCAATACTGGCCAACAGCTCGTTGAACATATTGAAGGCAGCGCTCTTGTAAGCGACCAAGGGATCTTGTTGGGCAACAGCTTGCAGGCCAATCCCTTCACGCAGCACATCCAGGTCGGTTAGATGCCGTACCCAGCGCCGATCCAACACCTGGAGCATAAGCATTCGCTCGATGCGGCGCATGGTTTCACTATCCAGACGCTGTTCTTTTGCCTCGTAAGCCGCATCTGCGATAGTCGAGAGACGTTCCCTCAGTTCGTCCTGGTTGAGGCCTTTCCAGGCTTCGGCCGATTCTGTGGCGGGTAAGGGCATGGCGCGCATGGCGGCGTTATGCAAAGCCGTTAAATCCCAATCCTCTTCATAACGGCCACCCGTATGGTTCTCGACCATCGTGTCGACGTAATCGTAAGTCATGCGTTGCACTTGCGGCTTCATGGTGGGCTCGGTGAGGATACGGCGACGCTGTTCATAGACAACTTCGCGTTGGCGATTGACCACATCATCATATTCGAGCACGTGTTTACGCATATCGAAATTATAGCCTTCGACGCGTGTCTGGGATTGCTCGATGGCTTTGCTCACCACACCGGCTTCGATAGGCATGTCATCTTCGACACCGAGCCGTTCCATAATGCCGGCAATGGAAGTGCCACCAAAACGCCGCATGAGTTCATCTTCCAGTGAGAGGTAGAAGCGAGACTGGCCGAGATCTCCCTGACGTCCGGCGCGACCACGAAGCTGGTTATCGATGCGGCGGGCCTCGTGGCGTTCTGTACCTACCACATAAAGGCCACCCAACTCTCGGACTTTATCTCCGCTCTCTTTGGTTTGCTGCCAATGCTGGGCCAACACTTCAACCCAGGGTTCGGTGAAGTGCTCGCTCGGATCCTCTCCTTTGCGGAGCATGTCGATACAGTCATTCCAATCTTGCTCTGAGATATCATTGAGATCATACTCCGTCCGTCTCAATTCATCGCGAGCCAGGTTCTCGGCATTACCGCCTAGCAGGATATCGACGCCACGGCCGGCCATATTGGTGGCGATCGTCACGGCGCCGGTCTTGCCCGCCTGGGCGATAATAACGGCCTCACGCTCATGATTTTTGGCATTGAGGACGTTATAGTCGATTCCACGCCGTTTCAACAACGAGGCGATAAACTCAGAGGTCTCGATGGCACTGGTCCCCACCAGGATCGGTTGGCCCAGATTGTGTGCTCTCTCGATCTCATCCAGGGCCGCTGTGAATTTAGAGCGTTGCGTTCGGTACACCTGGTCAGATTGATCATCCCGTCGAATGGGCACATTGGTAGGTATAACCGTCACATCGAGATTGTAAATGCGAAAGAACTCTTCTTTTTCAGTCTCAGCGGTACCGGTCATACCCGCCAGTTTGCGGTACATACGAAAGAAATTCTGAAAGGTGATGGTCGCCATCGTCAGGTTCTCGCGCTGGACCTTCACCCCTTCCTTGGCTTCGATAGCCTGATGAAGCCCTTCAGAATAGCGGCGTCCATGCATAAGACGGCCCGTGAATTCATCAACGATGACAACCTCGTTCCCTTGCACAATATAGTCTTTATCCCGTTTGAACAAGACGTATGCGCGCAGGGCGTTGTCCATATAAGGTGCTAGTTCGGCGTATTCGGCATCATAGAGACTCTTATCTTCCGCGATCCCAGCCCGACCCTCGACTTTTATCAAGCCTTCTTCTGTAAGAGTGACCACCCGATCTTTTTCGTCAAGTGTGTAATCCTCTTCCTCTCTCAGGCCGGGAACGATCTGGGCAAATCGCCGGTAGTTATCACTTGATTCCTGCGCCGCCCCTGAGATGATCAAGGGGGTGCGAGCTTCATCAATGAGGATATTGTCGATCTCATCTACGATGGCGTAATGAAGCTCCCGTTGGGAGAGCTGGCTGGTCTCTGAAACCATGTTGTCGCGCAGGTAGTCAAAGCCGAATTCGTTGTTGGTACCGTAGAGGATGTCTGCCTGGTACGATTCACTGCGTTTGATGGGCCGTAAGTTGCGATAGCGATCATCATCGCTGGGGAATTCGGGATCGTAGAGGAAGGAGGCTTTATCGGGATTTCCGGCGCCGCTCTGAATGACGGCAGCGCTGATCCCCAAAAAGTGAAATATCGGTCCCATCCACTGCACACCGTATTTGGAGAGATAGTCATTAGGTGTAACCAGATGGACGCCCCTGCCTGTGAGGGCGTTGAGATAAAGGGGTAAGGTGGCGACCAGTGTTTTACCTTCGCCGGTCTTCATCTCGGCAATCACGCCGCGGTGTAGAATTACACCACCGATCATTTGTACGTCGTAATGCCGCAAGCCCATGACGCGTATAGACGTTTCGCGCACAATAGCAAAGGCATGGGGTAATATCTCTTCCAGAGCATCCTCTTCAAGCTGTCTGAGGTCATCCTCCACGCGTTCGACCTGGCTTTTTGTTCTGTTGATATCGCTGGGGTCTTCCGCCTGGGCCAATTCCGATTTCAGTTCAACCAATTCCTGGTTAAGGTGCGTCGTTTCGGCCTGAAGCCTATCTCGGAAAGTCTGGGTTTGTGCTTTCAATTCGTCGTCGCTCAAACGTTGCATCTCGGGCTCGAGCGCGTTGATCTCGTCGACAATGGGCTGAATACGTTTGATTTCTTTCTCGTTCGGATCGCCGACGACTTTTGTAAATAGGTTACGTAGCATAGCTGTGTGTTATGAGATGTCTGTCGATTGAAGAGGCTTGTCGATGTGGGTTAAGAGTAGCGCCAATGGAAATGATTCTATGTCGGTATTTTGGGCGTGGTTCAGAATCAGCGTCCTGCATCGTTTACAGATTGATGTTTCTGAGGATTAAAGATTAAAGATTGAAGATTGAAGATTGAAGATTGAAGACGATCAGCAGGAGAATCCTTAGTCTTTAGTCACTGATCTTTGGTTCTGTTCGTAATCGCAAACTTGGATTTGTAAAAATGCAAACTCGGCAGAATGAGTCATGCCGTATTTTCTAAAACAGTTGATTATACCACAGGGGTTACCTCGGGTATGGTAGCCGACGTACAAGATCAGGTATTCCAACTATGAACCGGGGGCAACGCTATGCTTGATAAGGACTGATTGATAAGTCTAGATGGGCTGAGTCGGCTCGATCTGTGTGCGGCTGCGCTCTCTGAACCACCCAATATGGAACTACTGGTACAAGGTAGCACCCCAGCTATGAAATTACCACTACAACAGGCCGGGCAATTTCAGTAAGATTGACTGTTTAGCCGAGCCGTTTCTGCGGTAGCTTGCCTTTGATATTCTGATGTCTGCCAGCAACTGGGCACCAATATGAGCATGAAGGATGGTTATTTGGACAAATTGTATTAGTCAAGCACATGTTACCCATTGGCCGAGGAATGAACTACCGTAGTAGCAGACATTTTCGCGGGTGAAACCCCGTCATTCGGGGATTTCCACCCCGAAAGGTAGGAGGGCATTTGTGCAAGGTATATTTGCCCAATACAGATTTTTTGTATTAGGCAAGCGCATGTTGCACATCGACTGAGGAACGAACTCCCCCAGTATCAGACATTTTCGCAGGTGAAACCCCGTTATTCGGGGACGTCAACTCCGAAAAAGAGATGGGCCATTTGAGTAAAGT
>JAAENG010000529.1 GCA_024224665.1 Chloroflexota bacterium | reverse complement strand
GATCAGGTCTTTGTCCTGAGACAAGAATTCGTTGATGTTCTTTTCGTAATCAGTCTGCTGCTGGCTCTCCAGGAACACACCGTCGATCCCAAAGTCTGCCTGCGCCGTCTCGATGCCACGCCAAGCTGTCTGATTGAACGATTTGTCGTCGATCCCGCCCAGGTCGCTTACCATGCCGACTTGTATGGTGTCGTCTGCCGGTTCTGCAGGCGCTTCTGTCGGTTCAGGTTCGGCCGGAGCTTCTGTCGGTTCAGGGGCCTGGGTCGGTTCCGGTTCGGGCGCCGGGGCCTCTGTGGGGGCTGGGGCTGGTTGTTCGCCGCCACCGCATGCAGCAAGCACTAAGGCGCCCAGAAGCAATACGGTCAGTAAAATAATGAGGTGTTTGGTCATGGTTTCATCTTCTCCTTTGAAGGTACTAAAGTTAAGGGAAACTAACGATATAGAGGCATATAACAAAACCACGCAAGCAAAATACCACGACGAAGAATCTTGCATGGTTAGTGGATATTCAGTATACGCGGACAACGACATTGTGGCAAACAAATGGATCGAAGCCTACGTATCATACGCAGATTCAGTAGACCAGGTACCGGTAGAACAGTAGACCGGGATCAAAGCGAACATAGAGGCGCATTCTACCCGGTTTTCCGGTCTCCAGGTTTACGGCATGAGCATGGAATTGACACGGAATTTGGATCTTCTGGCGTGGTTCATTCTGAGTAGGGGAGCCTTTAAAAAGTCTCGAACTCGTCCGTCGGCTCCAGTGCATCTGCTTCTTCGGGCGAATCGATCAATACTTCACGCCCGCGACTCCCGCCCTGATCCGGCCCCACGATGCCTTCTTCCTCCAGCATATCGATCAGGCGAGCGGCGCGCGAATAGCCGATACGTAAACGCCGTTGCAGGAGGCTGACACTAGCTTTCCCCGATTCCTGCACGATGGCCACCGCCTGGTCAAATAACGCGTCCTTTTTCGCCTCGACCTCAGCTTGTGCCATCATGTCATCCCACAGGGGACGTTGTTGTGTGGGCTGTGTTTCAGGTAAATCGGCTTGAGGTATGGACGAAACGATATCACCGCGAAGCGGGCGCACATCTGCTTGTCGCTCGCCTCCTCGCTGGCCGCGCCAGTAGCGCACCAGACGATTCACCTCAACGTCAGAGACAAAGGCGCCCTGTAAGCGGGCGAGCTTGGCCGAATCGGGGCGCATGAATAACATATCACCACTGCCCAGCAGTCGCTCGGCGCCCGGTATATCGAGGATCACGCGTGAGTCAATCTGGCTGGTAACGGCAAAGGCAACACGTGAGGGGAAATTGGCTTTGATCAAACCGGTCACGACGTTGACTGAAGGGCGCTGGGTGGCAATGACAAGATGGATGCCCGTGGCACGTGCCATCTGGGCGATACGAACCAGTGAGCGTTCGACATCGTCAGGCGCCATCATCATGATATCTGCCAATTCGTCGATGATGATGACGATATATGGCAGGATCGCTTTGCCTTCAGCCCGTCGTTTGGCATTATAGGTATCGACATTGCGAGCACTTGCTTTTTCCAGATCCTTATACCGCCGGTCCATCTCAGTCGTGGCCCAATGCAGTACCCCCACCACTTTCTCGATATCGGTGACAACACTATCGACCAGATGAGGGATGCCGTTATAACCGGTCAGTTCCACACGTTTGGGATCGACCATGACAAACCGCAATTCATCAGGCGTATAACGAAATAACAATGAACAGATGACAGCATTGACACAGACTGATTTACCTGACCCGGTCGCACCGGCGATAAGTAGATGGGGCATACGGGCGAGGCTGGCAGCCACGGGACTACCGGAGACATCTTGGCCAAGACAGACTCGCAGTGGTGCTTTTAGGCGTTTGAATTCCTCTGATTCCAGAATACTGCGCAACGAGACCATGGCTACACTGGCATTGGGTACTTCCAAACCCACGATATTTCTGCCGGGGACCGGCGCTTCGATACGGATGGGAGACGCAGCCAGTGCCAGAGAGAGATCGTTTGACAACGCCTGGATTTTGCTCACACGCACTTTCATGCGTTTTTCCTCACCTCGCACCTTGCGGGTGATATAGCCGGGTCGCAAACCAAACTGCGTGACAACAGGCCCTTTATTGACCTCGACCACCGTCACCGGTACACCAAAGGAGCCCAGCGTGTCTTCGATGATGTGTGCGCGTTCGGCCAGATCCTCTTCGGTGAGATCGGCATTGCCAAAATCATCGAGGATGTCCTCCACGCGGGGCAGGCGCCAGATCGTTTGCTCGCCACCGATGATACGCATGGTCGGCGCTACAGGTTCAGCAGGTGGGGCAGGTATAGGATCCGACGGAAGCGATGAAACAGGGCCGTTCCGAGGATCAACAGGGACTTCGACAGTCGCACGAGCGCGACGGCGTTCGGCCAGCCACAACTTGAAACGCTCCCAGCGCGATGGCCGCGCTCGAATCACGCCCGAGCGTCGATCACGCCAACGTCGAGGTAAGGATGCCAAAAATGCGGCTGCTGTTGCCGCTGCCGAATTGATGGCGGCTGCCAAATCATCGAGGCTCATTCCCAATAGCAGCACGATACCGAAAAAGGCGACTAGGAGCAATGCGACCATGGTTAGACTGGTTCCGACCACAGTGACTAAACTCTGGCTGATGAACCAGCCCATCATGCCGCCATAGTCACCGGCAGGTGATCCCGGATCGATTTCGGTTCCTGTAGCAACGCCCATAAGATGTGCGGCGCCTTGAACTGCTACCCACAACAAAAAGAACCCGATTAGACGTGGTAAGGTAAAGGCACCTGCATGTCCGTTGCTGCGCAGATAGAGGAATATCCCCAAGACAATGAGCACGACCGGCAACCAATAAACGCCGATGCCAAACAAGAGACTGAGCTGCTCTATCCACCAACCTGTCAATGACCCTCGGTTAGCACTCAGCAAGGCCAAGGCGGAAAACAGCCCCAAGATAACCAGCACGATGCCCCACAGCGATCCACTCAACAGCGCCTTCAGCAGTTGTTCGCTCCCAGATTTCTTGCGTCGAGTGCGCCGCTTTCCTTTTCGAGCCGTCGCACGACCACGTGCGCTGCCAGATTTGGCATTCATACGTCGATTGCTGGCCGTGCTCGAACTCGATCGTTTTGTCATAGGGACGCAAAGAGGGCACTGTTTCACAGCGGGGGATTCAGCAAAACACCTAGCTCATTTGTTCGCAGTTGCATTATAGCAGCATATGTCAAGTGTGACAACGATGCTTTAGATAGCGCAGTAGGGATGACGCTCGAACCTATATCTCCACCAGCAATGGCAAGATCATGGGACGCCGGCGTGTGGTGCGATAGCAAAAATCTGCCAGTGCTGTATGAACGTGGTTCAGCACTGCGCCCGTACTATCGTGGGTCTCGAGCACATTCCAGATCACTTCTTTGGCCTCTTCGATCAAGGTTTCAGATTCGGCCATATACACAAACCCTCGCGAGAGTATCTCAGGCCCAAGGAGCACTTCACCTGTCTCTTCGTCCAGGCCGATGGTCACGACCAGGAATCCATCCCGTGCCAGATGCCGGCGATCGCGCAATACCACCGAACCGATATCGCCGACACCCAGCCCATCGACGAGCACCCGGCCACAATTGACTCGCTCCGCCCGGAAAATGTAGTCGTGGCCTACTTCGAGGGGTTGGCCATCTTCGACAACAAAGGTGTGATCTTCAGCATGTCCCATTTCCTGTGCCAAACGTGCGTGTAAAACCAGTTGTCGATATTCACCATGGATGGGTACAAAATATTCTGGTCGAGTCAGTTCAATCATTCGTTTCTGATCTTCACGGCTGCCATGCCCACTTACATGGACGTCGAAAAGATCGTCGTAATAGATATCAGCGCCCAAGCGGAAGAGATTGTTGAGCGTGCGATGAATCATTTTCTCGTTACCGGGGATCGGTGTGGCGCTAATAATGACAGTATCCCCTTTGCCAATCCGCAAATGCCGGTATTGCCCTCGGCTCATGCGCACCAGGGCGCTGGTCGGCTCTCCCTGACTGCCGGTGCAGACGATCACCACTTGTTCTGGTGGCAGGTAGTTCATCTGGTCCGGTGTGAGCAGGCCATCGACCGGGGGTTTGAGATATCCGAGTTCTGCGGCCATGCGCGTGTTATTAACCATGCTGCGTCCAGTTACACCCACGCGGCGGCCATACTTTTGCGCAACATTGATGACCTGCTGAACGCGAGAAATGTTGGAGGCAAAGGTTGCCAAGATCACACGCCCCTGCGCCTTACTGATCAACTCATCGAGCACTTGCTCCAATTCCTGTTCGGAAGGCGTGTAACCGGCCACCTCCGAATTTGTGGAATCAGAGAGTAAGACACGCACACCCTCGTCTCCCAGCGCCGTTAATTTCGCTTCGTCGGTGAGCCTGCCATCGACCGGATGGGGATCGAATTTAAAGTCACTGACATGCAGGATATTGCCGACCGACGTGCGGATGATCACGCCTACCGCGTCCGGAACCGAATGACAGAGATGGACGAACTCGACGTGGAAAGGTCCCAGATCCAAGGTGCTATCTTCGTCGATCCGCTGCAAGTCAGCATGTGCCATCAACTGCCGCTCTCGCAATGAATTTTCTACCAGACCCAGAGTCAATCGGGTGCCATAAACTGGCGCATTGAGCTGGGCCAAGATATACGGCAAGGCCCCGATATGGTCGAGATGTCCGTGTGTGAGGATAAATGCCTTGACTTTGCTGGCCCGATCAAGCAAATAAGAGATATCGGGTATGACGATGTCGATACCGGGCATATCCACCTCAGGGAACATCAAACCGGTATCTACACAGATGATGGTATCATCCGTTTCGTAAGCCATCATGTTCTTGCCGAACTCCCCCAATCCTCCAAGGGGGATAATGCGCAGGGTTGCTGCGCTTGAATCTGAAAATATTGCAGACAAAATAAGCTCCTAATTGTATCAAAGTAATGAGATTTGAAAATTGGTATGGATTATTTCGAGGTCATCATAGATTTGCAGGTGTCAAAATCCTTATTGACAAAGCACTGGCGACGATTGAAGTAGAGGACTGGCAGCCCTTGTCTTCAGAAAAGACTGAGTTGCTCCAGGTCGTCATCTACTTCCTCGGCATGCTGAGCGCGTATCTGTCTCACCGCTTCAGTCAGTGCTGGGATCTGGGCGGCATCTTCGTACATCGCTTTCTGCCATTGCGGGTTCCGTAGGGCTGCGGCGGGGTGAAACAGAGGCAAGATAATGCGACCCTCTTGCCGCAGGGGCTTGCCATGAATGCGGGTGATGCGGGCGTCCGCTGAAATGAACTGCCCCATCGAAAACCTGCCAAGGGTAACGATCAACAAGGGATTGATGAGTTCAATCTGTTGCTGCAAGTAGGGGGTACAGGCATCCATCTCCATGGGCAGTGGATCGCGGTTGTTCGGTGGTCTGCACTTTATCACATTAGCGATAAAAACCTGCTCTCGCGTCAGGTTGATACTGGACAAAAGTTGCTCTAAGAACTTCCCGGATTTTCCCACAAAGGGACGACCTTGCTGATCCTCATGGTAGCCGGGGCCCTCGCCAATGAGCATGATCTCAACATCGTGCGGCCCTTCTCCGGGAACTGCATGCGTGCGCGTGCGTGCCAATGGACAGCGTTGGCACGCGTTTACTTCGGCAGCGATTCGATTCAGATCAGGGCGTTCGGTGTTCATTCCTCACTCCATGAGTGGGTTTGGTATTCGAAACTCTGCATTGGCTGTTCTTTGTCTGCCAACTCATAAGTAGTTGTCGGCTTACCCGGGCATGTTCTTGTTCCAAGGCGGCCGCTGTCAAGTTGGGTCGGGTCATAATCAGTGCATCTTCCTGGTTGTCGCTATAATAACGGCGGCGGCGACCTACAGACTCAAACTGAAAGCGCCGGTAAAGTGCCTGAGCCTGTTCATTAGAGACTCTCACTTCCAGGATGGCTTCACGACAGCCTACTTGGTAACCCACCAGTAGTAGATTAGCCAAGAGATAGCCGCCAAGCTTGCGGCCCATAAAATCGGGATGCGTGGCGATTGTGGGGATATGAGCCCTCTGATCGATCTGCCAAACGCCGCCGTAGGCCAGAAGGTGTGGCAGGCCACGTCCATTGGAGCGCAGTACATAATAGTGTGACCAGGGGTTGGCAGCCAATTCGCGCTGATAGATGCCGCTGGTCCAGGCCATGGGAAACACGCGGCGTTCGATAGCCATGACATAGGGGATATCTGCCATTTGCATGGCATCGATCCGAAACGGCAAGGCGCTGAGATCGGTGATCGTTGTTGGAAATCTGGTGACTTGGTGAGTTGTGACGTGCATTAGCTCAAATAGATGGGGCTCAACGTTGCCGGATCGTCGATATCGCCGCCCTGCCAACGCTGCCAGGCCAGGGCAGCCAGGGCACCCGCCCGGCGCACACAGAGTGCTTGCGGAATGATCACAACGCTTTCGCCCCACGATTGATGGAGAAAAAGGACATCGTCAGGGCGCAGTTCGCCGGCGAATCGGGTCGGGGTAGAGATGGCAGCTGCTATCTCGGGCAGAGTCGCCAATCCCCACTGGCTCGTACGCTTCGGGGTATCTCCGCCGGGTGCATAAACCGCCCAGCAATAGCGTTTCCGCCCGGCTTCGACCAGGGCACAGAGGGGTGTATCTGCTTGAAGATGAGGATAGGCCAGGGCATCCAGTGTGGGGATGCCTACCAAAGGTAAGGCCAATGCCGCTACAATCCCTTTGGCGTAACTAACTGCAATGCGCGTGCCCGTGTAAGAACCGGGCCCCACGACTACGGCCAGTGCCCGAAGATCGCTCGCTCGGCCCTCGACCAACGCAAATAATGCATCGACCTGTACGGCTAACTCGACCGTATGGCGCCGCTGCGAGCGCCAATTGAACTCGGCCAGCACCTGGCGGCCATCATACAAGGCTACAGAAGCGTAGTCGGTTGCAGTATCAAGGGCAAGGAGCATGATTTCAGGCTGTAGCCGAACTTGGCGTAACAGTGAGTGGCGAGGGAACAAGCCTGCTATCCCGCACCCGAATATGGCGATGGCCAGGTCCCGCGTCTGATAATTCGATATCGATGCGCTCTTCAGGCAAAAGTGGTTCGATGCGATCTGCCCACTCGATCAGGACGATACCCAGTTCGAACAGTTCTTCCAAACCCAAGGCAATGGCTTCGGCCACCGGATCGAACAGACGGTAGCAATCTACATGAAACAACCTGACGCTGCCAGGGAGTTCGTATTCATTGATCAGGGTGAAGGTAGGGCTCGTCACAGGGCCTTCGATACCGAGGGCTTTGGCGATCGCTTGTGCCACCACGGTTTTACCGGCGCCCAGATTGCCGTACAAGGCAATGACCAAAGGGGAGACTAAATGGGCGGCCAGTTGCACCGCCCATTCACGTGTCGCCTCAGGACTGCTGCTTAAGAACATAGATTGCATGCAACCGATTGTATCGGATAGGACACCGTAGGACAAACCCTTTCACACTGCAATCGCCCCTATCTGGCAAGGGCGAGTTAGTTGTGCTATCCTGCTTACAATCGTGCTGTTGGACGCTTAGCACAATCGTATCGACGTAAAATTGTGGATGTTGCTGCTCCACAGGCGCCACTATTGTCAGTGCGAATTCGCTCCTTATTGCACCCTCCCATTGACCATTGACCATTAGCCGTTGACAATTCACTAAGCGCTTACTCAAAATTATCGACAACTTTTTGTCGATGTTTGTGGCAAGTGGCAGGT
>JAAENG010000528.1 GCA_024224665.1 Chloroflexota bacterium | reverse complement strand
TCGTGGCGGATGGTCGTGACACCACCGTCCTTGTCGACGCTCAGTCCCGCCGTCACATCGTTACCGTCCAGGCTGAGGCTGACTGTTCCCGGCAGAAGTTCACTCGCCCCGACGTCTGTGACCTCGAACTCGACGAAGTGGAGGGCGGTCCGGATAGCTGAGATATTGGCAATCTCGTCGCTTTGAACCCCATGGATCTGAATATGGCCCAGCAGAGCGGGACCGTTAGCGCCGTCATACCTGGAATCAATATCAATGGCGACATACCGGACACCGTTGTTACCGGTCGCATCAAGGATAAGTTGCGGATCAACCAGTTCGTTTTGGGCAATAGCCGTTCCCCCAGGTCCCTGAGCCAAATCACCGTCCCATATGTTTGTCCAACTGGCGTCCGTGAAATAATCCCCCAATCCGTCAGCCATCGAAGGCAGAGTAGCGCCCTCACCGGCTACATGGATCGACATATTCCTGACGTACCAACCCATCAAGCCAGCGTCGCCATGAGCGATATCCGCGTTCCAGAGCCTGATTTCGTCCAGGTCGTACTCTTGGCCCAGATCAAACATGACCCAAGCGTCTGCAGGGTCTCCACCAGAACCATAAAAATGATCCCAGGGCGTCGCATCCCACTTGTTAGCCATGAACTGCTCTCCGACCTCTCTATCCGCTCTGATCAAGCCTGCAGCCTCGGTAAGGTGCCAAGCATTTCGCGCGGATGCCGTGATCCCGGTAATCTGAGTAGCCGCACTAGCCGCCGACATCATCAGTGCGATCCCGATAACCAGACTTGTAAATAATTTCTTCATAATTCAGGTCATCGTTAGGAGTTTGCTTTTGTTAGGTTAGGTTCAGATTGAAACTGACGATTGACGTTCTCCGCTGTCGCCACTTGCTTGAGTCTGGATATTAGGACAGCCACACACTGTAGAACAACCTGTCTAGGCCCAAACACGCCGGCCACCCCTGCGCAGAGGCTGCTCGCTGTGGGAGGGGCTGCCCCCGATGGCCGCCGCAGGCTCGAGGGGCGGCCTTTCGGGCTCGGATGCTGACGCATTCTCGCCCTCGACGCTGCCCGATGGGCCTTACAAAATCCTAGCGTTTCCTTCTTCTGAGAAGGAACATACCGCCAAGACCAAGCAAACCAAACGTCGTCGGCTCTGGAACTGCATCGATCTGAATATGGCCCATCAGAGCGATAGCATGGTTAGCGCCGTCATACCTGGAATCAACATCAATGGCGACATACCGGACACCGTTGTTACCGGTCGCATCAAGGACAAGTTGCGGATCAACCAGTTGGTCTTGGACAAGAGCCGTTCCCCCAGGTCCCTGAGCCAAATCACCGTCCCATATGTTTGTCCAACTGGCGTCCGTGAAATAATTCCCCAATCCGGCATCCATCGAATGCAGAATAGCGCCCTCACCGGCCACATGGATCGACATGTTCCTGGCGTTCCAACCCATCAAGCCAGCGTCGCCATGAG
>JAAENG010000527.1 GCA_024224665.1 Chloroflexota bacterium | reverse complement strand
TATCGGCTCGTTTTGTGACACTTTGGGTGTCAAATCAGCCCCTTTCAAGGGGCGCTGTTACGTAGCACCGGGAATTCATCCCGGTGCGGGCCTCGCAAACGCATAGGCTACATTACTGAGTTATTTTCTTAACTTTCATCACTGTAAAGAAAAAGAAAATGGGAACAAAGCGCCAGATCGAATTCTCTCTCCGCAAACGGTAGGTCAGGCAGACTCTCTTGTCGATAACGACCCTGCTTTATCCCTGCTGGAAAATCTCGTAGGAAATCGTGCATCGCTGCCAATCGCATCTGTCCTAACACCTCTACAGAGGGGATCTGCTTCCAAATGAATTGTCGATGGTTCCTACGAGCTTGCTCTAGAACAGTGGTGTATGTTTCGCTAATGCGCTGCTCAATCTGTTCGACAGAATACTGATACAAAGGATCGACAGATATGACCCGGCCACCACGGCGCGTCAGTGTGCAGTTGAAGGCGGCCGGGCCATCGGCACAGCCCAGAACCGACCCCTGAAGATCGGATTCGGACATGTCAAACATGGCCACATACTCATCGAAGGAGCGGCCCCAGGGGACAACCTGATCTAGAGAAAATGTCATGCTATCTGGCTTCTGGTCTGCTCAGGCGCTGGCCCCATCTTCCGCCTGCAAGAATTCCAGCAACCATCCCGGCACTGCATCGGCGTATTCATCTTTGAGGGCGCCTTCGAGATTGGCTACGCTCCGATGCCAGGTGAGCGCCCGATTGACCATCGCTATACGTTGAGCCAGTTCGAAAGCTTCGAGGAGTTGCTGCCGAGTACCGAAGCGGGTCCAGGGTTCCAGATAAGTGTCACGAAGACGCGCCAGCTCGGGATGATCTTCCTCAAGTTCGAGGACATAAGGCACAATCCGCAATACAACCAGGATAGTGAAAAAAGGATGGGCCACGCAACTGTCACCCCAATCGAAGAAGCGATAATGGCCATCGCGTACGAAGATATTGGCGTCGTGAAAATCACCATGATCCAGTGTCTCGGGCAGCCCGTACGCGGCGAGTTCTTCGCACATCTCGGTATATCGGGGGACGAGCGCCAGCAGGCGTCTGTGATCGGCGGAGCTGAGTCCATCTTGCTGGTCGATCAAGAGCGCCTCGGTGTTGTCGAGGAGTTGTGCATAGAGCGAAGGCAACTGGCTCAGGCGCCGGTCGAGTACCCCCAGTGTCAGGAGTTCATCCAAGCGGTCGCATAGATCGATCTGGAGTTCGGCGTACGTCCGTAGAACAGAATGCCAGTGGCCGAAATCCCGATCCTCCTTGATAATACCTCGTAACGGTACTCCCCCATCTCTCATCAGTAACCATCGTCGGGGCACATCCGCTGCCAGGAGTTCGGGCATAGTGTCGGGATACCACCGAGACAAGGAGAGGGTGAGGGCCGGTTCATGTGCCAGTGTGGCATCGGTTGCCTTGAAGAAAAGATCGCCTTCCTGCGCGGGCACGCGTAATACCGTTGACCAGGGTCGGATATGAGATTGCTCTATCGGCCGGCGCTGGGCGATACCCTGTCGCCGTAATTCAGCTTGAATCCAAGCAGTCACTGTTTCCAGCCAATCCGCTTGCATCCACAGCTGTGTTCGATCTTGTTTTTTCATGCTGATGTTGTTGAGTGTGATTGTCCGTTGGCTAGCAAGTGTTTGGGCATGGACACTAGCATATCCTCATTTTCTGGGCAACCCCGTTCCCGTAAGCAAACAATTGCTCGTTGTAAGAGTACGGTTACCATACCACCAACACTACATGATGAGACTGGCATTTATGTCGAACCACCCAAGCGTCAAATCAAATGAAAAATCGATTTCTAATAATGTTTGCGCTGACGGCGCTTCTGATAGTGGTCGTGTTGCTCGCAGCCTGCGCTGGCACAGCCGAACCCACGCCAACGCCTTTGGCTAAACTGGGTATCAAGGCCGGGCTGGCGGATGTCATCGGCAGCACTCAGACTACTCAAGGGCAACTGCAACTCAATCTCGACGATCTCGCTGCCCCTTGATGAAAGTTAAGAAAATAACTCAGTAATGTAGCCTATGCGTTTGCGAGGCCCGCACCGGGATGAATTCCCGGTGCTACGTAACAGCGCCCCTTGAAAGGGGCTGATTTGACACCCTAAGTGTCACAAAACGAGCCGAT
>JAAENG010000526.1 GCA_024224665.1 Chloroflexota bacterium | reverse complement strand
GATGGGCTCAAATGGGTCGTATCGGCTAGACCTGAATGCGTTGCACTCTCTTCACGGCTAAATTTGGAACTGCTGGCGGGATGCTAGCTAGTGCGAGCAGTTATGATTATGCTATGATTGCTATTATCTTTCAAACAACGACTGGCCGGTAACTTGATCTCATTTTCTCAACCTGAAGCGACCTTATATCTTATAGTGCTACCAGAGACAGATAGCGCCCCCCACTTTTTGTCCAGACTCTATCCCACGATGGTGGGAGGATAGCAAGCCTTGACGTTTCGCTATTTCGTTTTGCTGATACTGACAATAGGGTTGCTCGCTGGTTGTAACATGCCCATTGAGATCGCAGAATCGGAAGAAACCGGGGGACGAGTTCTGCGCCTGACAATTCTCGAGGACGCTCGAGGTACCGCTACGCCCACGCCGATTCCGCCCTCACCCACACCCTATCCCACCCCCACGCCAGACACGCGCCCTCGCCATATTGTCACACGGGGAGACTCGCCTTGGAGCATCGCCAACCAGTATGGTGTGAAACTCAACGATCTGCTGCGGGCCAATCGCATTTATGATCCGGCCAGCTTGAAGGGTGGTGATGAATTGATCATCCCCATCGAACCCACAGCGACGGTCACCCCCACGGCCACCGTCACCCCAACCGTGCCTACACCGGCTACCCCATCACCCTCGGTAACGCCCACACTCACGCCAACGCCTGATGTGCGCGTGTTACACACTGTTGAGTCGGGCGATTCCCTATGGCTCATTGCCGCCCTGAATGAGATCACCATTGAGGATCTTGTGGCTGCGAATGGCGAAGTCAACCCCAATCGCTTAAAGGTTGGCATGGTACTTGAGATACCTCTCACGCCAACAGCCACACCGACGCCCCGAACCCGAACCCCCACGCCGACACTTACGCCGACGCTCACCCCGACATTGACCCCCACGCCGGTTCCCTTCACCCCTCCCCCCGTTTATTATCCCGAGCGAGCGGCTGACTGGCAAGGCTTTATCCTCGACTTGATCAATGAGCGGCGAATTGCTCATGGCCTCCAACCCTTGACATGGTCAGAGACATTGGCACGGGCCGCACAGGCACATGCCAGCGATTGCGCCAAACATGAAGAATGTAGCCATACGGGATCCGATGGCTCCGACCTGCGCCAGCGCTTATCGCGGGTGGTTTATGAGCCTCGCTGGGCCGGAGAAAATTGGGCTCTTGGCAGTAATCCCATACAGGTATTTACCTGGTGGTACGACGAACCTCTCGGCGCCGACCCCCACCGCCGCAACCTGTTGCACCCATACTATCGCGAGATCGGCATTGGCATTGCCCGCGATCCTTGGGGCTGGTACTATTTCATCGCCGATTTCGGCGCTGCGGAGTAACCATTTTATTGCTACCTTAACTGAAGTTACTTAACATACATGAGTTTCGTTCTCGGATGACGATGGACGACAGACCACAGACGATGCCGCCTTTCGCTCTGAAACGTTTGGCCATCGTCCATCGTCCAACGTCAATCGTCCAACGTCTGCTGACCTCGCAACTTGCCAACAAACCCTCAAAAACGATTCCGGAGAGAATATGATGCTGATTACCAATGGCCGAATTATTACGTTTGGTGACGATCCGCAGATGATCGAAAGTGGCGCGGTGCTAATTGACGGCGATTCCATTGCCGCGGTCGGAACCAGTACAGCGTTGGAGGAACAGTTCCCCGAGGTCGAGCGACTGGACGCGCAAGGTATGTTGGTGATGCCCGGTATGATCTGCGCGCACACTCATTTTTATGGCGCCTTCGCCCGTGGCATGTATATTCCCGGCCCCGCCATGAAAGATTTCCCGGAGATACTGGAGCGACTGTGGTGGCCGCTGGATCGAGCCCTGGACTCGGAAGGTGTGCGCTATTCGGCCTTAGGGCCCCTTGTCGATGCCATTCGATACGGCACCACCACGCTCATCGATCATCATGCCAGCAATACCTTTATCGATGGTTCCTTGGATGTGATCGCCGAGGCGGTCATAGAGTCAGGTTTGAGCGCCTGCCTGTGCTATGAAGTGACTGACCGCGATGGTCCGGAAGTGGCGGCGGCAAGCATTCGCGAAAACGTCCGTTTTATCGAGAAGACGCGCAGGGAGCGTCATCCTCAATTGGCGGGCGCCTTTGGCATGCACGCGGCCCTCACCCTCAGCGATGAAACACTGGCACAATGTGTGGGCGAGGCCGAGGGCTTGGGCGATGTTGGTTTTCATATCCACGCCGCTGAAGGCACTGCCGACCGCGAGCATTCGTTGGCGACCTATGATATGCGCACAATAGACCGTCTGCTCGATCGGGGCATCCTGGGGCCACGCACCATCGTCGGCCATGCCATTGACATCGATACCTGGGAGATGGCCGTGCTGCGTGATACCGGCACCTGGATTAGCCACCAACCCCGCTCCAATATGAACAACGCTGTGGGGGTTGTGGATGTGCCTACTATGCTACGTGGCGGGGTCAAACTGGTGTTGGGAAATGACGGGTTTTCTAATGACATGTTCGAAGAGATGCGCGTGGCCTATCTGTTGCATAAAGCGGCGCGCAACGATCCCCGTGTTTTAGCGGCCGACCAATTGCTGGCAGTGGCCAATGGCGCCAATGCTGCACTCGCCCAACAGTTTTTCAACCGGCCATTGGGGCGTCTGCAAGCCGGGGCCGCCGCCGATATCATCCTGCTCGATTATGACCCGCCCACACCACTGAGTATCGATAACTTCCCCTGGCATATCATGTTCGGGTTCGATGGACGCAAGGTCGATACCACCATTGCCGGCGGGCGTGTGCTCATGCGTGGCGGCGAGATCTTGCATCTGGATGTGGAGCGCATCAATGCCCGCAGCCGCGAGCTGGCGCAAGAGACGTGGGAGCGCTTTTGGACGATGTAGATCTTAAGACCGCCTTGCCATTCACGAGTTATCGAAAAGGGGTAACAAACTATGAAACCCAAGAATCCGGTTCCTAATACCATGCAAAACTGGTTGACAGAAATTGCTGTGGGATACAATGATGCTTTAGAGACATTACCATTTACTAAATTAATGGGACATAAGGCCAGTGAGAAGGATCTGTTCCAACTGGCGCCACTCATCTGTTTGAAACTCAGGGGTTTGCCAAAGACAAAAAGACTTGAAACGAAAGCCAAAGAGGCGGCATTATCAACCTATGTGGCTACAACGAGTTACAACCCTAAAGTGCTAGATAATCCTCATATAGCTTTCGCTCTGGCTTATCTAGCCAGTCATTACGGGCTTGATCTGCTCACAGAAAACGCAGTGGCGGAGATTATGGATTATGTTGCTCAAGAGCAAAGACAACTTGCTATAAGAATCGAGCATTCTTAAGTCTGAGAATTCAATAACGTACGGAAATCTACCGTCAATTCAAGGACGTAATTCCGCATGTTATTCTGTCCTAAGTCCTTTGCAGCAAACATAAAAATGCCCCTTCAACGAAGACCTTCAACGAAGACCTTCAGCGAAGACCTTCAGCGAAGACCTTCAGCGAAGACCTTCAGCGAAGACCTTCAGCGAAGACCTTCAGCGAAG
>JAAENG010000525.1 GCA_024224665.1 Chloroflexota bacterium | reverse complement strand
CTGGGGCTTAATTTATTGCTGGGCAGAGTCGCCCAACCCAGTCAGGGGGCTGTTGACAATGGCGCAGCCTGTGCCGTCTTGCTGGGGCTGGCGCAACGTTTGGCGAGCGCTAAGATCGAGCTGGCGCGTACCCAGGTGACGCTGGCTATATTTGCAGGTGAGGAAGTGAATATGCAGGGCTCCGCCGCCTATGTGCGCCAGCAAGATTTTCCGTTACCGCTCTCTGCCCTTAATCTGGAACTGGTGGGGCAGAATGGACCTTACATCTTGTGGCGCGCTGACGGCAACGCTTTTACACGGATCCCCACCTCACAGCCATTAAATGATGACCTGTCCGCAGCCGTCCTTGCGGTTACGGGGGAGCGGGTGCAGTGGCAAGACTATCTCAATAGCGACACATATTCTTTTCTATCGGCGGGCATCCCCGCTGCTACGCTAGGTTCCCTGGACAACACATACGGCGTGAGAGAGTTGCATCGCCCGACAGATAACGTGGCACGAGTTGCGGTGGAGCGGCTGCCTGAATGTGTCGACATTCTGGCGACGTTTATAAAGGCACATGATGATCAGGCTACCAAAAGATGAAGTAGCTGCCACAAGGTTATCAGCCATTTAGCAGTTCGGTGAACAGCTCTTTCAGTTCATCGTACTCGCTCGTTACCGGAAACTGCGGGAAATCGTCGATGACATTTTGGGGTGGGCGGAAGAGAATGCCGTGGTCTGCTGCGGCCAGCATCGTGGTATCGTTATAAGAGTCGCCCGCAGCTATCACCCTGAAGTTGATTCGTTTGAGTGCCATAACGGCTTCGCGTTTGCCATCATCGATGCGCAGATGATAGTCGACGATCATGTCACGGTCATTCACTTGTAGCATGTTGCAGAAAAGTGTAGGCTCTCCTAGTTTCTGCATAAAAGGTGCTGCAAACTCATAAAACGTGTCGGATAAGATGATGGCCTGGGTTTGACACCGTAGCCAGTCGAGGAACGCACGGGCACCAGGTAGGAGCGCCATCGATGCGATCACGTCCTGGATATTTCGCAAGCTGAGATTATTATCTTGCAGGATGTTGATGCGGTATTTCATCAACTTGTCATAATCTGGCTCATCGCGTGTGGTGAGCCGTAAGGCTGGTATATTGGTTTCTTCGGCAACGGCGTGCCAGATTTCAGGAGTAAAGACGCCTTCAAGGTCAAGGGTAACGATTGTGGGCAGCGGGTTTGTTGTCATAAAGAAGGATTCTGTAGCCGGGTTGTACGGAAGTGAATTGCGAACCATGGCATTGTATCAGATGCACGTGCGATTTCAGGCATGAAGTTTTTTATGCGACAGTGCTAATTTCCGGTCTCTTACTTATAGTCGCCCTTGTATTCCCAGTTCCCTAATCGTCTCAAGCACCTGTGGATTCACCAAGGCGCTGAGATCGCCGATAGGCTGATCGAGATAAGCGGCCCGTATCACCCGGCGCATGACTTTGGCATTGCGCGTCTTTGGCAAACCGGGCACAAAAACAATGCCCTTCGGTTTTAGCGCCTTGCCCATATTGCTCGTAACAAGTTCCTTCAGCACATTCGCCAGCGGTTCCGTTGCTTCGATGCCCGGTTTGAGAACGACAAATCCAACAAGCGCCGATCCCTTTAAATCATCTGGTATGCCGATGACACCGGCTTCGATAACGGCATCATGTGAGACCAAAATGCTCTCTATTTCGGCCGGACCCAGGCGTTTGCCCCCCACCTTGATCGTGTCATCGGAGCGCCCCAGGATATACCACTGCCCATCGCCATCGATTACTGTGAAATCGCCATGAACCCACATATCGGGAAAGGTGCTCCAATAGCTTTCAATGTAACGGTCTGGATCCTTCCAAAAGCCTTTTGTCATGCCGAGCCAGGGTTGGTAGATCACCAGCTCGCCTACTTGTCCGCGAATCGGGTTGCCTGTGCTGTCTACCACATCCGCGTCCATTCCCGGGATCATGCCCGAAAAGGCAGCTGGTTTGACCGCTGTATGGACATTGCCCGAGATAATACCGCCACCGATTTCAGTACCCCCTGTGTAGTTGAGAATCGGGCGTTCGCTCTCTCCCACAACCTGGAATAGCCACATCCAGGGGTCGGGGTTCCAGGGTTCACCGGTCGAGGCAAAAGCTCGCAAGCTGGAGAGGTCGTGGCGTTTGACCGGCCCCTCACCATGAACCATGAGGGCGCGGATCAGGGTGGGTGAGACCCCTAGCTTGCTGATGCCATGGTTTTCAACCAGCTTCCAGAGACGGTCTGTACCAGGATAGTCAGGGGCGCCATCGAAAAACACCATGGTCCCGCCCAGTATCAGTGTACCGAACACCTCCCAAGGTCCCATCATCCAACCCATGTCCGTCATCCAATAGAGCACATCATCCGGGCGGAGATCAATGCACATGGCCAGATCGTGTGCGGCCTTTATGGGGAAACCGCAATGTGTATGAATGGTTCCTTTGGGGCGCCCGCTGGTGCCTGATGTGTAGATGATCATGAGCGTTTTTTCGGCCTCGGTACATTCGGTCTTGGCCGTTGCTGGCTGAATCGCTACCAACTCATCCCACCAGTGATCTCTGCCCGGATTCCATGGTACGTCCGCCCCCGTTCGCCTATGAACGATAACGTGTTCGACACTGGGGACTTGTGATAGCGCCTCATCTGCGGTGCGCTTCATGTTCAAAGTGCGCCCGCGTCGGTAACCGCCGTCTGCACAGAACAGGGCCTTGGCTTCGGCGTCGCGCAGACGCGTAGCGATGGCGCCCGATCCATAACCCGAAAAAAGAGGGAGAATGATGCCACCGATTTTGGCAATGGCCAGCAGGGCGATGGCGATCTCAGGCGTCATTGGCATATAGAGCCCGATGGCGTCACCTCTAGCCAATCCCAGGCTGCGCAAGGCGTTGGCTACGCGATTGACCTCTCGATGGAGATCGCCATAGGTCAAGACGCGCACTTCACCCTGTTCACCTTCCCAGCGCAAAGCCGCCACGTTTTGTTGTGCGGTGCCCATCCACCTGTCCAGACAGTTATGGACGATGTTAAGTTTGCCATGTACACACCATCGGGGCCATGGCTTTCCACCCGACAAATCAAGTATCTGATCATAGGGCGCAAAAAATTCGATACCGAGATAATCAAGGATAGTCTCCCAATACCAGGCGATATCTTGTACCGACCGTGTTTGTAGCTCCGGTAGTGTTTTGATCCCGTGCGCTGTCATAAAGCGCTGCAAGTGGCTTCCATCTATGTAAGATGGTGTAGGATGCCAGACAAACTCGCCACCTAAACTGAAATCAGACATCATTATACGCTAATCCGACCACCTGCGGCTCACCCCAAACCGCCCAGTTCCAGCGTGAATTGCCAAGGGGGTCGGTGATGAGTTGCAGTACCGCCCGCTGCCCGAGCAGAGAAGGAAGGTCGAGTGTAAAGTTCTCCCAGACGACCGAACTCTTCATATGATTCCAGAGCGGGCGTCCGTTGACGCGCACACGGAATGCTACCTGGTTATCTTGTGATAGCATCGCGCCATCTCGCACGCCTACGGCAAAACGTATCTTCAGAATATCAAGATCGATGGGGACCTGTAGCTCATACTCCAGCACCGATTGTCCCGTCACCGGTGGGTGCTGCCAGATCGATTGTCGCATCACGCCACCGCACAATGCCGGCGCCACTTTGATTTCCATAAGGCTGGGATCGACGGTAGCCGTCTGGCTGGCTTCGATAAAGTGTTCGATCAGATCATATATCCAGACCGCCTCCTGGCCTGCCTCAGACTCCCACAGGTCGGGCGATTGCCACTGCTCTTCCTGCCATTTCAGATAGCTGATGTATTGCGAGAGTTGGATAAGACTCTCTTCCGAGAGATCGGATATGCGTCTGCTGATAGCGTCGATTTCGTCGTTGCGGTGAGACATAGTGGGAGTGTCGCTTGGTCTTTGGGTCGCGTGGTCGATTCGTCGCGACGTCTGATATGAGGTAACTTCATTAAGTGCGTGTGCATCCATTCTAATCGAAGGGGTGTATGGACAACAAACGCTGCCCTTTTCTGGTGCAGAGCCACCTCTCCCTCCCTCCCTCCCTCCCTCCCTCCCTCCCTCCCTCCCCTGTCTGTCAAGCCTCAAAACAAGGGCCGGAT
>JAAENG010000524.1 GCA_024224665.1 Chloroflexota bacterium | reverse complement strand
TTTGCCGCCATCACGGTTCCCAAACTGAGCTCTTTGACTTTGATTCCTACCATTTGAATCCAGAAAATGCCTGTCAAGGCGAGTGCTACCTCTCACGATTTTACTACCGAAGAAATCTGACCTCAAAACGGGAATTACTGTAATGGGACCATGCACGATCCCCCCCGCTCCCACATAAACGCGCGCGACGGTGGGTTTGCCTGCAACCAGCGTGACCGTATTGTTCAGATCCTGGATAGCTTGTGTAACCTCGATGCCCTGCACAATCAGATCGGCAGTCCCAAACAGGCTGACCTCCAGTTTGTAGGGCTGGCTGTGATAGGAGCTGTAGGTGGCAGGCTGTACGTGTACGCGAAAGGCCCCGGATAGGCTTTGGGCTGAGTACATGATCAACTCATCGGCAGTGCCTGTGTTCAAGGATTGGCCGAGAATCTGGCTATCTTCTGAATAGAGATAGATGTTGTAGTCGGCCGGCAGTTCGCTGAGCTTGACTGTGACCAGGACATTTTGCCCGCCGGAAACATCGAACTTATAAAGGTCTTCGTCACCTTCAGGGCAGGTATAACCATAATGCTCATTCTTGATGTTCGCTATGGGGATGCTGGGCTTAATTGGCTTGGCTGTGAAGAACGTATTTCCGGCATCATCTGGATCAAAACAGATATATTTGGTTTTTACGCTCAGTTGATAAGGCGTTTTGTTGCTCCAATCAGCCGGTCCTTTGCCGCGAACGAGCACTCGGTAGTCTCCTTTTACGTAAACGGTTGTCGAGATGTACTCGTCTTTGTCGGCGCCCCATAATTCCGAACTCTCCACCAATCCGCCGCTGGGGTTGATCAAAAAGAGGTCGTAATCGGCAGGTGGTGTCTGCGGCATCCCTCCCAGATGAATGGTGATCTCCTGTCCGGCATCGGCGGGGAATTGCCACCAATCGACATCAGCGCTGGGACAGATATATTCCCAGTTCAAGAAGCCATCAGGCGTGATCGAGGTGGCTTGTTGGAAATCGTTGCCTGCGCCGTCAGGCTGAGGACAGCTCGGTGTGGCCGTTGCGGTAGGCGTGGGACTGGGTGTAGGTGTTGGTGTTGGAATCGTTCCACCCGCCGTTAAGCCCAAATTCAGTCGTGGGCAGAAAGGGGTATAATGGCGGCTGTCGAATTCTCGTTTCCATTGGCTGCCCTGCTCGGGGCCACGCATCTCTAAACCATGATTGTCCCGTTCGAGGTTGATCCAGGCCTGTACAATTTCACGAACATCCCATTTGTTGATCTGACCTATGTTAGCATCCACGGGCGCTTGGGCAATCGAGGGTTGCAATATGTCTGGCTGATTCTGCCAAGTGACGACCATCGGTTGAAGGCGACAACACCGGTCGGGACAGGTGTTGGGGTGGGTGTGGCTGTTGCCTTGGAGCTTAGTACAAAGCCATTGCTTGAATAATGCCCCGGTACGGTCTGGAAGAATTGCAGCCAGTTCTGTTCGTTTGCTTCACCACCACTCTCAGACCAGACATCCCTGACTTCGTAGCGACTGTCGGTGACAATCAGGTTGAGGTAATCATAGGCTCGTTGGGCGGCGGACAACTGTTGCTCATAGGTCAGGTCGAACAAACCGCCCTCGCTGGATTGCGCTACGGCCAATCGCTCACCAGGTTCGGCGGCAGTTTCTGAACCAAACAGGGTGATCTGAATCCCGTCTGGCGCCGGCTGTGGATCTGGATCAGCCTGTAGCAGAAGCCGACCACTGAACCGCCAGGTCGCGTCTACAGGCGTGGGGGTAAGCGTATGGGTCAATGTGGGCGTATGCGTAAACGTGGACGTAAGCGTGGCTGTATGCGTCGGCGTAGGAGTAACGGTCGGCAGCGGGGTGGGCGTATGGGTCAATGTGGGAGTGTGTGTGGGCGTATGCGTAAACGTGGCTGTATGCGTCGGAGTCTGTGTATACGTCGGCGTGAACGTGGGTGTGTGAGTGTGTGTTGGTGTCGCCGTCGCACTGAGGGTGACATGAAGCCGATAGGGATCGTCTGGTATCTTCTCAATAACTTGGGGGAACTAACCCGTCCACGAAGGTGGACGTTCGGCGGTACGCCCTCAGAGCCCGAATTCATTCGGCGAGTGCGCCGGAAGATTGAGAAGATACATCGTCTGCGTCACAAGCACTCAGGTAACCCATTACGCGAATCATCCAGTAACCACTTTGATTGGCGGTATAACTGATATGTTCCAGCGCACCACCACTGTTGTTCGATTGTGTGACATAACCTTCGTCAGGGTCCCAGAGTTCGATATCAAAATCTGCGGGGAGTGTACCACCGCCGCTACCATCCATATCGATCCCTATCTGTTGGCCCGAATTCACCCAGATCCTGTAAAAGTCCTCGTCACCGCTCCCACAAATATAGGCCTGATAGACGCCACCGGAAGTCGTACTAGTCGCCTGTCCAAAACTGTCGTTGGGCTCATAGGGATCGTTGGAGCATGGAATGTGATACGTGATCTCAAGCTGCGGTGGATTCCCTCCCCCCTCGCGACTCCTGAAGTGACGCCCGAAATAAGTGCCGTCCGTCGGCCCCCTGAGATACACGCCGTTATTCGCACCGGCCAACCATGATTGTGCATAACTCGTGATATTCCAGGTCTTATAGCCTACGCCACTGCCAACTGATGCATTCAAGCCCAAGGGATCGGCAGTAGGAAACGAATTCCAGGTGACACCATATTCAGACCAGCTCGATGTAACGAAGTAACTGCCGATATCGACGGTACCGGCGCCTTCGCTGCTATCGAGATAGAGTTTGAGAGTAGCTGAGTCGATGATCGCATCGCTGGGCACTTGCGAGCTAAGGTCGAATCTAAAGAGGCTGACCGTTTGCAGCACAGTATCAATGCTGCTATATGAGAGATCAAGCGAGCTGGCGCCGCCGAAATTACTGCCAGACTGCCAACTCTTGACTGTAGCGTCGGCAACAGCCGTCAGTACCACAGTCTCTTGGGGCTTGATGTGGTCCTTAGTGCTCAATCTCGGCGCATTGATTCCAGGTGTCGCCACACCGATCATGATAAGTGTAGCAAGGCAAAAGGCGTTGATGGTTTTTGTGATGATTGCCATTACTCGACCCCCATTTGGTCATTCTGGTTGCGGAGACGGTTGGGGAACTGGTTTATCTGCATTTCATGCGGCTCTAAATCAATGATATCCGCGTTTCCTAAAACGCCGCTTTGTTGATTCCTACGATCAGGAAACCCTTTGTCCTGCAGCAGCGAACTATTTTCCTAGTTCTGGTGGACTCTGTGGATGCGACTCCTATCCTGCCTGTGTCATTCCTTCGGCTTCGCTCAGGCCTGTCCTGAGCGAAGCCGAAGGAGTGACACCATGAGAGGTAACCACAGAATCCGATAGAATCAG
>JAAENG010000523.1 GCA_024224665.1 Chloroflexota bacterium | reverse complement strand
TGCCGATGAATCACAACTGAAAAATCTGCATGCCAAGATTGGTGAATTGGCACTGGAGAATGATTTTTTAGCCAAAGCGCTCGGGCGTTGAATATGACCGAGCGCAAAACGAAGGTAGATCGGAGCCATAGTCTCCCGATCATCCGGCAATGCGAAGTATTGGCTATCAGCCGTTCGTCGGCTTACAGGCCGCCTGCTGGGGTTAGCAACCACGATATTGACCTGATGCGGAAGTTGGATGAGCTACACCTCAAGCATCCGTTCAAGGGTTCTCGGCGACTGCGGGACGATCTATGGGATGTGCATGGCCTGCAAGTCAATCGCAAGCGTGTGCAACGACTAATGAGGATGATGGGGATACGTGCACTCTGAAGTGGACCCCATTACTGGCCGTATCTATCAGCAGACGTTTGTCGATACCTATAGCAAGGTCGCCTTTGCGAAGCTCTATACCACTAAAACGCCCATCACGGCCGCTGATGTACTCAACGATAAGGTTCTACCGTTCTTTGAGACACATG
>JAAENG010000522.1 GCA_024224665.1 Chloroflexota bacterium | reverse complement strand
TGCTTCCCCGGCAACCGGATGATCATGGGAACGCGAATGCCCTCTTCATAGAGGAACTGCTTGCCGCGCAGGTGGCTGACACCGTGGTCGGTCCAGAGGAAGACCGCGGTCGAGTCCAGACGCCCCGCCTTCTCGAGATCTGCCAGGATTCGTCCGACCTCTTTGTCGGTCTCGACCCAGGAATCCAGATACTTGGCCCAGTCCTGGCGAAGCTCCGGGTGATCCGGGTAGTATGGCGGCAGAACCATCTTGGCGGGATCCGCATGGCTTTGTGCTTTGCGGTTCTTGCCGCCTTTCAACTGGAATTGGGCGAAGATGGGTTGGTCGGCTGGCGCCTTCTTCCAGTCGCTGCCGTGATAGAGCTTGCTCGTCGGGATGAAATTGTAGTCCGTCTTGCTCTTGTTTGTGACGTAGTAGCCGGCATCACGAAAGATCTCGGGGATCAACTTGACCGACCTGGGCACCCTGTAGCTGTCGTAATAGGCCACGTTCCCTCCGCCTTTTCCGGACGAGACCTGACTGCGGTGGTTGTGGACGCCGAGGGTGGTCTGGTACATGCCGCTGACCATGGCCGAGCGACTGGGTGAACAAACCGGGGCCGTGACGAAGGCGCTACTGCAGCGAATGCCTTCCCGAGCCATCCGGTCGATATGCGGTGTCTGGATGAGCGTTTCACCATAGCAACCGATATGAGGGGACGCATCCTCGATGACGATCCACACAACGTTGAGGGGTGCAGGTTTCACCCCAAGAACATTTGAAGCAAAGAGGGCCGAGAAGGCGAAGAGTAGGAGGCGTTTATTCCTATACCCCGACACCCCTAAACCTATCAAAATTGGGACCAGTAATTTCATTACATGGAAATTCTACCCACCATCCCGATTCAGGGAAGGTTAGAGAATTAGACGTGGGAACTACTGTGTAATCTGTATCGAGATATATGAGATCTCCCGGGAGACTTGGGGGGCACCGTGATTAATGATTTTATACCTATAGTGATGGATTTTGAGCATTCTAGCCATCTTGCCCTGACATGATTTAATCGTTAGCCTCAGAGGCATGAAACAGATTCTGTTGATACTGGCGATGTTGATGGCATTACCAGGTTGTGTTTCCACGGCAAAGACGCCAGTAGATCAAAAGTCACGTTTGCCAAACATCCTTTTCTTGTTCGCCGACGATCAGCGCAACGACACCTTGAGCTGCGCCGGGCACGCCATTGTGGAAACACCCACGATCGACCGGCTCGCTGCAAATGGAGTGCGTTTTGAGAACATGTTCGTAACCCGTTCGACCTGCCATGCAAGCCGGACCACGATTCTAACGGGACTGACCTCGCGATCGTCGGTTGAGCCGAATCAATCGGACAGGGTCAGGCCCGAGGCGCTC
>JAAENG010000521.1 GCA_024224665.1 Chloroflexota bacterium | reverse complement strand
GCAATCACTGCTCGGAGCAAAGACCGCCTATGCCCTTTTAGCCTTTCTCCTCATTCAATTGTAAACGTGCTTCTTTATCTCTGTACCGGTTCCATGAACCATGCCGAAATTCGTGGCAGGTTTTGTCTTTTCCAAGCCTGCAACACTCAAGAGGGGGACTATCCGTATTCACAGTTTGACTCAAGAACGTAGCACATGGGCACGCCAATAACTGATCTAGGAAACATCCTATTCATTTTGAACGACTCCAATTTCGCTTGATGTCTGGAAGTCGAAGCCTCGAGCCTGTCGAGGTCCCGAAGTTGGCTGTTTTTTGCGGCTGAACGCCGCTACGGATATCCGTCAAAATCCTGACCTGGCGCGATGTTGGGGTATTGGGCAAAGCTCTTTTGCAGGGCGGTGATGCGTTGGATCGCCGGGCCAAACATCCACATCATATCCATACGCTGGGCGGTCAGATTGAGTCTTTCGCCCGGATCGTCGATCAGATCAAAAGCCATCGGGAATTGAGGCTTGATAATGGGGCCGTCAAATGTTTCCGCGTAGCGGAACACAATCTTGATATTCTTCCATTTGGCCGACATCACCTCGCCATCGGAACCGTAGAAAATGATATGATCGCGATTGGGGCTCTCGCTGCGGCCCAGCAATAAATCAGAAGCGTCCACGCCGTCAATCGGGCGGTCGTCCGGCAACCGATCTGCTTCGCCGGCCAGCGCCGCCAGCGTCGGCATCCAATCATAGGTCGCCAGGATTTCGTTGCTGACGACACCGGCGGGGATTTCGCCCGGCCAGCGGATCAGCGCCGGAACGCGCATGCCGCCTTCGAAGCCGGAGGCAAACACGCCGCGCCAGGGGCCGTTTGATCCGACAAAGGCGCTGTCGATCGCAGCCGCAGCGGCATTGTCGCTGCTCCAGACAACAATGGTATCCTTGGCAATACCCGCTTCATCGAGCGCATCCAATACCTGTCCAGCGCGATAATCTATCTCGGCCAATATATCTGAGTACTGCCCGCCCTTCGACTTGCCTTTGAAATCGGGATGGAAATGGAACGGCGGATGCATGTGGGTAAAGCCGACATAGGTGAAGAATGGCTGATCGTCAGCGGCATTGCGCTTGATGAATTCAACCGTGCGCTGCGTGATCTTCTCTTCGATGAGGGCGCGGGATTCCAGATTATATTCTTCCACCGGCTGCGCTGGCGACCCTTTGACACCCTCCCAGATCTACGGGGCGGGATAGCCGGTTTCATGGAACATCGGGTACGAGGTGTAACCGGCCTCGTCGCTAGTGTTTTTGATACCGTACCATTCATCGAAGCCCTGGTCGGTGGGCAAACGACCTTCTACATCACCCAGATGCCATTTACCAAAAAGCGCGGTGGCGTAACCCGCATCCGAAAACAGTTCAGCCAGGGTATATTCCCACGGCGATAATCCATAATCCCCCTGCCCCGGCAGCGGTACGAACGTCGTGCCAGAGCGTTTGGGCAGGCGGCCGGTCATAATCGCCGAGCGGGTGGGTGTGCATTGCGCTTCGACATTGTAATTCTGGAAGCGCATGCCTTCGCCAGCCAGCTGGTCGAGTCGGGGCGTGGGCGCCATGCCGCCGTAGCAGCCTAAATCGCCCCAACCGATGTTGTCAACCAGCATAAAGACGACGTTTGGTTTTTTTGTTGTTTCATAATTTAATCTCCTTTTTCATTACCGGACACTTTTGGAATTGTCATTCCTTCAGCTTCGCTCAGGACAGGTCTGAGCGGGTCCACGAAGCCAATGTGCATCGAGAAAAATACGTCACTCAGCGAAAAAATGCTCATCGAGAGGTCTATCTCAGCGAAGAATCTCTGCGTTGGTATACCGCGAGACCCTTCGCTGGTGTTTCGTGTCGTGTGGGTTGCGTGTTTGACTCGCTCAGGGTGACACAACAGAAAAAGTGTCCGGTGGCAAATCTCCTTTCAGGACTCAGAGGGGGCAGTCTCTCCGAGGCTCTGATAGATCTTCACCATGATTGCTTTCGTTGCCATCATGGCGATGATGAGAACGAGGACATCGATAAAGTGACCTAGTTCAACGTGCTCTCTGAAGACGATGTTGACGACTTCGAGGATGATGAACTTGGAGGTGAACAGAATCAGGAATTTCGTGGCGATCCCGATGAACTTGAAAAATGATCCCCCCAGTTTGTCGAAGTAGGCCCCGACGCGATGTTCCAGGCCAATAACGATGTCGAGGAGCGCTTTGAGAAGCACCGCAGTCAGGATCGATATCCAGAACGAATCGATGACGATCGCGTCATTGAACTCCACGAAGAGGTTCAGCACGACAATGTAGACGAGCACGTCGGACGTCCATGACATGTATCGATGTTGCTTCTCTGTGATCGTTGCCTGTACCGTATTATCTGTGCTCATGATGCCTTCCAGCATTAATCAGTGAATTCTGCGCTCTGACTTCGGTCTGAGGCGAAGCTTTGCTTATATGGACATCATTATCGTACCGCAACTGAGTCAGCTACACAAGCCTCAAACTGTGCTGTTAGTTTATCATTATCAATGCTACCTGGCGCTCCGATGGCGACGATCTGCGTGCTCGGCGTTGTCTCACCCCATGCTTCGCCCAGAGTCACATCGGCCCGGCGGCCAACCACTTGCAGCACAGCGCGCCGCTCCTGGTTTTCGGCGGTATAGACCACGCCCTTACAGCGATAGATGTTTCCGGGCAATGTTTTCTTGATCATCTCGTTGAGCGCATCCAGTGACAATGGCCGATCTGTTTGATAACTCCAGGTGCTAAAGCTTTGGCCGTGGTCTGGATGATCGTGATCATGGCCGTTATTCGATTCCACCAATTGCTGCGGGTCAAAACGGCCGACGGCCAGCAGAATCTCCAGGGGGACATCGCACCGAACAGCCTCTATAATACGCACACGGTTCATCCGCTTGTTGATCCAATCCCGCACCTTATGTAGTTCTTCTGCACTGACCAGATCCACCTTGTTCAAAATCACCATATCGGAATACCCAATCTGCCGCATCTTAAGTTCCTCAACTCCCGGATATTCGGGATAGGCAAAGGCCTGTTCGGCGTCAACGATAGAAATGATGCTATCCAGGCGAATGCGGTCCCGGAAATTGGGCTGGACAAAGGTCATGGCGATGGCGGATGGGTCAGCAACGCCGCTGGCTTCCAGCAAAATATATTCCGGGTTTTCAGGCCGGTTGATGACCATTTCCACGGTTTCAATCAAATCATCGCGGATGTTGCAGCAGACACAGCCATTGGCGAGGCTGATGGCGTTATCCTCAACGCCGACAATGAGTTCGGTGTCGATATTGATCGAGCCAAAATCATTCACCAGCACGGCCACACGCAGCCCATGGTTCCCGTTCAAAATACGGTTGAGCAGGGTTGTTTTACCCGCGCCCAAAAAGCCGGTGAGAATAGTTGCGGGCACGGCCGTGTCCCTTTGTGCAATCTCCATAAAGCAACTCCAAAACAGGTGGCAGCCACTTGCAAGCGACTGCCACCTAACGAAAACTTGGGGGAATTATTAGTCTGAATCCGGCCGGGCGGCGATCATGCCCTCAAGGTCTTCCTTGGTGTACTTCAAGGGATCCGGCAGCTTGGTCATCGGTTCGCGGTAGACATCCTCGGGATAGTATTTTTTCGGATCAATTTCCATATCGCGGGTATATTGCTCTTGCTGCATATCCCGGATGCGCCGTGGCTGAGGCACAACGACCTCATCGGGTAGCGGGCCATCGCCCAGATTAAGAAGTTCTCTGGGGTGCGGTACATTTGCCCCAGTCATGTCGGGCAAGACCGCCATCCGGCCCCAAATGGCATCTTTGGTAACGTTGACCACCATCACGTCTGGCGCGCCATACAGGAATAACCCATCCCAGTGCGCCCGAACCCCGGCGCTCACCTCGTTGAGCAGATCGTCCTCATACTCAATATGGGTGACCATTGCTACGCGCGGGTTGACCTGTTTCATCAGGTAGCCGGCGGCATAGTGGGGGGTATGGTGTGTGTCAATGGTGAAGTTGTAGAGCCACGGAGGCAAACCATATTTTTGTTGGATGATACGGGCTGTATCGGTCTGAATTTCGGTCACAAAGACATCCACGCCCTCGGCATATTTGGCGGTCAATTCGTCGGGACGACCGTCACCAGTCCAGACAAAACTCAGCCCGTTCCAATCCAGCCGGTAGGCCGTGGCCCCGTCTTTGGCGTGCGATCGTCGCCAGTGGCGGATGGTAACGCCATTCTTTTCATAGCAAATGCCGTTTTCATCCTTCCAATCAAATTCATTGACATCCACCTCGTAACCGTCGCCGATGGGGAAAATATCGAAGGCTTCCAGATGCCATTTGAGCATCTGCTTCATGCCGTCAACCATCCCCTGCGTGCCGAGTTCAGGTGTGCGGCCAGAGGGGCCGTGTACGCGCAGCGGCGTATAGCGGCCGGACCAGGCGGAGAAGGGCAGCAGATACGAGATATCATGGTAGTGATCCACGTGCAGATGGGTAATGAAAATGTCCTGCACTAACTGCTGTGAGTGACCCATAGCGATGATGTTGCGCAGGCAGCCGGGCCCAAAATCGAAGAAAAAGCTGTCCCCGTTGCCCAACTCGACCATAATGCACGTTCCGGCCTGATTGCGCCGAGGCGGAAATGGCGTGCTGCCCATGAATGAAACACGCATTTCATCCGGGCCGAGCTTTTCGCTGTTGGGGAAATAGTTGTTTCTACTTTTTACGGATGGGGTTGGTTTGAAGTAGGGCGGTATGGTCAGGCCGGTTCCGGGACCGCCGCCATAAGGGTTTTTGAGTCCGTTAGTCATCATTCACCTCCGTGCTGTGGATTGATTGAAATTCGAAGCTAAGCAAAGTATATCCCATACCATACAGATTGTTGAGAACGCCCATCAGCGCGGCCTGATCCATAGTCTGTCCGCATAGCGTCGTCACCGGCTGGTCGGGCTCACCACCAACCGAAATAGACAAGCAGCCCAGGTAATCAGCCAGATGATCACTCACCGGCCCCTGAACTTGTATCACATATGCACTTGGCTCATCACCGGTTAGCGGTATCGAGTAGTCCATCCAATGACCTTACTGTGCGGCAGTTAAAGATATTCTTCGCTGAAGATCAGCATAGCACGTTTGCACAGAAGGCGCATCGCACCAAAGGTGGTAAAAAGGTGGGATCTTTGAGATTAGAGAATCCCCATCTCTCTGGCCTTATGCACTGCCTGGCGGCGATTGCTCACGTCCAGCTTGCTGTAAATATGGGTGGCGTGCCGTTTGACTGTGTACATGGAGATGAACAGTTCACTGGCAATTTCCTGGTTCGTGTACCCGGCCATTATCAGATGCAAGACTTCCTCTTCTCGCCCGGTCAACAACGCCAACCGTTCCACTTCAGACGAAGTCTGTGTTGGCCCGGACACCCTCCTGGTCCCCACCGCCGCATAAACATCGAACGCCGCCGTCAACTGGCCGAGATAGTCAGAAACGGCATCCCGCCCACCCATCTGTTCGAGCAATGGCAGCAGGGCGGGGCCACTGTCGACAAAAGATCGGATGAAGCCACCCGCTTGGGCCAAGGTGACAGCCCGTCGCAGCATAACACGGGCTTCGCCCTTCCGTCCTAGCCGATCGAGTGCCAGAGTCAGATGAGCCAGAATACGGATCACCCGTTGCCTGTCGTGACGCCCTTCGGCGACTGCCAACGCCTGTTTCAGATCATGTTGAAGCGCACTCAGGTCATCATCGTTGCCGGAGGCGGTGAGGATGCGAGCACGCCACAGACTTGGTATTTCGAAGAGGACAGCGGGTTCAGGCGTTCCCTTGGGAGTGAAGCCGCGAGCCCAGTGCAAGGCGCGATCCACTTTTCCTTGCAAAGCCCATTGTTGCGCCTGAAACGCTTCCAATTGGGGCAGAAGGTCTATGCTTTGCAGCCGCATAGTCTCGGCGCGTAATTCGACGACGATCTCCTGCGAGCGCTCCAATTCACCGCCAAGCTGGTGGATGCGGGCCAGTCCAAGTATACATGCGGATGCCGCCATAAAGTTGGTGCTGTGCTGGATCTCAGCCACCCCGCTAAAATGTTCTCTGGCCGCGTCCAGCTCATCCAACTCGTAGTGCAAGAACCCGGAGACATAGTTGGCTGCACCGATGACATTTGGCTGTTGGGTCTGGGCGGCAAAAGCCCGGAACTGATGCGTCGTTTGGCGCATCTCTCGCAACTTACCCGTTATCAGTTGAAGAAAAGATAAGCCGAGAAATGCCTGCGCCTTGGCCGGACCGTGACCGCTGGGATCGTGAATGACCTCGTTGTAGCGCCGCACCACCACTTCCTCTTCACCAAGCGCTTGCAGGGCGATGCCATAAAAGGCCAACGCCAGGCCGCGTGCATCCCGCTCATCCTCTGGCAGCCATGCCAACGCTCGTTCAGCCGCTTCCAGGCTGCGACGGTCATCACCATAAGTAAGATTGTAAAAGGCGCTACGAAAAGTCTGTATGCGCCCCCGAAAACCTTGATGTTGTTCATTTGGCAACCTGTATTGGCCACGATCAAGCGCCTCTTCAGCCTGATCGACTAAAGTCTCCAATGCTGTGATTCGATACTGACGGTAGAGTTGCCATGCCTTGACGATCAACAGTCGAGGGCGTTGCCTGACCACTTCCTCCGGCAACAACGACAGCCACTGTTCCAGGGTATGACGCGCCAGGCGATTCAGCAGATTGTCACTGTTCTTTTCAAGCGTATCGGCTGCCAAAGAGAGATCGTCTGCTGCCAGCGCATGTCTCAGCGCCTCCTCGATGTAACCATGCCGGGCGAACCACCGGCTGGCGCGGCGATGCAGATCGTCCGTATTAGCCGCATCGGCAGACAGCCTCAACCGCAACATGTCCTGGAAGAGATTGTGGTATCGGTACCAGTTCTTCGTTTCATCGAGCGGTGTCAGGAACAGGTTTTCGCCCTCCAACTCCTCCAATCTTTTTGCGGAACTCCCGGCAGGTTGCTGGGTCAGGACATCACACAAATCAGCACAGAAACGATCCAGAATGGCAGTGTGCAACAGAAACTCGCGCATCTCATCAGACTGGTGCATCAAGACTTCGCTGACAAGATACTCCGTGACAAAGCGATTGCCCTGGGAGCTTGCAAGTACAGAACCGGGGTCATCCTCGCCTTGCATCGACAGGGCAGCCAGGCGCAGGCCGGCAATCCAGCCCTCAGCGCGGCGGTTGAGCGCCATAGCCATCTGATGATCCACCTGATTCCCCACAACCATCTGCAAGAAAAGCTCCGCTTCGTCACCGGCAAAGCGCAGATCCTGCGCGCGGATTTCCGTCATTTGTTGGCGGACGCGCAGCCGCGGCAAGGGTAGAAGGGGATCGGAGCGCGTGATGATGACGAGATGCAACTGGGGAGGTTGGCTCTCAACGAGTCGGCCCACGAGCTGGAGGATGCCGTCATCGAAGATGTGATGATAGTCGTCCAGCGCCAGAACCAGAGGGCCGGGCAGGTCGGTGATGTCATTGATGAGCGTGGCTGCCAGCAAGTTAACGGCTGGCTGCGAGGGACCCTGTAAGGGGCCATTCATCAACACTTGCGTCGATTGCAGGGCGTTCTCATAGATCGCCTGGATAGCATGGACCAGATAGCAAACAAAAACGACCAAATCGCTATCGTGCTCATCCAGAGAGAGCCAGGCCGTGGGACGATCAACGGTATCCAACCACGACGATACCAGCGTTGTCTTGCCGAACCCGGCCGGGGCCGCCACCAATGTCAGCTTTCGCTCCAGCCCCTGATTCAGTTTCTCGACCAGCCGCGGCCGCTCCACCAGATCGCTGGCGAGGCGTGGACGGTTGAGTTTCGTGCGGATAAACACGATCGGTTTCATCGATTAAGCCGGGTTTTATGGTATTATAGCATGAATCGCGTCCATATCAGGCAGGCGTTTTTGTGCTGTTACGGAGGAGGCAGTTGGCAAAGGACAGGCTCCTGGCGCGGCGCCAGCGCTTTCCGGTAGTGGCCAAATGCTTAAGGACTGGCTGTCCTGACACGACAGCCAGTCCTGTATGAAGAGATCGCAGCTTAATGCAAGCCGCCGCCGGTGGCTTCTTGCATCTTTTCGAGCACGCCATCGAGATTGAAGGCGGCCGGCTCCTGGCGCGGTGGGAACTCGATGAAGCTTTGGATTTGCTCCGCGGCCAGCGCCTGCATGGGATAGATCACAAAGACGTGCTCCAACACCCAATTCCAGTACCCGTTGGAGTTCTCGTCCGCCCGTTCAAACGGGTCGCGCCGCAGATTGAATATCTTGGGCAAGCGCAGGTCTACAAAGGGCTCGGCCCACAGTTGCATGGTCTTGGCCCGTTGCTCGGCGAAGACCGCCTTCCAGTCGCCGTAGCGGATGGATACGATCTTGCCATCGTCGTTGGTATAAAAGAACCAGTTGCGGGGGCACTCGTCGCTTTCTCCTGTGAGATAAGGTAGGAGGTTGTAGCCGTCAATGTGAACCTTGAAATCCTTGTCTCCGGCTTCGTGTCCCTGCTTGAGCTTGTCGACGATGTCCGCTTCACCGGCGGCCGCCAACAGGGTCGGCAACCATTCCTGGTGGGTGACGATGCCGTTGACCGTCTTGCCGGCTTCGAACTTGCCGGGCCAGCGGGCAAAGGAGGGTACCCGATAGGCGCCTTCCCAGTTGGAGTTTTTCTCACTGCGCCAGGGCGAGATGGCCCCATCCGGCCAGGTGTTGTAGTGGGGGCCATTGTCGGTCGAGTAAAGAACGATGGTATCCTCGGTGATGCCCAACTCATCCAACGCATCGAGCAACTTGCCCACGTGCCGGTCATGCAGGACCATGGCGTCGTTGTAGAAACCCTGGCCGCTGATGCCCTCCGCTTCTTCGGGGATGCGCGTCCACAGGTGCATGTGGGTGGCGTTCCACCACACAAAGAAGGGCTGGCCTGCGGCATTAGCTTTCTTGATGAATTCGATAGTGCGCGCGGTCACGTCATCGTCGATGGTTTCCATGCGCTTCTTGGTCAGCGGGCCGGTGTCCTCGATGCTGCCATCGGCGAAGGAGTGGATGACGCCACGAGGGCCGAAGCGCTCGCGGAAGGCGGGGTCCTTGGGGTAGTCCGGGTGCTCCGGCTCGTCCTCGGCATTCAGGTGGTAGAGATTGCCGTAAAACTCGTCGAAGCCGTGGTTGCTGGGCAGGAATTCGTCCTTGTCGCCCAGGTGGTTCTTGCCGAATTGTGCGGTGGTATAGCCCAGCGGCTTGAGCAACTCGGCGATGGTGGGATCTTCGGCCTGCAAGCCGATGTCAGAGCCCGGCAGGCCGACCTTCGTGAGGCCGGTGCGCACAGGGTTTTGGCCGGTGATGAAGGCCGCCCGCCCGGCCGTGCAGCTTTGTTGGGCGTAGAAGTCGGTAAATTCGATCCCTTCGCGGGCAATGCGGTCGATGTTGGGCGTCTCATAGCCCATCGCCCCCCGGTTGTTGTGGCTGATGTTGTACCAGCCGATGTCGTCACCCCAGAGAACGAGGATGTTGGGTTTTCCGTTTGGCATGTGAGTTTTCTCCTTGGTGAGTTGGAATTGATAGGTAGTAGATAGCTAGAGTTGGTAGATCGAGTTACTCAGACTTTCTTATTGCCGCCGATCGTGACTGCGGAGGGGGCAGTGTTTTCCTGCTTGATTTCGGCTGCTGCCGACCATGACATTGTTTGAACTTACGACCACTGCCGCAAGGGCAAGGATCATTGCGCTTGACGCCGGTAAAGGCCTGTTCCAGAATCGACATTACCTCCCTGGCTTCGTGGCCGCGCCGGATCAGCCCGGCCATGATCTTCATGGGAAAATCGACATGGTGGAAGAGATGTTTGAAACCTGCGCACAGGTAATTGAGACCAACCTCACCACCAGGTGAGGCCTCTCCATCGGGCGTGGTGATGAAGCGGTTCTTGGGACACTCACCGTGGCAGGCAAAGCGTACATCGCATTCCATGCAGTAGGTTGGCAGCGTATCTAGCTTATCCTGGCCAAATTTGATCTGCTGTGGTGAAGCCACCAGTTCGATCATGTGCTTGTCCAGGATATTGCCCAGGTAATAGTCGGGCTCGACGAAATGGTCGCACGAGTAGAGGTCGCCGTTGTGCTCGATGGCCAGGCCCGTGCCGCAGGTCTTGTTAAAGACGCACATGCCGGAGGCATCCATGCCCAGCCAATTGCGCAGCGCCGCCTCGAAGGTCTGTACAAAGACCGTGCCCACATCGTTGCGCACCCACTCGTCGTAGATGGCGCTGAGGAAGCGGCCAAACTGCTCTGGCAACACCGAACGGTCGGAGACATCTGTTCCTTCCTGGTAGAGCGTCAATCCATCCTCATTGATGCGCTCGACCACCGGAATGAACTGCATCCAGTCGGTTTTGACCTCATCGCGCAGGAATCGATAGACCTCCAGGGGATAGTCGGCATTGACGCGGTTGACAGTGGTCAGAACATTGTATTCGACGTCATGTTTTTGTAGCAAGCGTAGCCCCCGCATCACCTTGTCGAGGGTGGGCGCACCGCCCTTGTCTACCCGATAGATGTCGTGCAATTGACTGGGGCCGTCGATGCTGATGCCGATTAGGAAGTTGTGTTCCTTGTAGAACTCACACCATTCGTCATCCAGCAGCGTACCATTGGTCTGCATGGTGTGCTCGAAGGCCATACCAGGACGACGGTAACTCTCTGCCAATGCCATGACCCGGCGGTAGAAGTCCAGTCCCATCAGGGTCGGTTCGCCGCCCTGCCAGGCGATGGTCACTTGCTCGGTCTGGTGAGACTCGACGAGCTGGCGGATGTACAGTTCCAGCACATCGTCGCTCATGCGGAACTTGCTGTCAGGATAGAAGACTTCCTTGTCCAGGAAAAAGCAGTAGGCGCAGTCCAGGTTGCAGATAGCGCCGGTGGGCTTGGCCAGCATGTGGAAGGCTGGCGGCGCGTTTGCGGGGATCGTTAGGGGCACTGGTTCAATACTTTGTAGGTTTTTCAAATGAGCGGTGGTCATTTCTTTTCAAAATCTGTCGGCAAGTTATTCTGTCCTAAGTCCTTATCAACCCATGTTTTTGATCATAAACGTAGCGGACTCAAATGGAAATCCAAGAATCCGGTTGAATGGCCAGAGCTTGTCTCTCCGTGTGCTCACAAACCCAAGACGTTTATAAAGGCTCTCAGCTCGTGGATTTGTGTTGATAACGGCCAGGGAAATCGTTTGAATGCCATTCTCCAAAGCCAGTTGCTCCAGCAGATCGAGCAACTGCGATCCAACCCCCTTCCCCCTCATCTCATCTACCACGGCGATACCTTCAACATAGAACTCATCAGACGCCGTTGAGTGATGGAGGACAGCCAAACCGAACATGCGGAATAGACCGCCCAGCATGCCGTATGTTTGGATCATGATCTTCAATGTTGGATTTAGGAAGCTCCCCTGGCTGTCCTGGATAGCCAGAAGGCCAACAAGTACGCCATTGCTAACAGCGGCAATGCAGTGTGTGGGGTCAAGGCTGTTCTCAAGGACGCTTTGTGCTCTGTCGCCATCACCAAAAACGGGTGCAAATTTGTCTTTGAATGCGTCCAGGAATAGACGACCAGCAGAGGCGCTCAATTCGACAGGTAGATGGCCCAGATAGACAATGCTTTCGCCATCGGTGAATTCAGGAGTCGGTTGTATGTTATTGGGGTTGTTCTGGTTTATCATCGCCTGGTTATCACGACAATCAGTTTTCGGGACGGCTGGTCCGGCATTTTGCATCTGCAAGCAGACTAGCTGTCGAATTCGCTGCCTCGTGAAAGATTGGAACGGTGGCGGTTGTTGGCAGACCTGTCGGTTGGATCAATCTCTGCTCCAGTAATTGCTCGGCGATTTCACAGCAGTGCGGTGGCTCACCGGCCTGTTCAAGGATTTCGTAGACGGCGTCAAGGCAGGTCAGGGAGGATAGGCCTCCAATCCGGCGCGCATCGCGCCTTCAATGCTTCCGTCAATCTCCCCTGAGCCAGCGAAAAACCAATCGTTCGGATCATAGCGTTCATTGCTGTACTTGTAGATGGCGAATTCCCAGTTCTCGATATCGCCCGTGTAGGTCAGGCGACAAATCGGCCAGAATCCGCCCCCTTGTTCATGGCCAAGATACATGAACGCGCCCCGGTAACGGGTCACGTAGCCGGCATCCGGATCGTTGTACAGTACGCCCGTGTTGAAACGGGCCACAATGGTATCGGCCTGCTCTTTGATGTCGGGAGTGATTTTCGATTTTGCCATGTTAGCCTCCTGGTTGTGATGTTGCGGCAATTGGGCTGCCTGTCTGAGGATTTCATACGTTGCATCGATAACGGTCATTTTACCCCCCCTGAAACGCCCGCTGCAATAACGCCTGAAACGGATGCTCCACCTGGCGTCACAGATTTGAGCAATTATCCTTGTTCACCAAGCATCTCATCTAGGAAGCGACCAATGCGTATCCGGTTGCCGTAAAGATTAGAGTACTGTTTCTCTGAGACATCGCTGAATCGCGCCAGCACTTTACGGCTGATTTCTTCCTGGCTTTCGAATATGCTCAATGAACGATATTCGAGCCCCCACCGTTCGAATTGGTGCAAGGCAATGGTGGCGACCTGAGTCTTGTTGTCGTTGGCAAGAGCGAAAACAAATAGCGGCCTGCTCCTGCCGTTGATGCGACAATCCACAGGGTAAGTGCCATCAAGGTCATATTGGGGATGATGCCAATCGAAGTTACGGCGATGTTCAGGCACCCTTTCTGAGATGAACGCTCGGAAATCGTCCATAAAGGTGGACTTCACCCGTTCTCTGGAGAGATAAGTGACATCATTGATGCGGAGAATGGCCTGAACGAAATCGAATAATACATCGCCATATCGTTCATCCCTGATTTCGGCGCGTAGCTCTCCTTCGACATCATCAATCGAGAATGCATCCAGGGTATTGGCGATGATCTGCTGGCGCGTACCCTGATAAAGACTCTTCTCATCGAGATCGTAAGTGAGGCGCATATAAGTATGCCCTTCGTCTGAAAGTTCCCAGTGGCCATTCTTCTGTCTGAGCACCACCACCAAATGATCGCCGTCGTTGAAATGAAATGGCGTGTAGACGCGGTAACGAGAGCGGCCAGCCGGCTCAAGCTGAACCTGAGCGCACACTTTTTCACGGAAATCGTGTTCAATTGCGTTGATAGTCATGATTCATCCCCTGGGAGAGTGAGGATAAGATGAGGTGGGAGCATCACTTTGTTATTCACCTCTCCCTCCGAAACGCCCGCCGCAACAACGCCTGAAACAGATGCTCCGTCAATGAATTAAGACTGTTGTTCTTGTTCAGGCGGTTCAAGAAATGGAAGTCCGGCGAGTTCAGCTTTGTTTTGAAGGTTGATATCCCGGGTAACGAGTACCACTGATGAACGAGGATGTTGACGGATGAGTTCGACCATTGATGCCAAAACCCTATCGTCAGGACTGGTCGGGTCAAGCCATTCGAGCGTATTCTCCATGTCAGGCTCAATAGCAATGGCGATGATTTCGATCTTGCCCTTGACAATTGGCACTCCATCTGTCAGTTTACCTCGTCTGCGATACTCCTTTATCTGCCGGATGAGTTTCTGCGCTTTTTTACGCACATTTTCGTTACGATGCCCCTCTTTGTGTTCATCCAGTTCGTTCAAAACCGTGGGCAAAAGGGCAAAGGTGAACTTGTCGAACTCAGAGTACGACCAAGCATCAAGTTTTGGGTTGAAGTAGAAGGCATTTGTATCTGGAACAAGGATGCCCCTCCCTTCTTCGGTATCATACAGATGGCGTAATAGCTGGATCTGAGTATCCAATGCCTCCTCAGCAGCTTCAAGAGCTTGCTCAGGAGTCTCCCAATAGCCATGTCTCTGTTCGAGAATGTCAGAGATCGATTTATCTGCCTCGCAGATATCGACTAGGGATGTGTTTGGAAGACCGCTCAGTAATACGCTGAGCAAGGCATAATATCGTCGATAATCCTCTAGCAAACGTGATTGGAGTTGGCGGCCTTCAACACTCAGTTCACCAAATGCAAAGTCTCCACCCGATATAACGAAAAACCCGCCCGAATTCCAATTGTACAGGGTGGTGTATTTTAGGAGGAATTCACGCATGAGTCCAGCGATACCATCAGCCATTCCCTCCAACTTGGACGTGATAGTTTGCATTTACAGCTCCCCCCGAAACGCCCGCTGCAACAACGCCTGAAACAAATGCTCCGCCTGGCGCAGCGCTTCGCGTTGTTGGGAGCGTAGACGCTTGTTCTGTCTCGATACCTCAACGACCTGCTGTTGAAGTTTGATCGGTGGAACCGGCACTTGGTAAGCCTTCAATTGTGTCATGTTGATGGTGGCAAGATTTGTCGTCTGTTTTGAGGCACGAAGGAAATATGATTTGGTGTAGCGCGTCAGAAGAAGAATAGCGAAGTAATTCGGCAACACATAATTTCTATTGAGTCGAACACGGAATATGTGATTCTGGTGAATACATTCTTTAAGCTGTCCTTCCCAAATGGCTCCACGGCCCAATTTATCAAAATCACCTCCTTCCGTCATGACGATGTCTCCGTACTTAAGACGTAGCTTCTCCACAGCGGTCGGTAAAGCTTCAATTGACTTAATCTCTGACAAATCAAGATATCCGTCTTGGACATTTGCCACTCGTAAATAGGGAACCAACACAGTTTTCTTCCCGTTAAATCGTTGGCCTTTGGTTACGCCCGATGCAATATCTGCCACTTCGTCAAGTTCCTTGAAATTCCAGTCTCGTGGATTGAGAATTGTGTCCCCAAACATCTCCAAAAACACCGCCTGCAAATACCCCTCGCTCAACTCCAAGGCGTAGCGGCGCAGGCGGCGCAGGCGGTCCGCCCGGCCCAGGATGCCGGCGATGCGCTGCTGTTCGACCAGTGGCGGGAGGGGGATGGGCATATCCGCCGCTTTGGCTTTCGTTAGTTTGAGGCGAGTTGTGCCAGTGACAAATTTGCTTACATCGTAGAAGCTAAGCACACGATGGAGGTAATCAATGTCGATATTGGGTTTCGGACGAAGAACGTGGGCATGATTGTTGACCCAAGATTTGTCGACAATCTTATAAGCGATTGGCCGGGTTTGAGAACCAAAATGTCCTCCATCTTCTGCGAGTAAAACCAAAGGTTCATCGAAAATAAAACCATCGATCCATCCCTGCTGTCCATTTGCTCCGTAGTACGGGTAGGGCCCGGGTTTGCGTTCAGATTCTTTTACGGGAACGCGGTGGTGATCTAGGAAATCGCAAACCCTATCTAATGGCAATGTCGGGAATCTCATTGAAGCATCTCTTGCAGCGTTTTGATCTCTTCATCCATCACTGCGTCCAACCTCAACAACCGCTCCAACGTCACCTTCGGCCGCTCATAATACGCCTCATCCGCCGTCACCTGGCGATAGCGGCTGGCGGTCAGGTCGTAGCCGTTGGCCTGCACCTTCGCTTTGCTCACCCAAAACTGGTGGCCAAGCTGGTCGATCTGTGCCTGTAAGGGAGCGATGCGGGCCTCCAGTTCGGCCAGTTCGGCTTTGGCGGCGTCGAGTTCTGCGTGGATCGGTTCGTCGCCGTTGGCGGCGATCACGCTCTCGAAGGTGAGGCGGTTGATCTCGCTCAACAAATGCAGGCGTTCGACCTTGTGTGGGGCTACCTCGGCCTGCAATGTCTCCAGTCTCGCCTGCCGCTTCGCCTGAAAATTGACGTCTTTGCGGTTGCGCCAACAGGTGAGGATGTCGGGGATGTCGTTCTCGGCCGTGGGCTGGCGTTTGTCGTCCAGCGAGAAGCCGTCGTGGACCATGTCGTAGAACCAGATCTGGCCGGTGCTGGCGCCCTTGGTGAAGAACAGTACAGCGGTGGAGACCCCGGCGTAGGGCTTGAACACGCCCCCCGGCATCGACACCACCCCATCCAGGCGGTTTTCCTCCACCAGCTTCTGGCGCAAGGCTTTGTGCGCCCGGCTGGAGCCGAACAGTACGCCGTCGGGCACGATCACGGCGCAACGCCCGCCCATGTCCAGCACTCGCAAAATCAGGTGCACGAACAGCAACTCCGACTTTTTGGTGTTGCCGGGCAGGTCGGGATGCACGTCGTCCTTGTCCACCGCCCCCTTGAAGGGCGGATTCATGAGGATGATATCGTAAGCGTCCCGCTCGTCGAAGCCTTTGGACAGCGTGTCCCTGTAGAAGAAGTGGGGATGCTCGATGCCGTGCAGCATCAGGTTCATGCTGCCAATGCGCAGCATCGTCATGCCCGAATCGTTGTCATAGCCCCGAAAAGCCTGCTCCTGCAAGAATTCCCGTCGTTCGACTGTCAACATGTCCCCGACCATGTTATGCGCCTGGCCTTCCTCATCGTATTCAAGGATGTCGGATGAGGTGTGTCGCTCCAGGATGTACTCGTAGGCGTTGACCAGGAAGCCACACGTGCCCGCCGCCATGTCGCCGATGCGCTCGCCCGGCCTGGGGTCGGTCATCCCCACCATCATGCGGATAATGTGGCGGGGCGTGCGAAACTGGCCGTTGCGCCCGGCCACATTCAGGCGGTTGAGCAGATATTCGTATAAATCGCCCTGCACATCCTGGTTCTGGGCCGAGATCTGCATGGCGTCGATCGATTTACAGGCTTCAATCAGCAGGGCCGGTTTGTTGATCTTGAACTCGGCGTTGGCCATGTAGCGCTGGAAGGAACTGCCATCGCCGCCCATCTCCTTCAGCCAGGGGAAGACTTGTTCCCGCACATGTTTTAGGGCGTCGCCAGCGGCCATGCGGCTCCAATGATTCCAGCGCATCTCGGCCGCAACCTGGGGGATAAACGCCTCACCCCGCCGCCCGGCCTGTCGCTCCCGCCGATTTTCCTCGTCATCAAGCCGTTTCAGAAAGAGCAGGAAGGAAAGCTGCTCGATGGCGTCCATGGGGTTGGTGAGGCCGCCGGTCCACAGCTTGTCCCACAGTTGGTCGATTTGCGAACGGAGTTTGGGGTCAGTGAGCATGAAAAAGCCTGTTGCAAAAAAGCGATTTATCTACGATAATTTGAATTGGTGAGGTGCCCCGGACTGTACGGGGACGCATCGTTCGGCTGAAATGTCGAACGCCTGCCATATCTTTTTGTAAGACATCCTGTCAATTGCAGGGTGTTTTGCTTTTTGTGGGATTCGAAATAACTTTTCACCACGCCGCATCTCCCGCCCTTTGATTTCCCAATCTTCTGGTTTTGCGTAGCTGATGATCTGTCGTTTTTGCACAGAAATCTGACTATCAAGTTGTTGCCACTCACTGGCTGGCATACTGAGCGCCGCTAAAACAAAATAGGGACTGCGCTCGTCTTTCAAGCCGGCGCCACATTCATCGATGTAGATGAAAATCATGGGGAATGACCTGTGGGAATAGATAAATGAGCAGTGAGCGCCAGTAGTTCCGAGAGTTCTTCCGTCGAGAATAGCCTGTCAGCGGCGTCATCGCCAAAACGGGTAAGAGGTGGATCATAGAGGTCGGGTAGTTCCAGATGCCGTTTTTGCAGGAATACGGTCTGCACGACCCGCAAAAAGCGAGTTTGATCAGCATTGAGTTGATGTTCGGCCACAAAACCATCGAAGGCCCGCCCCACGATCTCCTTGTAGTCGGGGATGCCTTGCAGTTCCAGCAACTCGCGCATGAATTCCATGAGGCTGCCCACGCGCAAACCAAAAGCCTTGCGGATGTTGTCCTCGCTTAGTTCGACCGCGGAGCCGCCCAGTTCCCGCCGCAGGGTGCGCTCCAGTTCCAGCAATTGGTCGTCGCTCACCGGCTCGCCTCGCTCCATAGCCGCCACTGTGGGATGGTTCACCGCCAGTTCCAGGATGCGTTCCTCGACCTGCTGGCGATAGGTCTCGACATAGACCTCCTGCGCCCCGCCGAAGAGCAGGATGTAACCCCGCTCGGCAATGAAGTCGCGTAAATCCAGTTCCAGGGGGCCGGTATCCTGCCGCCTGCGATAGCGCATCTGGCCAGACAATCCCTCGATCACCTGGTCAAGTTGGGCGGGCGAGGCGGCATCCAGATCCGGTGAAAGACAGAAGTCGATCAACGCTGCATGGGATTCATCCTCTCGCACAAAATCGGTCAGTCTGGCCACATCTTCACGGATGGCATTCAGCGTGGCGCTGGCGTCTCTGTCGGTTAGTTGTTGCATCTTCAGGCGCTCGACCTTGTGCGTGAAGGTCTCGGCCTGCACATCGACGCCCGGTGCGTAGCGCAGCAGTGGCCCCACCTTCAGCCGCAGCAGGTCGATATCGGCGCCGGTGATGTATTGCCAGAACGCATCGCCCCAAACCTCCTCGATCTCCGGCCAGACACGCTTCACGGCATAGGAATCGCTGGGGATGCGAGCAATCATCGCCCGCAAGTCGGCGATGGTGTGCTGTGTTTCCTGCGACCAGCCCTTACTCAATCCCAGCGCCAGCAACTTGATGCGGGTATTGAACAGCGACACCAGCACCGGCAGGCTTTGCACCACCTCTTCCTGCGGCTGCTTGCGAAAATCATTCTCCCAGAAATCGATGATCTGAAAGCCATCCTTGTGGCCATTGGGCAGCCACTGCGGATAAGTGCACGTCTCGTGGCTGCGCGTGCCCCGACCGATCATCTGTTCCAGCTTGATACGGGAATGCACCGGCCGCATAAACACCAGGTTCACGCACTCCGGCACATTAACGCCAGTCTCCAGCATATCGACCGAGATGGCGATGCGGGGGAAGTCGTTCTTCTTGAAGCCCTCGATCAGCGTGCCCTTCCAATTAGATTTGTAGGTGATAACCTGGGCCAGGCCGGGAAACTGAGGATGCGTTTCATTGAAAGCTTGTTCCAGGCGCAAGGCATGATCCTGAGTCATGGCAAAGACAATGGTCTTGCCCGGCAACTGCCCCGATTCATCCCGATAACAGACATCCATGATCTCCTGCCACTGCTGGCGCAGGGTGTCCCGATTGGTGACTTCCTTTTCCAGGTCAGTGCCAGAAAAATCGATTTCGTCCGGGTCCAACCCCTGCTCAATCAGGAGATTTCGATTTTCTTCGCTCAGGTTTACACCACGAATGCCGCTGCGCTGGAAGCCGGTCTGTGCTGCGTAGAGGGCATAATCAACCAGATAATCCGGAATCGCTTCCTCGTAGGTGTAGAGAAAAGTGGGTTTCTCGTCGAAGCACTCGAATTCGAGGAAGGTGTTGCGGTCGATGAATCCAGCCGGGGTGGCGGTGAGTCCGACCATGCGGCCATCAAAGTATTGCAACACCTCGTTCCACTTGTTGAAGATGGAGCGGTGCACCTCGTCGAAGATGATCAGATCGAAGAAGGCGGGTGTGAACTTGCGAAAGCAATTGCTGAGGGTTTGCAAGGTGGCGGCGTAAAGTCGTTTGGTTTTATCGATGCTGTGGGTGTAGATGCGGGTGCAAGGCTCATCGGGGATGTGCTCCTCGAAGCCTTCCTTGAGCGCCTGTGTCACCAGCGCATCCCGGTCGGCCACGAAAAGAATGCGCCGCGCCTGATCGCTGCGCAGAAAAACATCGACCAGCGACATGGCCACACGGGTTTTGCCCGTACCGGTGGCCATGACGAGCAGCGCCCGGCGTTTACCCTGTTCGAAAGCTTCGCACACCCGGCGGATAGCCTCAATTTGATAGCTGCGGTCGCTGATAGACGTGTTGATGGGCGTTTCCGCCAGTGGTTTTTCATTTTCCCGTAGATGCAGCAAGTTTTCTAGATCTTCCGGCGAGAAGAAACCCTGCACCAAGCGATTGTTGGCCCGCCCCACATCCCAGAAATAGATCTCCCGACCATTGCTCATGAACCCGAACGGCCGGAAGCTCTGACGCTTTTCCAGTTCGGTGACATAGAATTCTGTTTGAGCTACTGCCAAACGTACATCCACGCTCATACGTTTGGCTTCAACCACTGCGACGATCTCACCATTCTCCCGTTTGAGGACGTAATCACTGATGCCGCTGGGCAGTTCTGTCGTCAGCGTCAGCTCGCGCTCGCGTAGCTGCTGAATTCTCCCCTCCAGCCCCGCCCACGCTGCCGGATCGAAGCCATCTACCGGGATTTCGATGCCCACCCGGTTGCTATCGTTCACATCCCAGCCAGCTTCCTTCAAGGCGGGATCGATAAGTTTAGCGCGGGTGATTGCTTCGTTCAGGGACATGGGAAGTGTTTTGTCCTTAATCCTTAACTCAACGAAATGCTGTTACTGCGCCAGCGGCTGAGGGAGGGACTGTGTCTCAACCACAGCGCTTTTGATTGTAGGAGGTTTTGCGGTGTTGGCAAAGGTGGCAGAGGTCGATTCCCCCATCCTCCCGGCCGTTGGCGGACGCTGCCGCCCGACGACCCGCGATGGATGACGCCAGCATACGAGGCGATGCCCGCAGCCAGACTGAGGATGGTGGGGACGAGGTTCATGAAACTGATTCGATAAACTCGATAGCCCGCGCAACCCCATCCTCCGCCCGAATCTGCTCGCCCAGCGCTGCGGCCCGCTGCCGTATCTGCGCATCGGACATGACCTGGCTGATGGCAGCCGCCAAATTGTCTGTGTCCAGTTTTTTCTGTGGGATAGGATCCGCCCCTACGCCCAAATCGGCCAGGCGGCGCCCCCAGAAAGGCTGATCGCCAAAGAAAGGGCAGATTATGGTGGGTTTGCCCGCGCGCAGGCCGGCGGCTGTAGTGCCCGCCCCGCCGTGGTGGACGACAACAGCCACGCGCTCGAACAGCCAGTCATGGGGAACCGCGTCGATCTTGAGAAT
>JAAENG010000520.1 GCA_024224665.1 Chloroflexota bacterium | reverse complement strand
GTTCGGACACAGTTGTGACACAGTCTGCCCTGCGCTTGGATGTGTCTAGATCACCCGGCGCGATTCAGGGGCTTCCTGGCCGGTGCGGCCAAAAGCCTTGTCGATCATGGCCTGTAATCGCCGAACCACTTCATCGGATGGCGTTTTGTAATCGTCCAGTTCATACACCTTGCCCAGGAGTTCGTACTTGCCCAGACCAAAGCGATGATACGGCAACAGTTCATAATCGATCACGTTCTTGTGTGGGCGAATGAATGCCAGCACTGCCCGGATGTACTCCTCATCGGCATTAACGCCGGGAATCAGGGGCGTGCGGGCGATGAAGTCTATGTCGGGAAACGTTTCGTAGGCTTTTTTGAAGTTCTCCAAGATCCGTTTGTTCCCGACGCCGGTCCACTTCTTGTGGCGCTCACTATCCATGAGTTTGATGTCATGGAGCATCGTGTCCACGTGAGGCAGTACCTTTTCCACGTTAGCCCAAGGCGCGTTGCAGGCTGTTTCGATCGCCGTATTTATTCCACGATCATGCGCTTCCTTTAGCAAAGCTGCTGCGAAGTCGGGTTG
>JAAENG010000519.1 GCA_024224665.1 Chloroflexota bacterium | reverse complement strand
TCGACGCTTCTACGATAACGTATTCGGGAATGCCCCGCGTGCCGACGTCATGGTGATCGATATTTCCAATGATGGCGGTGCTACTTGGAGTAATCTGGAGACCGTGGGTCCCGATGGCCCCGAAGTAGAAGGTAGCTGGATTGCGAAGACCTTCCGTATCAGTGACACGCTTGCCCCGACCTCCAACATGAGAATTCGCGTCAACGTCTCGGACCTCGGTGAAGGTTCGGTCGTGGAAGCTGCATTTGACGGTTTGGAAATCAGCATGGCGGTTTGCGAGCCACCAACGGTAGCGCCACTGGGCTCCAAGTTCTTAGATGGCGTTGTGGCCGCAGGCTCATTGGGCGACGTCGGCGATAGTGACGATGTCAAATTGGAAGTGGAACCATCACCGACCAGTAACCCGATCAAACAGAAGATCGATGTTATTCTGGTATCTGAATCGATGATCACTTCGCCTAACAGCCTGACATTCCGATTAGAAGCCAGCATGACAGGCGGCACCTCCGACGATGTAGTTCAACAGGTTTACCTGTGGAACACCGCCAACAGCAGCTGGAATCTGATAGACACCCGACCAGCGGGTGTAAGCGACATCGTGGTGGATGGCGTTCCAGGTGGCAATCTTGATGATTACGTCAACCAAGTGAATGGAGAAATTCGAGCGAAAGTTCGCTGGTCCAGCCCGTCCTTCAGTGCTGGCTCATTCTTCTGGTCGGTGTTTGTTGATCAAGCAGCTTGGTTGATTGACTAAGCCCAGAGAAGACGAAAGAAAACCGAACGCCCGTGCTGTCAAAGCACGGGCGTTTTTTTAATGCTCCACCAATCAGATGGGCAATGCCTG
>JAAENG010000518.1 GCA_024224665.1 Chloroflexota bacterium | reverse complement strand
TTGCGACAGCGACTGGATCATCCTGATTCATGTCAGCGATCGCACCCTGCAGCAGCATATCGCGTAGCGAAAAAATTCCGTTGTTCAGGGTTCGTTCCAGTTCTTTTGCTGCGGACGCGTCGCTCGCCAACATGGTGAGACGCTGGCCAGCCTTTTCGTTTTCGATGTCGATCGATAGGACCATCGCATCCACTAAGTCGGGCACCTTGGTCAAGCCTTGTAGTGGTGGTGGAATTTGGTCACCTGCGTTTTGCAGCAGGTTCATCGCGATGGGACGCACTGGTTCCATTGAAGCCAATAGCGAGACTTGGCCGGATGGCGGGGTCGTGTCTGCCAACTCTGCCAGTGGACCAAGCACACGATCATCCGCACCCGCGCGTATAACGGTGGCCATGTAATTTGGCGTTGCCAGAATGACGGTCCGCTTATCGTATTCATGCAGCATTGCTGGGGAAGGTGTATTGATCGGATAACATGCGTTGCCATCCACGTCGACTGGCTCATTGGCATTCACCATCTCCGCGTTAACCCGAGCCAGATTGAAGTCCTGTTTCAACCTGATGACAGCAGCAACCATGGGGCCAGTTGGACCTGGAACTGCGGCAATGACTTGTACCGTTTCAATCTCTTCTGCAGTCATGCCAATATTTTGCTGACACCAAGCATTGCCAATCTCGATTGGGTACAGCTCAGTCTGGGGGCTCGCAAGTGTTTCTGAGACCCGCATGATCACTGTGGCTGCGGCATCCGGTGGTAGAAATGCATTGCCGATCGCTTTTGGTTCTTGTGCCGAAGCCTGAAGTGCAGAACCAGAAAAACAGCAAGCTGCCGCGGCGAAGACGAGTAAACGGTGTATTCGGAAATCGGTGTGCACGTGAAATATGCCTGTTCAGGGATCTTGGTGAAATAATGTTCAAATCGGTGGCAGGGCAAAGTCGACGTCTTATTCAGCTTGGTGCCTGTTAAGTCATGTTGCTCATACAGCCATGTCACTCATTCGGCCATCGTACTTCTGGAGCCATCGTAACGGTGCTTGACGTTGATTCACTAGGTTCTGCAATCGATGTGGCGTGTGAGGGCCC